>DAINAT010000008.1:0-58504 GCA_036733305.1 Hyphomonadaceae bacterium
ACGCCGCCCTTGGCCGTGCCGTCGAGCTTGGTCATGACGAGGCCGGTGACGCCCGCCGTGTTGCGGAATGCCTCGACCTGGCCGAGCGCGTTCTGGCCGACGGTGGCGTCAAGAACGAGAATGACATCGTGCGGCGCAGTCGGGTCGATCTTGCGGATGGCGCGGACAACCTTGGCGAGTTCGTCCATCAGCTGCGTCTTGTTCTGCAGGCGACCGGCCGTGTCGATCAGCACGAGATCGCGGTTTTCGGTCTTGGCTAGTTCGATGGCTTCATAGGCGAGGCCCGCAGCATCTGCGCCGTGCGGCTTGGAGATGAAACGCGCATTGGCGCGCTCAGCCCAGACTTTCAGCTGTTCGACAGCGGCCGCGCGGAATGTGTCGCCTGCCGCCAGAACGATGTCCGCGCCCTGTGCGGATAACTTGGACGCGATCTTGCCGATCGTGGTTGTCTTGCCTGAGCCGTTGACGCCGACGAACAGGACGACGCGGGGCTTCGGGCCCACGCTGAAATCGACGATCTGCTCGCGTGGCTTGAGAATAGCCGAAATTTCGGAGGCGAGGGCCGCCTTGATTTCGTCACCTGTAACTTCGCGATCAAAGCGGTCTTTGGAGAATGCCTTGGTGATACGGGCGGCAACCTTGGCGCCCATGTCGGACGTGATCAGCAGCTCTTCGAGTTCGTCGAGGGCATCCGAGTCGATCTTGCGCTTCGAGAAACCGGCAAGCCCTTCAGCGAGCCGGGAAGAGGAGCGTTTCAGCCCCTCGCTGAGTTTGTGCAGGACCGAAGCTTCGCGCGCGGCGGCTTCTGCGGCGCGTTCGGCTGCAATGCGCTCTGCGGCTTTGCGCAGGCCAATTGGATCGTCATCCAGCTCGGGTTCAGGCTTTGCAATCGGCTGATTGCCGAAGATCTGCTGGTCAAGGCTCGCGACTGGTTTTGCCGCTGGCGCGTCGAGCGGAGACGCAGGCGTTTCACCGGGCTTCAGCGGCTCGACGGGTGTTTCGCCGGTCTTTGGGTCCGGCTGCTTCTTCTTGCCCCACCAAAGGATCATGCCAGTTGTCCGACGAGTTCGGTCGCATTGCGCGAGACAAGGTTGAAAAGGGCGGGGCGACCCGGCTCTGGTGAGACGCCGTCAATGCGCACCGGCGCAAAGTCTGGCAGGCGGGCGCGATTGCCGGCTTCGACCAGCACCATCGTGGTCCTGCCGACATGGCGGTCGAGACGCAAGCTCAGGCGCTCAACACCTTTCTCGCGCAGGGCTGCGGCGCGGGCCTTCACCACGTCGCGCGCAACTTGCGGCATCTTCGCGGCGGGCGTGCCGGGGCGGGGCGAGTAGGGGAAGACGTGCAGATAGTCGATTCCGCATTCGTCGACACTCGCGAGCGTGTTGGCGAACATCTCCTCCGTCTCGGTCGGAAAGCCCGCGATCAGGTCGGCGCCGAACGCCATTTCGGGGCGGGCCTCGCGCAGGCGGCTGCACAGGTTGATCGCGTCGGCGCGCGAGTGGCGGCGCTTCATGCGCTTCAGGATCATGTCGTCGCCCGACTGGAAGCTGAGGTGCATGTGCGGTGCAATGCGTGGCTCGTGCGCCAGTGCTTCAAACAGGGGTTCGTCGATCTCGATCGCATCGATGGAAGACAGGCGAAGCTGTTTCAGGTCCGGCACAAGCTTGAGGATGCGCGTCACCAGATTTCCAAGCTTTGGCGTGTTCGGCAGATCAGCGCCCCACGAGGTTAGATCGACGCCGGTGAGAACAATCTCGTAGTGGCCCGTGGCGACGAGGCGCTTCACCTGATCGACAACTTCGCCAGCGGGAACCGAACGGGAGTTACCGCGGCCGTACGGGATGATGCAGAAAGTGCAACGGTGATCGCATCCCGTCTGCACCTGCACAAATGCACGCGCACGGCCATCAAGGCCATCGACAAGATGTGCTGCAACTTCGCGAACGGTCATGATGTCGTTGACCTGAACGCGCTCGACTTCGCCGACGAAGTCGACTGGCCTGAATGTCTCGGCTTTCATCTTCTCGGCATTGCCGATTACGCGCGAGACTTCCGGCATTTCTGCGAAGCTCGCCGGGTCGATTTGCGCTGCACAGCCAGTAACGATGATCGAAGCAGTCGGTCGCTCGCGGCGGGCGCGGCGAATGGTCTGGCGAGCCTGACGCACGGCTTCGGCTGTCACGGCGCATGTGTTGACGATGACGGCATCCCGCAGCCCGGCCGCTTCGGCGTGACCGCGCATCACCTCAGACTCATACGAATTCAGGCGGCATCCCAGCGTGAGGATATCGACACCTGCCCGTTCTTGGACGGGAGGAGGGGATGTGTTGGAGGAGGGCGCGCCGTCGGCCATGGCGGGGGACATAGGCCTTTAGGCCGGAAATGTCACCGTGAATGGCTGTCGCCCTTGTCCGAGCAGTCCGTGTGCTCGATCCCGCCCAGCTTGTTCAGCAGTGCGGCCAGCTTGAGCGCTTCCGTGTCGTCGATCCGCTTCATGGCTTCATCCATGGCGGGAGCGTAAACGGCCCACATCGCCTTGCGCAGCGCGAACCCCTTGGCGGTTGGCTCCAGCATATGGCCGCGCTTGTCTTCCTTGCACTCTATGCGTTTGACGAGGCCCTCCGTCGCCATGCGATCAACCAGCCGGGAAAGCTGGTAGGGCAGGATGAACAGGGGAATGGCGAGGTCCTTGGGCCGGGTCGGTTTACCCGCCCGCTCAAGCTCCCAAAGTACCGTGTACCAGGATAGTTCCGGGAAATCGGCGTCTTTCAGGGCGGTTTCGACATGGCATTGGATAGCCTGCGAGACCCTGCCCAATGCCACCCAGGCCCCTTGAATGGGGTCTGAAGGAATTTTCGACGGAGTCTTTAGCTGAGATTGTTGCAATCGCAACGAAACCTCCTAGATGTTGCATATGCAACAAGGTGACGAACAGGCCGTTCGTCAAGGACATAACAAACTTTTCCTCCTCCTCATCACCCAAGGAATACAAAGATGACCCGCAAAATCGCCGTTCTGGTTGGTTCGCTCCGTAAAGAGAGCTTCAGCCGCAAGATTGCAAAGAACATCGAGGCACTAGCCCCCAAGGGCCTGACTTTCGAGGAAATCGATATCTCGAAGGTCGGCCTCTACAATCAGGATCTCGACGGCGCCGTGCCAGCTGAATGGCAGGAACTGCGCGACAAGATCAAATCGGCCGACGCCATCCTGTTCGTGACGCCGGAATACAACCGCTCGCTGCCGGGTGTTCTGAAGAACGCGATCGACATCGCCTCGCGCCCCTATGGTCATAGCGCCTTCAACGGCAAGCCGGCGGCCGTCATTTCGAACTCACCGGGCAATATCGGCGGCTTCGGTGCGCACCATCACCTGCGTCAGATACTCGCCTTCCTGAACACGCCGGTCTTGCAGCAGCCCGAGATGTACCTGTCGGGCGTCGGCACCTGGTTCAACGACGCTGGCGTCATCGAGAAAGAAGAAACGAAGCAATTCCTTGCCCAGTTCGCTCAGACATTCGCCGACTGGATCGAGAAAACAGCTCCCGCCGCCAAGTAATTCAAGAGCCACCTGAGGAGGTGGAGGTCAAAACTGAAAGGGCCCGCTTCACAGCGGGCCCTTCTTTCTTTTCGCTGTCCGCTCGGTCAGGCTTTCAGGCCCAAGGGTAGCTTGTTGTAGGTCTTGCCGGTTGAGGCGAGCAGGGCGTTGGCGACTGCTGGCCCGATCGGGGGTACGCCCGGTTCGCCTACGCCTGTCGGCGGCTCGGTCGAGGCGATCATGTAGACCTCGATTTTCGGCATCTGCGCCATGCGGAGTGGTGCATAGTCGTAGAAGTTTGATTGCACCGGTGCGCCATCCTTGATTGTCAGGGCTTCGCCGAGAATGGCGGAGAGGCCGTAGCCTATGCCGCCTTCCATCTGCGCACGTACAACGTCCGGGTTGATGACGGTTCCACAATCGACCGCGCAGACCACGCGCTCGACTTTGAACGTGCCGTCTGCATTCACGGTCACATCGGCAACCTCCGCCACGTAGGACGAGAAGCTGTGATGGACCGCAACACCGCGCGTCTGGCCGGCGGGCAGGGTGCCCGCTTTCTCGACAGCGAGGTTAAGCACACCGAGCTGGCGTGGTTCTTTCGCGAGGAGCTGCCTGCGCAGTTCGATCGGGTCCTTGCCGGCCTTGCGTGCAGCCACGTCGAAGAAGTGCTCCTTCGCATAGGCCGTGTGCGTGTGGCCGACCGAGCGCCACCAGAGGATCGGCACCGGGTTCTTCACGAGGTGCACATCCACGCTGATGTTCGGGATCGCGTAGGCGATATCGTTGGAACCCTCGATCGAGGAGAGGTCAGGCGTGCCTGGCGGCAGGAAGGGCGTACCCTCCATGATCGACTGGATTGCCGTGCGGTCGCCCCATGCTTCGATCGCGCCATTGTTCACGCGGGCGGTCATGCGGTGGACGTTCATCGGACGGTATTTGCCCGTGCGGATGTCATCCTCACGCGTCCACATCAGCTTCACCGGAGCTTTGCCGTTGAGGGCTTTGGCCAGGTGAGCAGCTTCGCTTGCAAGGTCGGCATCCGGCGTGGCGCGACGTCCGAACGAGCCGCCGGCGACGTGCGTGACCACCGATACCTGCTCGGGCTTGAGGCCCAGAACGGTGAAGATGGCGCGCTGGTCGTTCGTCGGCATCTGCGAGCCGGAGTGGTAGCTGCAGGATTCACCTGGCTTGTAGTCAATCACGCAGTTGAGTGGCTCCATCGGCGCGTGCACGAGGAACGGGAACTCGAAGTCAGCCGTGATGACCTGGCCTGCGCCCTGAAGGCCAGCGGCGCCTTTGCCTTCCTTGCGGGCTTCGAGACCCGGCTTGGCGAGCAGTTTGCGATAGTCCTCGAACATCGCGGCGCTGGATCGCTTCTCTGCGGCGCTGTCATCCCACGTGACTTTCAGCGCTTCGCGACCTTTGCGGGCGGCCCAGAAGTTGGTGGCGACAACGGCGACGCCATTCGGCACCTGCACAACGTCAGTAACACCGGCCACGGCCTTTGCGGCGGTGTCGTCGAAGCTGGCGACCTTGCCGCCGAACTTCGGGCTACGCGCGATGACCGCGGTCAGCATGCCTTCGGGATGATAGTCGAGGGCGTACTGCGCGGTGGCGTGCACCTTGCCCGGCGTATCGAGGCGGCCGAGCGATTTGGCTGGGTCGCGCTCCTTGCCAATGAACTCGTAGGCCGAAGCCTCCTTGTACTTCAGCGACTTCGGATCGGGCGGCGTGAGAGCGGAAGCTTCGGTAGCCAGTTCGCCAAAGGAAGCCTTGTGATTACCTGACGTGACCTGACCTTTGGCGACCATCACGGTGGCGGCGTCAACGCCCCACTTCTTCGCGGCGGCTTGGCGCAGCATTTCGCGGGCAGACGCGCCGGCGGCGCGGAGCTGCTCCCACGATGAGAAGATGGCGGTCGAGCCGCCGGTTCCCATCATGCCGCCGAAAGCCGGGTTACCGTAGAGCGCGTCATTGGCCGGCGAATGCTCGAAGCGCATTTGCGACCAGTCGGCGTCGATCTCTTCGGCCACGATCGTGGTGAGGCCGGTCGAAACGCCCTGACCCATTTCAAGGTGGCGCAGGAAGACGGTCACGGTGTTGTCTGAACCGACGCGGACATACGGCCCGAGCATGTTCTGCGTGACCGGACCAGCCGCGGCATCGGCCGGGCGGAAATCGCAGCCGACAGCGAAGCCGGCGGCGCCGAAGCTGACCGCGCCAAGAACGAAGCGGCGTGAAGGGGAGAAGGTTGCTGTGTCAGCCATGGTGATTACCCCATGATCTCGGAAGCGCGCGCGACGGCGCCACGGATGCGGTGATAGGTGGCGCAGCGGCAGATGTTTGACGTCATGCCATCTGTGATCTGCTGTTCGGTTGGCTTCGGCGTCTGCTCAAGCAGGGCGGTCGCAGCCATCATCTGGCCTGACTGGCACCAGCCGCACTGCACGACGTCCAGCTCCGACCAGGCTTTCTGCACGGCCTGACCGGCGGGAGTGTTCAGCCCTTCGATCGTTGTGATCTTCTTGCCTTCGAGCGAGGCGGCCGGCGTGATGCAAGCGCGCGTCGGTTGGCCATCGACAAGCACCGTGCACGCGCCACAGGCAGCAACGCCGCAGCCGAACTTTGTGCCAGTCATTTTCAGGTCTTCACGCAGATACCAGAGCAGGGGGCGATCTTCCTCCCCCGCGTATTCCTGATCCTTGCCATTGATGGTCAGCTTCATTGGCGCCCTCCGCCGCGAGCTTTGCCGCGAGCTTTGATTGTTTGCGCCACTGTCTCAGTGCGCGCGTTGGCCAACAATACTTGAATGTGAGCGTACGCTCACCCACGAAGCATACGAAAAACGCAATGCTCGTAAGGTGTGACGCGAAAGCGATATTTGCGACTAACTACAACGCTGTCGCGAAATATTTTCGCGAACGACTCGCAGCTTGTCGTTAGTGCTTCGTCGCGCCTGTGGGCGCCCCTTTGGACTTCCGCTTGCGAGATACGAGGTTGAGGATCTCGACGAAGGCGGAGAAGGCCATGGCCGCATAGATGTAGCCCTTGGGAACGTGCACCCCAAAGCCATCCGCAATCAGCACCATGCCGATCATCAGCAGGAAGCCCAGCGCCAGCATGACGACGGTGGGATTTGCGTTGATGAAGCGCGAAAGCGGGCCGGCGGCCAGCAGCATCACAGTCACGGCGGCAATAACGGCGATGAACATGATGGCGATGTGGTCGGTCATGCCGACCGCTGTCAGGATCGAGTCGATCGAGAAGACGAGGTCAAGCATCAGGATCTGTACGATCGCCGTACCGAAATTCATGACCGCTTTGCCGGCGACGGGGGCGGCTTCCTTGTTGTCGACATGCGGGTCCATCGTGTGGTGGATCTCGGTGGTGGCTTTCCAGACGAGGAACAGGCCGCCGGCGATCAGGATGATGTCGCGCCAGGAGTAGTCGGTCTCGAAGCTCGGATGGCCCGTGGCAGGATCGATGTCGCCGTGAATGCCGAGGCTTATAACGGTCTGGTCGAGGCCGACCAGCCAGGCAATGGAGCCGAGCAGGGCAAGGCGCATGACCAGCGCCAGCGAGATGCCGATGTTGCGCGCACGCGCACGCTGTTCTTCAGGAAGTTTGTTCGTGAGGATCGAGATGAAGATCAGGTTGTCAATGCCGAGCACGATCTCCATTACCACCAGGGAGATGAGCGCAGCCCACGCGGCCGGATCATTAAGAAGCGGCGTGAGATCGAAATCCATCTTGGAACGGGGCTCCCTCGGCCCGAGGACCGGGCTGGAACAACTATCTAGGATGATTGCTGGCGGCGGGTAAGCACGTAAGAGGTGTTACGCGAGGCGAAGTCGCATGATAAATTCGTCATCTAAGGTGTCGCCGACCTTGAACTTGTAGCCGCCGACCTTCTCGAAACCGCGGCTTTCGTAAAGCGCGATAGCCCGCTCGTTCGATTCCCATACCCCGAGATAGAGGTTCTTGGCGCCGCGCTGGCGGGCGCGTTCGATCGCCCAGGCCAGCAGGATACGGCCGACGCCAACGCCCTGGCCGTGCTGGTAGACATAGACGCGGTGCAGTTCGAGCGCCGGTTCCGGGCCGGTGTCGATCGGCAGCTTGCAGGGGCCAATCTTGCAATAGGCCAACATCTTCCGGCCGGAATAGGCAATCCGCGTTTCGACTTCAGGATCGTTGAGATCACCCTTCATCTTGTCGACGGAGTAGGTCTCGTCGAGAAACTGTCGCAGATCGCCGGGCGGATACAGGTCGCCAAATGTCTCCGCGAAAGTCTCACGCCCGATCTCCGCGAGCCCGGCGGCGTCCTTCAGTTGGGCGTCGCGGAAAGTCAGGTCGCGGTCCAAGGGTCACTCCAAGAAGTCATTGGCCAGGCAAGCCGCTGGCCAGAATATGTCAGGCGCCGGATTCAGTCCGGTAGGCATAGATGAACTCACGGACCGCGTCGCCCAGCAGCACCAATTTGGCGAGCGACCACCCGCCCTGACTGTCGAATGCCCGCATGGGTTGCATGAACCGGTCGGCCAGCGCTTGTCTAGGCGCAATCCAGTCGCTCACGATCTTGCGCGCAGCCTCCCGATCGATTTTGGCCGGGCCGACGTCGCCTTTCTGGGCGGCTCGGATGGCGGCGATGGTCAGTTCGCTCTGGCGGCGGGGCAGGTCGTCCGAGATGCGTTGCAGGGCGAGGCGGTCCCAGTGTTCGCGCGGGTCGAGATCGCGGACGGCTGCGCGCATTCGGTCAAAGCCGAGCTGTTCGCCGAGCTGGTGCTGGACATACAGGGCGGCGGCGAGGGGCCATTTGGTCTGGTCGGCGATTTCCACAGTCTCTCGTGCGGAGGCGAGGGCGCGGACCGTGGCGACGTCCTGGGCCAGTTCGTCTGGCGCACCGGCTGCTCGGTACTTTTCGGCGCGGGCTTTCACGCGGCTCATGACCAGCGGTGAGAGGGCGGATGGCAGCAGCGCCTTGAGTTCGGTGACTGCGGCGCGGTAGCGCTCGACCAATTTGGTGATGGACCCCGAGCGCAGGAGCTCGGGTTCGGATGCAAAGGCGCTCGCCAACATGCGCAGGTTGGCGGACGTCTCGACCGACATCATGGTCTGCGCTGCGGCCGACGCCTTGCCGTCCAGTGCGTTGGTGCGATCGACGAGATCGTCGATGTGGAATGCCAGGAAGGCGGCTTCGAACGCCTGTGCGATATGGCCGGCATCGATGCCCTCCGCGTCGCGCTTCTGGATCGGGAAGCTGGGGCCAGTCATGTTGACGATGCGGTTGGCCAGGCGCGTGGCGATGATCTCGCGGCGCAGGCGATGGCGGCGACGGGCTTCGCCGAACTTTTCCAGCTCTTTCGGGAAGTAGCCGATCAAGAGTTTCTCGAAGGCTGGATCGTCTGGCGCTTTCGAGGCGATCAGCGACGAGAAGAAGTCGAGCTTGGCGTAGGCCATGACAACGGCGAGTTCCGGGCGGGTGAGGCCGAAATGTTGTTCGCGCAGTTTGCGGAACGACTCCGGAGAGGGCAGACCTTCTACGACCCGGTCGAGCTTGCCTTGTCGTTCCAGTGTTTCGATCATGCCTTCATGGCTGTCGAGGTCGGCAGGCGCGGTGGCCTGCATGACGGATAGCGCGCCGGTCTGGTCGTAATTGTTTTCGAGAACCAGCAGGCCGACTTCGTCGGTCATCGAGGCGAGGAGGGCGTTGCGGTCCTTTTCCTTCAGCGCGCCTTCGTTGATGGCTTCGGCGGTGAGGATCTTGATGTTGACCTCGTGGTCGGACGAGTCGACGCCAGCCGAGTTGTCGATGGCGTCCGTGTTGATGCGGCCGCCAGTGCGTGCAAATTCGATGCGCCCAGCTTGCGTGACGCCGAGGTTGGCGCCTTCCGCGATGACTTTGGCGCGAACGTCCTTGGCGTCGACGCGCAGGATGTCGTTGGTCTTGTCGCCGACATCGGCATGGCTTTGCGTGGAAGCCTTGATGTAGGCGCCAATGCCGCCGAACCAGAGCAGGTCGATATCTGTCGTCAGTAGCGCCTTGATGAGTGCGTCCGGCGTGACTTCGTCTTCCGACAGGCCGGAAAGCGTTTTGATTTCGGGCGTCAGCTTGATCGACTTGGCGGCGCGTTCGAAAATTCCGCCGCCTTTGGAAATCAGCTTCTGGTCGTAGTCGGCCCAGGACGAGCGCGGCAGGTCGAACATGCGTTTGCGTTCGTTGAACGTCGCTTCCAGGTCGGTCGGGTTCGGATCGAGGAAAATGTGGCGGTGGTCGAATGCAGCTTTGAGCTGGATGAATTTCGACAGCATCATGCCGTTGCCGAACACGTCGCCAGACATGTCGCCGATACCGATGACAGAGAAGGGCTGGCTCTGCGTGTCGCGGCCCATTTCGCGGAAGTGCCGCTTCACAGCCTCCCAGGCGCCGCGCGCGGTGATGCCCATCTTCTTGTGATCGTAACCGACCGAGCCGCCGGAGGCGAAGGCGTCGCCGAGCCAGAACTTGTAGTCAGCCGCGAGGCCGTTCGCGATGTCCGAGAAGGTCGCTGTGCCTTTGTCCGCCGCAACGACGAGGTAGGGGTCCTCGCCATCCCAGATGACGACGCCGGGCGGGTGCACGGTTTTGCCATCAACAATGTTGTCGGTGATCTGCAGCAACGCGCCGACGAACGTCTTGTAGGCTGCAACGCCCGCTGCCTGGATTTCCTCGCGCGCGCCTTTGGCGGGCAAGGTCTTGGGATAGAAGCCGCCTTTCGACCCGACAGGCACGATTACGGCGTTCTTCACCTGCTGGGCTTTCACGAGGCCCAGCACCTCGGTGCGGAAATCGTCGCGTCGATCCGACCAGCGCAGGCCACCGCGAGCAACGGGACCAAAGCGCAGATGCACGCCTTCAACATCCGGCGACCAGACGAAGATCTCGCGGTAAGGGCGCGGCGCGGGAAGGGGATCGGCTTCGCGGCTGGCGATCTTAACGGCGATGTGGCGCGACGGTTTTCCGGCGCCATCCCTGAGATAGAAGTTGGTGCGCTGCGTGGCATTGATCAGTGTAAGCAGGCGGCGCAAGGCGCGGTCGGCATCCAGGGTTGCAACGCTTTCGAGCTGTTTCTGGATCGAAGCGATGACGGGCGCTGCATTCTTGCGACGCTGTTCGATGTCGCCTTTCACAGCGGGGTCGAACTTGATTGCAAACAGCGAGAGGAGGTTGTTGGCGATCTCCGGATGGTCAGTGAGTGCGCGCACCTGAACGGGTTCAGACGGGTCGAGGCCCGATTGGCTGCGATAGCGGGAGAGCGTGCGGAGCAAGGCCGCTGACCGCCAGTCCGTTCCGAGCGCTACGACCAGACTGTTGAAGCGATCATTCTCGGTCTCACGCGCCCAGATAGCTTCGAAAGCCTGCTCGAAGCGAGCGTCGAGCCGATGTTGGCCGCCGGGGCGGTCAATTGTCAGGTCGTGGACATAGACCAGTCCAGCCTCGTGCTCTTCATCTGCTGCGAGCCGGATCGGATAGCCGACCTCTGCACGCACGCGCAGACCCATCCGCTCCAGTACTGGCACGATCTCGGCGAGATCGAGCGGTTCGTCGCGGTGGTAGATCTTCACGTGACTGATGCCGGCTTCAAATTCCGGCCCCCACACGCGAACGCGTAGCGCCTTGCCAGCCTGCAGCGCGCCAATCGCCAGAATATCCGCCAGACCTTCTTCCGGCTGGAAGGCTTCCTTGTAGGCGCCCGTGAAGCGTGCACGCGCCGAAAGCGTGGTGTCGGAATTTGTCGAACGCGCCACACGCTCGAGCGCATCTTCCCAGGTCTCGAACAATTGTCGCAGTTGCAGGTCGAGACTGTCCTCGTCCGGCTCGGGGTGGCCGCGATCGACGCCGATGATCAGGTGAACGCGCGCTAGCGGCCCATCACCGAAGGATGGGTAGAAAGCCGTCGGGCGTCCGCCATAGGCTTCGGCCAGCAATTTGTGTGCGCGCGTCCGCAAATCGGAATTGTAGCTGTCGCGCGGCGTATAAAGCAGGGCGGATACGTAGCGGTCGAACCGGTCGCGCCGAATGAAAAGACTGGTGCGCGGGCGTAGCAGCAGGCGCACGACGCCGGCAGAAATGCGCTCGAGGTCGGCTTCCGATATCTGGAACAGTTCATCGCGCGGGTAGGTCTTGAGTACAGTGTCGAGTTGCTTCAACGAGAAGCGCGAGCCCTGCGGCGCAGCAGCTTTCACAGTCTCGATCTTGCGGCGGATCAGTGGCACTTCGTCCGCTGCGCGCGTATAGGCCTCTGACGTGAACATGCCGACGAAGCGGGTCTCACCAATAACATCGCCACGCTCATCATAGCGCTTCACGCCGACATAATCGGCATAGTTGCGACGATGAACGCGCGAAATGAAGCTGGCCTTGGCGACGATGACCGGCGACGCCTCGTGGATGAACCCCTGGATCGTTGATGTCAGCATGGCCGGCTCGGCGCCGCGTGACAGAACGTTGCGTGCGGGGTCGCGGAGGATGCCCAGACCGGAGGCCTCATCGACGATGGGCTCCTCATTGGTGAGGCGACCGTCGGCGTCCATCGCAAAGGTGTAATCGCGCGCGCCGAGATAGGTGAAGTTTTCAGCCGTCAACCAAGACAGGAAGGCGCGAGCCTCAGTGATCTCGCCAGACGTCCGGCCTTGCGTGGCTTTCAGGTCGGCCAGACGCGAAGACGCCTCTTCCATCTTTGCGCGCATTGCAAGGAAGTCGGCGTTGACGACGGCCACGTCCAGGAAAGCGTCTTCGAGCTTTTTCTGCAGATCAGCGCGCGTGTCGTCATCCAGCGTAGGCAGGTGAATCTGAATGATCGATCGCTTGCCTTTCGGCCCCTGAATAATCGGATGCAGGACAGCAAGGATCTCGACCTTCGCCTCCTGACACGCTCCGATCGCGCTATCGACAAGGAAGGCGATGTCGCTGCCGGCAATCTCGGCGACGTCGAGCTTCAGTGTGCGTCCGCCCGCGCCCGTCGCCCGCCGCGTCCGGATGGAGCGGCTGGTGAGCATTTCGGTCTCGCGGTTGAAGTCCCACAGGTCGAGCGCCAGTGTTGCTGCGTCATCGACGGTCAGTGAGAGGAAGTCCTCGATGAACGCGTCCGCGCGATACTGTTCGAGGAAGCTCTCGAGTTCGGCTGCACTCGCTTTGGTGTTGCGCTTGGCCTTCAGTCGCTCGGCCGCAGCAAAGAGACTTTCACGCGAGAAAGCCAGATCATTGAACTGGGTCAAACCGCCTCCAAAAGCGTTCGAATCGATCAAATAAAATGCAACGGCAGATGTAAGGAGAATCCGCGCAGAAGCGAGAGCTAGACCCGCACGGGCCAGCCTAGCAAGTCATGGATAGGGGCATAGCTGTGCTGCAACGCGATGACGCACGGGTAGTTCGCGTCAGATGTCCGAAGTCTGTGCGCTTTCGATCGGCTCTTCGTGTTTCACGGCGTAGTCGCCCGGATTGCCGTCCGCCGACATGAGCACCGCGATCCAGCGTGCACCGGGGATTTGCGCCAGCACGATCATCACCAGCACGGTAAGCGGCGCCGACAGGAACATGCCGGGCAAGCCCCATAATGCTCCCCAGACGGCAAGGGATAACAACACCACTAGCGCGGACAGGTTCAGACTGTTCGACGTCATGCGAGGCCCGAGGAAGTTACCGATCAGAAACTGCCAGATCGACACGCCGAAGAAGACGGCCGCGGCGCTCCACAATTCATCCTGGGGCATCCAGGCGGGCCAGTCGTCCTGCACAAAGGCGAACAGGGCAGGCAGGATGCCAGCCACAATCGAGCCTATGGTCGGGATGTAGTTCAGCACAAAGATGACGAACGCCCAGAACAACGCATTGTGCAGCCCGAGCGCCAGCAAGGTTACATAAGTGAGAGACGTGTTGATGATCGACAGCGACGTCTGCACCCACAGATATTGCTCCATGGTCCGGCGGACATCGTTGCCGATGAGGCGGGCGCGTTCGCGGTCTTCAGGCCGTGAGAAGATAAAGTCGAACTTCCGCGTGAACGTGTTTGCCGTGACGAACAGGAAGCCGACATAGATCATGATGATGACCATGTCGCCGACCAGACCGGACACCGCATTCGCCGCAGCCTGTGCAAGGCCGATTGTCGTGTCGGAATAGAAGAGATCGCTCAGGGTGGGCGGTTTGCTCGTCGTGACCGTTGTCCGGGCAGCTTGTGCGTCCGCTCCAGGCAACGGCGCAGTAGCCGTCGGCGCCGGCTGCGCAGGTGTTTCAGCTGGCGTGGCTGAAGGCGACACGCCGTGTTCACCTGTCAGGCCGAGCGTGTTGTAAGTTCGCTCGATCAACGAATTGATCCGGCTCTCATATTCGCCGGCCCGTTCTGTGAACTCTCCGATCGCTCCGCGCAGGATACTGGCGAATGCGATGATACTGATTGCCACTACGGCGATCGAAAAGGCGTGGGCGAGCCAGTCGGGCAGGTTGGGGAAGGGCCGCCGGATGGCGCGGGCCAGACCTTCCATCACCAGCCACACGAATATAGCCATGGCAAACGGGGCCAGGATGCGGGCGCCTTGATAAAGCACCATTCCAATGGCGACCGTGGCGATGACCCACACCCCTGCGGTCATCCACGTCCGGTTCGTCATACCACGGGTCGGCTGCATAATTAATGTGTGTAGAATGCCTCGCGGCGCCTGCAAAGTGCGTTCGCGGGCTAACCAGTGATTGTCTTGCGACCAGTACCCCCTCTGCTTTAGCTATGGGGCTATTCCCGGAGAATGACATGACCGACAGCATTTATCTCGGCGGCGGCGGGCCCGACCACAAATCGCCCCAGACCCTCCTGCTGGCGCGGGCAAACCGTCATGGGTTGGTTGCGGGCGCCACGGGTACGGGCAAGACCGTCACGCTTCAGGTCATGGCTGAGCAGTTCTCGGCAGCCGGAGTTCCGGTTTTCTGCGCCGACGTGAAGGGCGATCTCTCGGGCATCTGCATGGCTGCAACGCCGACCGGCAAGGGGCTCGAAAAGATCAATGAGCGCGTGGCTCAGCTCGGCATGGAGCCGATCACCTATCAGGCCGCTCCGTGCATCTTCTGGGATATCTACGGCAAGAAGGGTCATCCAATCCGGGCGACGGTCTCGGAAATGGGGCCGCAGCTGCTGTCGCGCTTGCTCCAGCTGAATGAGACGCAGGAAGGCGTCATCACGATCGCCTTCCAGTATGCCGACGACAACGATCTGCTGTTGCTCGACTTCAAGGACCTGCGCAGCCTGCTGGCGCACATTTCAACGATCGCGCCTGAGATCCAGCGCACCTATGGAAACGTTGCGGCGGCATCGATCGGCGCGGTGCAGCGCCAGCTTCTGCTGCTTGAGCGGGAAGGGGCGGAGCAGTTCTTCGGCGAGCCAGCGCTGGAGCTGACCGACTTCATGCGCGTCGGAACGGATGGGCGTGGTTATATCAACGTGCTGGATGCAACGACGTTGATCCATTCGCCGCGACTGTATGCGACTTTCCTGCTGTGGCTGTTGGCTGAGCTGTTCGAGCGGCTTCCGGAGGTCGGCGACCCGGACAAGCCAAAGCTGGTCTTCTTCTTTGACGAGGCGCACCTCCTGTTCAATGACGCGCCCAAGGCGCTGGTCGACAAGATCGAACAGGTGGTCCGCCTGATCCGCTCGAAAGGCGTGGGTGTTTATTTCGTTACCCAGAACCCGCGCGATCTGCCGGAGAACGTGCTGGCCCAGCTGGGTTGCCGTATTCAGCATGCGCTCCGTGCCTACACGCCGACCGAGCGCAAGGGCGTGAAAGCCGCCGCGCAGAGCTTCCGGCCGAACCCCGCTCTCGACACCGAGGCGGCGATCACGGAACTCGGCACCGGCGAGGCGCTGGTTTCGACGCTCGACGCCAAGGGCGCGCCGACGATGGTGGAAAGGACGCTGATCCGTCCGCCCGCCTCGCGTCTCGGCCCGTCGACCGCCGAGGAAAGGGCGGTCATTCAGGCGCAGAGCCCGGTGGCGATGAAGTACGACACGACGATCGACCGCGAGTCGGCGTACGAGATTCTCACCGGGCGCGAAGAGAAAGCTGCCAAGGAAAAAGCCGCGTTGGCCCAGCAGCAGAAGGCGGAAGCCGAAGCCGCCAAGGCTCGGCGCGAGGCCGCCAAAGCTGCGCCGAAGCCAGCTCCTGCGCCCAGAACCACCTGGACGACAGCTCCGAAGCCCAGCGCTCCGCGCAAATCCACGCGCCAAACGCCTACTGAGGCTGCGACCAGCACATTCATGCGCACGGCCACGCGCGAGCTCACCAAGTTCGTGTTCCGTGGAATGTTTGGGAACAGGAAACGCTAGAGCGTCATGTGCGGCAAGTTCACCCAGCTGGTGGCCTGGGAAGACGCGCTCGTCTTCTTCTCCAGACTGGCTGAACCAACGCCCGAGGAAGCGCCGGTCATCTTTGCGACGCCTATGCGTTCGGCCCGGATCATCCGCCTGGATGAAGCCGGGAAGCGCGAAAGCGTTCCGATGCGCTGGGGCTTCTCGAAGCCCGGCGCCACTTCATTCAAGCCCGACCACATGCATGCGCGCAGCGAGACAGTCGACAGCCGCCCGACCTTTGCGGAGTCATTTGCAGAGCGTCGTGGCATTCTGATGATCGATACTTTCAACGAGGGCGAAGAGCAGCCGAACGGCAAGACCAGGCAATGGGTAATTCGCCCGAAGGACCGCAAGCCCGTAGCACTCGCTGTGATCTGGAAGGAATGGGAAGGGGATGCAGGCGCTGTTCCTTGCTTCATCCAGATAACAGTGCCTGCCAATGCGACGATTTCGAAAATCACGGATCGCATGCCTGCAGTTCTGCAAGAGAACGATTGGCCTGTATGGCTTGGCGAAGAGGATGCTCCGCTTACGGACGTGAAGTCGCTGCTCCGCACATTCGATGATGAAGGCGGCTGGGAGATGTCCGAGCAAGCCTCCTCGAACCGGGAAAAGCCGAAGACGAAACCGCAGATGGATCTCTTCTGATCATCGCGAACGCGCGCGATAATTTTCTTTGAAAAATTTTCGAACAGGAGTTGCGATCGCGATTCTGGAAACTTCGCGTTCAGCTTCTCGCGGCAGTTTGCACGTCATCACATCAACAGCGGGCCTGATGCTCGCCGGCTCAAGAATGCAGGAGTGCAGAATGCCGACCTCGAAAAAGACGACCAAGAAGAAGACCTCGGCCAAAGTCATCCCGATGCCGATCGTGACTGCGCCGATATCGACCGCGCCAATGCCCGCGCCGTCCGCCAACGTCATCGTCATGCCGAGCCGCCCGAAGGCAATGCCAGCCAAGCACGCCGTGAAGAAGGCTGCCGCCAAGAAGGCGCGCAAGGTTGTTGCGAAGGCAGTCGCCAAGCGCATGGCGAAGAAGCCGGTCGCCAAAACCGCCGCTCCGAAGAAGATGGCTGCCGCTTCCGTGAAAAAGCCGGCGCGCCTGACAGCTGCGAAAAACAAGAAGTAAGCGGCCCTTACACCCTCCGATCATGAAGACGGCGCGACCCATCAAAAAGGTCGCGCCGTTTGCATTTATCCGTACACGGCAAAGAATGTTCTTGAAATGTTCGCGCCACTTGCTAGCTTCTGGCCTGTTGGGTCCTGAAGAAGTCAGGTGGGGGCGGGCCATGATCAGCCGCATTACGACGTTTGCGTTCGAAGGAGTCGAAGCGCGGCCGATCGATGTGCAGGTGCAGCTGTCCGGCGGATCCAACGCGTTCAACATCGTTGGCTTGCCGGACAAGGCGGTTGGGGAAAGTCGCGAGCGGGTGAGGGCGGCGTTTACGGCGCTTGGTCTGTCGCTGCCGCCGGAACGAACAACGGTGAACCTAGCCCCCGCGGATCTGCCAAAGGAAGGCAGTCACTATGATCTCGCCATCGCACTGGCCATTCTTGCCGCCATAGGCGTGATCCCGCGCGATAGCCTTGAAGACGTCGCCGCCATTGGCGAACTCGCGCTTGATGGCGCGTTGGCCAATACCGTTGGCGCCTTGCCTGCAGCCATGGCGGCTGAAGGCATGGAACTGGCGCTGATCTGTCCAGCCGTGTGTGGTGCAGAAGCAGCCTGGTCGGGCGGCACGGTGCTGGCGGCTCCGACGCTGATTTCCCTGGTCAATCACTTCAACGGCACGCGTCCGATCATGCCAGCGAAGACCGGGCCGCTGGCAGATGCGGGCCCGGTTCCGGATCTGCGTGACGTGAAAGGGCAGGAAGGCGCAAAGAGGGCGCTGGAGATCGCAGCGGCCGGCGGGCACAACCTTTTGATGATCGGGCCGCCGGGTTCGGGCAAGTCAATGCTGGCGCAGCGTCTGCCAGGACTGCTTCCGCCATTGTCGGCGCGCGAGCTGCTGGAAGTAAGTCAGATTCATTCGATCGCAGGGCTGCTGGAGCGCGGGCGGCTGTCGCGCACGCGGCCATTCCGGGCTCCGCATCACTCCGCATCCATGCCGGCGATGGTTGGCGGCGGCATCAAGGCCAAGCCCGGCGAAGCCTCGATGGCGCATCATGGCGTGCTGTTCCTTGATGAGCTTCCGGAGTTCACGGCTCAGGTTCTCGATAGCTTGCGTCAGCCGCTGGAGAATGGCGAAGCCGTCATCTCGCGCGCCAATCGTCACGTCCGCTATCCCTCGCGCTTCCAGCTGATCGCCGCCGCCAATCCCTGCAAATGTGGGGGAGGCCCGGGGGTGTATGCGTGCCGCAAGGGCCCGGCCTGCCAGGCCAATTACTTCTCGCGTATCTCGGGTCCCTTCCTCGATCGTATCGACCTCTTCGTCGACGTCGCGCCGGTCACTGCCGCAGACCTGACTTTGCCGCCACCGAGCGAAGGCACGGCAGAAGCTGCAGCGCGTGTTGCGCGTGCACGAGACCTTCAAGCGGAACGCTTTGGCGAGCCCGGCGGCGTGCGCCGTCCGGTGAATGCAGATGCGCCATCGAACGAAGTCGATGCGATGTGCGCGCTCGACGACAATGCGCGTGCGTTGGTGTCCAAGGCGGCCGAGCAGTTGAGCCTGTCGGCGCGCGCCTATCATCGCGTACTGAAGGTCGCCCGCACCATTGCAGATCTTGATGGCTCCAGTAGGGTCGCCCGTGTGCATGCAGCAGAGGCGCTGACTTATCGTTTCCGTCCGGCGGTTCCGGCAATGCCAACCCGCAAGTCGTCGCCATTTTCAGGCCTGACAGCCTGAGTTTTGGAGCATCGGGGAGGGCCGTTAATCCTATGGTCAGCGGGGCGCCTACACTGTCGTTCCAATGAAACAGGCCGCAAACAACAACGAGCTGGGCATTACGGAAACTGCCGCGGGCGACGTCCTGTCGGCGACCGCTCGCAGCTGGCCCGGCGCGGCCCTCGCCATCAATGCAACTGGCCAGGTGATCGCCGCCAGCGCCTTGTCCGGTTTTACGTCGGGCATGAAGGCGCCGTTCGAATCGCCGGCCGCTTCGATCGCCTCTCAAATCGTCGACCGGGCTGGCCGCTGTTGGCGCATATCCGCGCCCGTCGCTGGCATCCGTCTAGCGACGGCAGACCTGCGCGAAGAGCCGGACGCCGCACAGCGCTTTACCGCCGCTGTTAGTCACGAAATTCGCACGCCGCTGAACGGTATTCTTGGCATGGCTGCCCTGCTGGAAGAGAGCGAGCTCACGCCAGCCCAGCTGGACTACACCAGCGCCATCCGTAAATCCGGCGCGCGACTGCTTGATCTCCTTAACAACGTGCTGGATTTCTCGCGCATGGAAGCGGGCGACATTCCGCTCGAGTCGGCGCCATTCGATCCGTCCGATCTCGTGCAGGACGTCGTTGAGCTTCTGGCTCCGCGCGCCCATGCTGCTGGTCTCGATATTGCCGCCGTCGTTCATCCTGATTTGCCCCGGCGGATGATCGGCGATGCTGGCCGCCTACGTCAGGTGCTGTTCAATCTTGCCGGCAATGCGGTGAAGTTCACCGAATCTGGTTCTGTGTTGATAGAGGCGCGACCCGGCAGCGACGGCGCAGGCCTCGATCTTGTCGTGCGAGATACTGGCGCAGGTGTTCCCGAACACGCCAAGGCGCGCCTGTTCGACGCGTTCAGCCAGGTCAGCGCTGCAGACGCGCGGCGTGACGGCGGCGTCGGGCTTGGTCTTGCCATTGTCGCGCGTCTGGTTGCCGCGATGAAGGGTAGGGTGAGCTTGTCCTCGTCGTATGGCCATGGAGCCATGTTCGTTGTTGAACTTCCGCTCGAGTCGGTTCCGCAGCCCGCCCCGGTCAAACGTCCCAAGGCGCGCCCGCTTCACGTCGCAATCGAATTGCCGCCAGCCTCGCTGCTGGCCGTCATCTCGGCCCTTTCCGACGGCAACACCTACTTTGTCGATAACCCGACCGAGGCTGACCTCGTCATTCTCGACGCTGCGATGCCTCCCGCGCACATCGAGGCGATCGCCCGCAGGAAGAAGACGCTCATCGTGCTGCGTCCCGGGGATCGCTCTCGTCTCGATACATTCCGCGAAATGGGAACTGCGGGCTATCTGATCCGCCCCCTGCGTGCCGCCTCGATCATTGAGCGCGTCAGCCTGACGCTCGCGGGCGCTGTCCAGTCCGAGCCCAAGGACGAGGCACTGAAGCCGGGTGAAGCCGGGTCCGTGCTGATTGCAGACGACAACGCCGTCAACGCGCTGCTCGCTCGCAGCGCTCTCAAGGCTGCCGGTTTCCGCGTAGACACTGCCGGAACCGGCGCCGAAGCGCTGGAAAGAATGGGGGAAACGGCTTACTCCCTCGTCTTCATGGACATCCGGATGCCGGTCATGGACGGCCTCGAGGCAACGCGGCGCATTCGCCGCCTGCCGGGTCCTGCCTCGGAAACGCCGATTATTGCCCTTACAGCCGATATCGACCCCGAGCTTGAAGACCGGGCGAGGGAAGCGGGCATCTCGCAGCTCGCGGCTAAACCCATTGATCCGCCGCGCCTGCGCGAACTCGCGCTGCGCTGGTCACAGATGAGACGGGCTGCGGAATGACCGATCTGGCTGCTGGAGACGCAACGACTGCAAAGCCGCGCAAGCCGTCGATCTTCAACGATCGCCGCCGTCTTGCGATGCTTATGCTGGGCTTTGCGTCCGGCTTGCCGTTCACGATCGTTGGCGGAACGCTCGCGGCCTGGTTCACGGCGAAGGGTATCTCCACCGCCACAATCGGCATCCTCTCCTGGTCGGCGCTGGCCTATTCGTTCAAGTTCCTGTGGTCGCCCGCTCTGCATCGCACGGCTGCGCCCTTCTTTGCGCGCTATGGCCTGCGCCGTGGCTGGTTCCTGCCGCTGCAGGCGATACAGGTCGTGCTGCTGTTCGGCTTGGCGACGCTTGACCCGACAACCAATCTGCTCGCCATCGCCGGCATTGCGGTTTTGGCATCGTTTGTCTCGGCGACGTTCGACATCGTGCTTGATGCGTGGCGCATCGAGACGGCGCGCGACAAGGAGGACGTCAACGCACTCTCCACGCTGGTGCAGGCCGGCTATCGCAGCGCAGCTTTCGTGGGTGGGGCGGGGGCTCTGATCCTTTCGGATCACATGAGCTGGAACGTCGTGATCATGGTGCTGGCGCTGATCATGGCGCTGACGCTGGTCGGCTCTCTCATTGCGCCCGAACCCAAATACGCGGGCGTCTCCGCGCTGACTGCAAAGGCCGAAACCAATCTCCGCTACGACCAGACGGGCCGTAATATTGTTGTCGGGCTCGTGTCGCTGGGCTGGATCTGGGCGTTCTGGACGCTTGGCTCGTTCATGGTCGACTCGTTGATGCACCCGGAGACGACCAAGGCGGGTCCATTCACGCTTACCATGGGCCCGTTGATCGTCGCTGCGACGGTGCTGGGTCCGGCGCTGGGCGCTGTTTGGCTGATCTGGTTCCGTAAGCCGCCTGTCGCCAATGCCGCTCCGGCAAAGCCGCTACCGAGTTGGCTACAGGGCGTATCGGATGGGCTGTTCGGCTCGGTGATCGAGCCGATGATCGATCTGATCGAGCGGCTGAAATGGGTCGCATTGCTCGCGCTCGCGATTATCCTGTCCTACCGGTTCGCTGACAATATCTGGGGCTCGTTCGCCTATCCCTTCTACATGGGCGCCGAGAACGGTGCGCTCGGCCACACCGCAACGGAAGTGGCCTTTGCCTCCAAGATGATCGGCGTGATTGCCATCATCGCGGGCATAGCTGGCGGCGGCCTGCTGTTGAAGTTCATGGGGCGCATGCCGGCGCTGGTTGTCGCTGCTGCGCTCGCAGCCGCAACCAACCTGCTGTTCGCTGATCTTGCCAATGGCGCAGCCGGCATGGATGCCTTCCTCAGCTTCACGCATCTCGACGCATTGTTCGGGGCATTCGGCGAAAACCAGCTGCGCATGGCGCGTCTTACGATTGCAATCCTCGGCGAAAATCTCGCTGTCGGTTTTGCCAGCGTGGTGTACCTCGCGTACCTGACGTCGATGATCAATCCGAAGTACGCGGCCGTTCAGGCGGCGCTGCTTGGCTCGCTCACCATGCTGGTCGGCCAACTTGGCCGTCCATGGCTTGGCGCGCTGATCGAAAGCGATGGCTTCGCTTACGTCTTCATTCTCACCGCGGGCATCGGCATGGTGCCTGTCGCGCTGTCAGCGCTGGAATGGTGGCGTCAGTCGCGCCTTCCGAAGACAGAACCCGAAGCTCCGCTCGCGGCGGAATAGGGCGCAACCCACAACCGATTTCCAAGGTTTGTGCGATAACTGGTCGTCATCGACGATCGCGTTCGATGCGGCACGCCGGCCTTCGGACTGTTCGGTTCGCTGCCGGGGTTATTCTTTCCCCAAACAGCTTTCCGAACATTCCGCCAGTCCGTTATCCGTTCGTGTTGTACGCCGCAAACGCTGCAAGGTTCACGATATCCTGCGCCGTCGCATCAAGCTGCGCGATCTGGACAGATGACTTAAGTCCCACGAGCAGAGGGCCAATGACGGTGGCGCCACCGAGCGCAGCCGCCAGGCGGGTAGAGATGGCGGCGGAGTGGATCGCCGGCATCACCAGCACGTTGGCCGGGCCGGTGAGGCGGCAGAACGGATAGAGCCTGCGTGCCTCGGGATAGAGCGCCACATCCACGGCCATCTCGCCATCATATTCGAAGCCCACATCGCCCTTGGCGTCGAGCAGGGCGACAGCGTCGCGCACCTTGGCCATTCGCTCACCCGGCGGGTTGCCGAAAGTGGAGTAGGACAGGAAGGCGAGACGCGGCGTGAAGCCGAGCTTCTTGGCGGCGCCGGCGGCCGAAAGCGCGATCTGCGCCAGGTCTTCCGCCTCGGGCATTTCGGTGACGCTGGTGTCGGCGATCAGCATCGGGCCGGTCTTGCCGATGATGATGGAGACGCCGATGGGGCGCACATCCTCGCGCTCGTCGATCGCCATGAGAACGTCGGAGATCGAGGTGGCATAGTTACGCGTGACGCCGGTGACCATGCCGTCGGCGTGGCCCATGGCGACCATGGTGGCGCCGAACACGTTGCGGTCCTGGTTGATCAGGCGTTGAGCGTCGCGCTGGAGGTATCCCTTGCGCTGCAGGCGTCCGTACAGGAACTCGGTATAGGCCTCGTTCTGGTCGGAGACGCGGGCGTTGGTGATGGTGATCTCGCCGGCGGGAATGCCGAGCAGCTGCATGTTGCGCATCACCTGCTCGTCGCGGCCGACGAGGATGGGCTCGCCCAGTTCCTGCGTCTTGAATTGCCAGGCGGCGCGAATGATGGACGGTTCTTCGCCCTCGGCGAAGACGATGCGCTTCTTCTTCTCGGAGCGGACCTTGCCGTAGACGCGCTGGAGGAAGCTGGCGGCGGGGTCGAGGCGCTGCGCCAGGCTGTCGCGGTAGGCCTGCATGTCGGCGATCGGCTTGCGGGCGACGCCGGTGTCCATTGCGGCCTGCGCCACGAAGGGCGGCACATACCAGATGAGGCGCGGATCGAACGGCGCGGGGATGATGTAGCCCGGGCCGAAGGAGGGGCGGGCCCCGGCATAGGCGGCGGCCACTTCATCCGGCACGTCTTCGCGCGCCAGCTGGGCCAGCGCCTTGGCGGCGGCGACTTTCATCTCTTCGTTGATGGTGCGAGCGCGCACGTCGAGCGCGCCACGGAAGATGTACGGGAAGCCCAGCACGTTGTTGATCTGGTTCGGATAGTCGGACCGGCCGGTGGCGATGATCGCGTCGGAGCGGACTTCAAGAACTTCTTCCGGCGTGATCTCCGGGTCGGGGTTCGCCATCGGGAAGATCATCGGGTTCTTGGCCATGGACTTCACCATGTCCTTGTTGACCGTTCCCTTGGCCGAGAGGCCCATGAACACGTCCGCGCCTTCAAAGGCTTCCGCCAGCGTGCGCTTCGACGTCTTTACGGCGAAAGCTGACTTGAACTGGTCCATTCCTTCCGTGCGGCCCTCGTAGATGACGCCCTGACGGTCGACCATCAGGATGTTCTCGCGCTTCACGCCGAGGTGACGGATCAGGCCGGCGACTGACAATCCGGCTGCGCCAGCGCCCGAGATAACAACCTTGCAATCCGAAAGCTTGCGGCCGGTGACCTCGCACGCATTGATCAGGCCGGCCGTGGCGATGATCGCCGTGCCGTGCTGGTCATCGTGGAACACCGGGATGTTGAGCTTTTCGCGCAGCTCGCTTTCGATAATGAAGCACTCTGGAGACTTGATATCCTCCAGGTTGATGCCGCCAAAGGTCTCGCCAATCGCGCGCACACACTCGATGAATTTCTGCGGGTCTTTCTCGTCGACCTCGATGTCGATCGAATCGACATCGGCAAATCGTTTGAAGAGGACGGACTTGCCCTCCATGACCGGTTTGGACGCCATCGGCCCGAGATCGCCTAGGCCGAGGATGGCTGTGCCGTTCGAAATGACGGCCACCAGGTTGCCTTTGGACGTATAGTCGTACGCAAGCTCGGCATTCTTCGCGATCGCAAGCACGGGGATGGCAACGCCCGGCGAATAGGCCAACGATAGGTCTTTCTGCGTCGCCATCGGTTTGGTCGGGGTTACCGACAGTTTTCCGGGCCGTGGATAGCGATGGAAGGCCAGCGCTTCATCGTCAGTAATGTTAGGGCGTTTGGAGGTCATGTATTCGACTGCGGCTTTGGGACTTGAGGGCGAACGCTTGGGACTTTAGGCAGAGGCCACGCTTAGCCCTGATGGGCGAGTTAGGCAGGCGGGCATTCAGCCGCAAATGGGGTTCGAATCAAGCGTGAAGGGGCCGGAATCCACCGCCTCAGGGCAAGAAGTTTCCACGACACCCCCAGCAATCGAGGGTGCAACGCCTTTTATGGCCCAATATCTCGAGATGAAGCGTAATCATCCCGATGCACTGTTGTTCTTCCGGATGGGCGACTTCTACGAGCTGTTTTTCGACGATGCGATCATTGCTGGTCAAACACTTGGCATCACGCAGACCTTCCGCGGTAACCACAATGGCCAGCCAATCCCGATGGCGGGCGTGCCGTATCATGCGGCCGAGGGTTACCTCGCCCGGCTGATCAAGGCCGGTCATCGCGTGGCCGTGTGCGAGCAGACCGAGGACCCGGCGGAAGCCAAGAAGCGCGGCTCGAAGGCGGTCGTCCGGCGCGAGATCGTGCGGGTGGTGACGCCGGGCACCATTACGGAAGAGTCATTGCTCGAGGCGCGCGCGGCAAATTGCCTGGCGGCGATCGGAATTGCCGGGGGAGGGCGCGAGGCGGCGCTGGCGCTGGCGGATGTGTCGACTGGCAAGTTCGAAGTGTTCAACCTGGCGCCTGCCGTTCTGGAAGACGTTCTGTCGGCCGTGGGTCCACGTGAAGTTCTGCTCGCCGACAGCGTGATGGCGCATGCCGATGTCTCGCGGGCCACGCAGGGCCTGACACTTACGCCACGCCCCGACGCACGCGCCGACGCGAAGCTGGGCGAGCGTCTGTTCAAAACGGCGTTCGGTGTTTCGACACTGGATGGGTTCGGCGCGTTCTCGCGCGCGGAGCTGATCGCCTGCGGCCTGCTGTTCGACTATCTCGCGCTTACGCAAGCGGGCGGCCAAGCGCGCCTCGATCCGCCAATACGGTCAGCACCGGACGCGTTTCTGGCGATCGACCCTGCGACGCGCGCAAGTCTCGAGATCGAGAAGTCGTCGCGTGGACAGCGGCAAGGTTCGCTGGTTGCGGCTGTCGATCGCACGGTGACGGCAGCGGGCGCGCGTCTCCTGGCGTTGAGGCTTGGCCGGCCGTCGCGCGATGCAGCCGAGATCGAGCGACGCCTCGATGCGGTTGCGTTCTTCCTCGATGCGTCGGAACGGCGCGAGTTCGCACGCGATGCCCTGAAGCGCGCAAGCGATCTCGAACGTTCGCGGATGCGCCTGTCGCTGCGCCGTGGTGGCCCGCGTGATCTGGCGGCGCTGACGGCCTGCCTGTCTGTGGGTGAGCAGATCTGCGCTGATCTTTCTGGTCAGGACACGCCGCCTGCGGAGATCGCGTCTGCCTGCGCGGCGCTGACACTTGCGGACAAGCCCAAGCTGGCGGCGTTTGCGCAACAAGTGACGGCGGCGCTGGCGCGTGAGCTTCCGGTACAGGCGCGAGACGGCGGGTTTGTCGCGCAGGGCTATGATCCGGCGCTCGATGAGACGCGGGCGCTGAAGGAAGATGCGCGTGGCGTGATTGCGCGGCTGGAAGTCGGATATGCAACGGATACAGGTATTTCCGGCCTACGGATCAAGCACAACAACGTGCTGGGCTTCTTTATCGAGGTGAACGCCAAGCATGGCGACGCGCTGATGAAGCCGCCGCTGGCTGCGACCTTCATCCATCGCCAGACGATGGCGAACGCGATGCGCTTCTCGACGACGCAACTCAACGAGCTGGAAGCGAAGATCAGCCGTGCCGATGGCGAAGCCCTGGCGCGCGAACTCGACATCTTCAATCGCTTCGTCGCTGAGGCCGATGCGCTCGGATCTGAATTGGCGCTCGTCGCCGACGGGCTCGCGCGTCTCGATGTTGCATCAGGCAATGCGGAGTGGGCGGCTGAAGCATCGACTGTGCGGCCGGAGATTGCCGATACACCTGTGTTCGATGCGGAAGGCGCTCGCCATCCCGTTGTTGAAGCAGCGCTGCGTGCGACGGGGCAAGGTTTCACGGCCAATGATTGCCGGCTGGATGCGGGCGGCAATGTCGGTCCGCGCCTGATGCTGATCACCGGGCCGAACATGGCCGGTAAATCGACCTTCCTGCGCCAGAACGTGTTGCTCGCCATTCTCGCGCAATCAGGCTGCTATGTGCCGGCGCGCAAGCTGCGCCTTGGCATTGCCGATCGCGTCTTCTCGCGCGTGGGCGCGTCGGACGATCTTTCGCGCGGGCGATCGACCTTCATGGTCGAGATGATCGAAACGGCGGCGATCCTCAATCAGGCGACGCCGGCTTCGATCGTCATTCTCGACGAAGTCGGACGCGGTACTTCGACCTGGGATGGTCTTGCGATTGCGTGGGCTGCGGTCGAGCATCTGCACGAGGTCAACAAGTGCCGCGCGCTGTTCGCCACGCACTATCATGAGCTGACCGGCCTCGCGGATACGCTGGCGGCCTGTTCGAACGCCAGCCTGCGCGCGCAGGAGTGGGGCGGGGATCTCGTCTTCCTACACGAGGTGAAGGCGGGACCGGCGGATCGTTCCTATGGCGTGCAGGTGGCAAAGCTGGCTGGACTTCCGGCTGCCGCGGTTCGCCGCGCCGAGGCCGTGCTCAAGAAGCTCGAGGCCAAGGAAGGCGGGGCCAAGCGACTGGAAGAGCTTCCGCTATTTGCGGCCTTCGCTCCGCCGCCAGCTGAAGAGCGCAAACCGTCTGAAGCTGACCGGCTTCTGACCGAGCTGGACCCTGACGCCCTGACGCCTCGCGAGGCGTTGGAGCTGGTCTATAAACTCAAGAAACTAACCTAGCGCAGTTCGCCACATCGGTGGTGAAACCCGCCACTAGTGCGGCGAAACCCGCCGTAATTGTGCGGGGACTCGGCCAGCTCACCAGATAAAAATCATATAAAACAATAATCTAGATCGTTAAGAAATTCTGGCACGGGGGTTGCAAACAAGTCTTCAACGGCGAGGCCTCGAAGAGGGCGCAGCTGAAAAACAAGAAACGGAGACAAGAAAATGAACGGTCTGATCAAACAAACTTCGCTCGAGCAGCTGAACTCCTTCGCTTCGTTCGCCATCGGCATCTCGGGCGTCGCGCTGATGCTCTACGTGCTGGTCAACGGCTTCGGCGGCATCGCTTAACGCGCTTCCTCCCCACTCAAAAGACGGCCGGCGGGCACGCAGAAGGCCCCGCCGGAAACAAGAAACGGAGAATCACCATGAACGGTCTGATCGAACAAACCTCGCTTGAGCGTCTGAACTCCATCGCCTCGTTCGCCATCGCAATCTCGGGCGTCGCACTGATGCTCTACGTGATGACCAACGGCCTCGGCTCCGGGATCGTCTAAGGCGTTTCCCTATCAAACAAGAAGAAGACCGGCGGGCACACAGAAGGCGCTGCCGGAAACAAGAAACGGAGAACGACAATGAACGGTCTGATCAAACGCACCAAGCTTGATGGCTCCCACGAAGTCGCCAACGACATTGGAAGTCTCACCATCGCTCTCTTCAGCATTACGGCTGTGCTCTACGTGTTGGCGACGGCCTTCACGGGCGGCGGAGTGGCCTGAACCCACTCCCAAGCCAAACGATCCAGCCAACGACCGGCCAGCCGCTCCCCCGGCTGGCCGGTTTTGCTTTTGCGATCTGGTTCTAGCGAAGCAGGGCCTCGACGGCCTCGACAGCTTTCGCGCGACGTTGTTCAGGCGTGCCCTGAATGCGAACGAAGTTCACCCCGCGCGAAACGAGTTCGCGTTCGCAGGCGAGATGGAAGTTCCGGCGCACCGCGGGATCGTGGAAATAGCGCGTGCCATCATCAACCCAGGGCAGGTCGATGTCGCAGAAGAGATAGAGGTCGGGGTAGTCGCGATATGCGTCGAACCACGGATCACGCGAGCCGGCGAGTGTGTCGGACCAGACGGAGGTGAGCACAGGGTCAGTATCTTCGATCAGCACGCGATTGGCGCGCAGCGAGGCGGCTGAGACGCCAGCGAGATGGCCCATCACGATCTGACGCATGTCTTCGGGCGTGGTGGCGTCAGCGCCGAAGGCTTCGGTATGGAACCGGCCGTATTCGGGAGCGACGACAGTATCAAAATGCCGGGCGAGCTGCGCGGAGAGGGTGGTCTTGCCAGTGGACTCCGCGCCAAAAAGCGTGACGCGCTTCATGTAATAGGGGCGCACGAGGCCGGGCAGGAAACGCCAATTGGCATAAGGGTTTTCACGAATAGCGCGCCCGGAAATAGGGAATGCCGTACGAGCTTCATCGACAGGCACAAAGCGCGCGCCGGCTTCCTGCGCGAGCCGATGGCCGTAAGGCTCGGACGCAAACACCATGTCGATCGGCTCGGGATGGTAACGTTTCACGATATCGCGCCAGATCGGCCAGAAATTGTCCGGGTCATCTGCCGGTTCCTGCGGCACGACTTCCTCGCAGTGAACTACGCGAGCGGTCGGGAACATCTCCTTCATCCACTGGAAGCGTAACTTGCCGGGGATGGGATCGTCGGGGAGCGAGCAGACGAGGATGGTCAGCTCCTCAACATAGGCGCGGCCGAAGTCACACAGATACACGTGCCCCGCATGTGGTGGCATGAACTTGCCGAGTACGAAGCCGCGCCCTGGTTTTCTGAGGAAGCTCATGTGGCAGTCGCCTGTTCGTCACCAGCCTGCGCGTGCAGTGCCTTGCGCCACTCATACCAGCCCCAGAACGCGTTGAAGAAGAAGAACACGTACAGCGCCGTGAACAGCCACATGTGAGCGTTGCCATAAAGCCAGACCGAAGCGACGTTGACGATCACCCAGACTGGCCAGGTTTCCAGATATTTCCGGTCGAGCAGGTATTGCGCGACGACGCTCACGGAGAGCGTGGCGGCGTCGGTGAGCGAGAGGTCGTAGTCGGTCCACTCGGTCAGCGCCCACGATCCGGCGGCAGCCAGGACCAGCGCGACAACAACAGAGATCGCCACCTGCACAGTACTCGCCCGCCGGATGAGCGGACGCTTCCCCCTGTCGCCACGCAGCCAGTACCACCAGCCGTAAATCTGCACGAACACGAAGAAGACCTGCAGCGCCGCATTGGCATAGAGCTGCCCCTGCAGCACCACGACAAAGAAGATCGCCGTGCCGACAATTCCTACCGGGAATTGCCAAAGGCTGCGCTTCACCGCGAGGATGACACAGGCCAGCGTGACCAGCGTGGCGGCAAGTTCCAGAGGGTTTACGTCCAAAGTCAGCCCCGGTTTTCCCCGACGCGGACCCTGCCGCGCGCCGGGCTGGGGGGCAACTGTTTGGGCTTGCGGTTTTGGAGGTGGGATTTTCACCAGTCGTTTGGATAATCTGCGTTTCTTGGCCGCTCATGCGCGGCCTGTTGCGTCGCATCAAACAGGGCTAGATAGACGGTATGCTCGATGTCGAACCGGCACCCGACCAGCCGACCTCCCAACGTTCTGGCCAGCCCAAGCCTGGCCCGTGGCGCATCGCCGATATCGTCGATGGGCGGAAGCTGCGTATCCAGCTGACGGCGGCGGCGCTCGACAACGGCTCCGACCCGATCGCCCAGCGCAAGCGTGCGCTCGATCTGATCCACGCTGCCTTGTTCCGCGGCCGCATGATCGCGCAGGAGCGGCTGGAGGAGGGGGCGGACGGCCTCGACACAGCTGCGCTGCTATCGGCTGTGATGGATGAGGCGCTGTCGGCGCTTTACGATTTCACGGTGGTCCACGTTTTCCGCGCGCACAATCCGACCGAGGCGGAGCGGATGGCAGTCGTGGCGGTGGGCGGCTATGGCCGCTCGGTGCTGGCGCCATCGTCCGACGTCGATATCCTGTTCGTGCGTAGCTACAAGCAGACCGCCTGGGCCGAAAGCGTCATCGAGTACATGCTCTATGCGCTGTGGGACATTGGTCTGAAGGTCGGCCACTCATTCCGCACGATCGATGAATGCGTGAAGTTGTCGAAGGAAGACGTGACGATCCGTACGTCCATCCTCGACAAGCGCTTCCTGTTCGGCGATCGCGGGGTCTACGACAAGCTGGAAGAACGTTTCCAGAAGGATGTTATCCAGGGCCGCGGCGCAGAATTCGTCGCTGCAAAACTGCAGGAGCGGGCAGACCGTCACGCGCGCGAGGGTGACTCGCGCTATCGCGTCGAACCGAATGTGAAAGACGGCAAGGGCGGCCTGCGCGATCTGCAGACTTTGTTCTGGCTGGCGAAGTACATTCACGGCGGCAAGACGTTACAGGAAGTGCTCGACAACTCGGCGTTCACGCCGGCGGACAAGGCGATCTTCCTGCGCGAAGCGCGCTTCCTCTGGACGGTGCGCTGCCATCTGCACTTCCTCACGGGGCGGGGCGAAGAGCGTCTGTCGTTTGACCTGCAGCCAGAGATGGCAACGCGCATGGGCTACACGGCGCGCCAGAACGTCAACGCGGTCGAGCGCTTCATGAAGCGCTATTTCCTGGCCGCGAAGGAAGTCGGCGCGTTGACGCGCATCCTGTGCGCCAAGCTGGAGGTCGACGAAAAGAAACGTCCCGGCGGACGTCCACGTTTCCTCGGAGCCGCCGCTGCCAAACCGCTCAAGGAGCAGGGCTTTGCCATGGATGGCGGGCGCCTGACCATAACTGATCCGGACATGTTCGTCACAGACACCAGCAAGCTGCTGCGCCTGTTCTGGCTGGCGAATGATCGCGATGTCGACATTCACCCCGAAGCAATGACGGCGGCGCGCCGCTCGCTCTGGGCCGTCACGCGTCAGGCGCGTACGGACGCGACTTCGCGCGCAATGTTCCTCGATATCGTCGCCGGCAAGAACCATTCAAGCCGCATCCTGCCGCTGATGAACGAGACCGGCGTGCTCGGTCGCTTCCTGCCGGAGTTCGGCCGCATCGTCGGGCAGACGCAGTTCAACATGTATCACCACTTCACTGTGGACGAGCACACGCTGAAAGCGGTCGAAACAATCCACGACATCGAGCGCGGGACGGAGAAGGATCTCCATCCGCTGTCGACGGAGCTCTTCCCGAAGATCCTGAACCGCCGCGCGCTCTATCTTGCCATGCTTCTGCACGACACTGGCAAGGGGAAGGGCGACCAGCAGATCGAGGGCGCCAAGCAGGCGCGGGCGGCAGCCTTGCGTCTCGGCCTCGCTGAGGATGAGGCCGAACTCGTCGCCTGGCTCGTCGGTAACCACCTCGAGATGAGCGATACAGCACAGCGCCGCGACATCTCCGATCCGCAAACAATTGCGAAGTTCACAGAGCGCGTCGGCAACCTCGAGCGCCTGCGTCTGCTCTTGATCCTGACTGTTGCGGATATTCGCGCCGTTGGTCCGGGCGTGTGGAATGGCTGGAAAGGCCAGCTCCTGCGCGATCTCTACTATGCCACCGAAGCCGCCCTGCGCGGCGGCCGTACGGATGAGCACAGCGTGCGCGCCCAGCTTGCCGATCGCGCCGAAGCTGCTCGCAACCTGTTGGCCGATCGCATAGGTCCCACGCCGCAACTCGCAGCCATCGAAGCGGCCTACTGGACCAGCTTCCCACCGGAAACGCAGGCGCGCCACGCCGCCGCTCTGGCGAATAGCGGCTCGCAGTCGATCGTCGTTGGCTCCAACGTCGATGCCGGCCGTTCGACCACCGAAATCCTCGTCGCGGCCCCTGATCGCCCTGGCCTGTTCGCCGATCTCTGCGGTGCGCTCAGCGCGGCCGGCGCCAACATCGTTGCCGCGCACCTGTACGCATCCGGCGAGAACCGCGTGCTCGACATTTTCGAGGTTCAGGACTCGCGCGGCCAACCGTTGGGATCGGATCACCCGAATGCGCTTGACCGCATCATTGCGGATCTTCGCGCCGCCGCTGCCGGCGGCGAAGGCGTGAAGAAGCCTGGCAAGGCACCCGCCGCCAGCCGCCGTCACGCCGCCTTCATTATTTCGCCGACCATCCTCATTGATCGAACTGCGTCAGCGACCTCGACGGTCATCGAGGTTTCGGGACGCGACCGTCAGGGCCTGTTGTTCGACATCGCCCGCGAGCTGGTGGATGCGAACCTGTCGATCCGGTCCGCCCATGTGGGCGCCTATGGCGAACGGGTTCACGACGTCTTCTATGTGGAACATCTGAACGGCGGCATCATGCCGCCGGAGATGGATGAAACACTTAGTAAGCGTCTTGAGGAGATTCTGCGCTCCCATTCACCGACGGCGCCGCGCATCCCTGCCCACACTCTCGCGCGAGCGCCTGCGTCGTTCGACCGATAGCCGGAACAACCCATGTCGCTTGCCCGCAACGTCTTCGTGCAGACCTTCTTCACGCTTGGGAGCAGGGTACTGGGCTTCGCCCGCGACCTGGCTCTGAACGCGCGCTTCGGCGGGCAGGGGCCGCTGATGGATTGCTGGGCTACGGCCCAGATGCTGCCCAACCTGTTCCGCCGCCTGTTCGCCGAGGGTGCATTTGCGCAGGCCTTCGTGCCGGTGTTCGCCAAGTCCCGCGTAACGGACGGACCTGCCGAAGCAGACAGAGTCGCCTCGCAGGCCATGGCGTTCATCGTCACGGTGGTGGCGCTGGTATGCATCGCTTTTGAAGTCGCCATGCCGTTCGTGATGCCGGCGCTACTTTCGGCCTATGTCGATGATCCAGATACGCTGGCGATCGCGACGCTGATGGCGCAGCTGACCATGCCGTATCTTGTCTGCATGACGCTGGCCTCGTTGCTGTCGGGCGTACTTAACACGCTGGGCCGTTTCGCGCTGACGGCAGGCGCACCAATCCTGCTCAATGTTTGTACACTGGTGCCGCTGTTGCTGGTTCAGGACCGAGACACCGCGGCGCTCGCGACTGCAAGTGCGGTAACTGTCTCGGGCGTGCTGCAGTGTACGCTGCTTTGGTGGGGCGCTCGCAAGCTCGGCGTCGACCTGCGCGTCGGCTTCCCGGTTGTTAGCAAGAGCGTGCAGCGGATGCTTGCCATCGCCGTACCCGGAGCGATTGCGGGCGGGGCGCTGCAGGTCAATTCGCTCGTCACCCAAATGCTCTCGGGTTCAGACGAGGGTGCGCGTTCGGTGCTCTACAACTCCGATCGCCTCTATCAGCTTCCGCTTGGGCTAATCGGCGTGGCTGTGGGCCTTGCGCTGGTTCCGCGCCTCACACGTCACTTCGCGGAGAATGATCAAGCGGGCGCCGACCGCACCATGGATGACGGCATCGGCCTGTCGATGGCCTTCACCCTGCCGGCGGCGATTGCGCTGCTGATCATGCCGTTCTTCATTATCGACGCCACGGTCACGCGCGGCGCCTTCACCAGCGCCGACGCACACCGCACGGCCGAAGTGTTGCGCCAGTTCGCGTGGGGCGTTCCCGCCTTCGTCCTGCTCAAGGTTTTCACGCCGCCTTTCTTCGCGCGCCAGAAGACGAAAGTTCCGATGCAGTTCTCGCTGGTTTCGGTTGTCACCACGGTCATCATCGGTTCGACCCTGTGGTTCTGGCTGCCGACCGTCGGTGTCGATGGTGCGATCGGCCTCGGCATAGCGACCAGCACCTCGGCCTGGATCAACGTCTTCCTGCTTGCGGGTACGCTGGCGCGTGACGGAGCTTACAAGATGGGCGGTCGCGTGTGGTCGCGCATGTTCCGGCTTGGCCTCGCCTCGGTCCCGATGGGCGCGTTTATCGGCGTCTGCGCCTGGCAGTATCCGCTGCTCGCGCGGGTGCTGTTGCACAAGGAAATCGCGGTTCTTGTGGTGATCGTGCTGGGCGTCTTGATCTATGGCGCGGCGGCTGTCGCCTTCCGGGCGGTGTCGTTGTCCGAGGTCAAGGCCTCGCTGCGTCGTGAGAAGGGCGCGCCGGGCGTCGCCTTGTCGGGAGGAGGCGAGGGCTGATAAAGCCCCGGCTTCGAGGATAAGAACATGGCTGACCAGACCCCCGCCGCCTATGCCGGCCCCAAGCGCGTTTTCTCGGGCGTCCAGCCTTCGGGAAGCCTGCACCTTGGCAACTATCTCGGCGCGTTGGTGAAGTTCGTCGCCATGCAGGACGAAATGCCCTGCATCTTCTGCGTCGTTGACCTGCACGCCATCACCGTCCCGCAGGACCCGAAACTGCTCGCCGCGCAAACCCGCGAGATCGCTGCAGCCTACATCGCCTCCGGCATCGACCCGAAGAAGTCGATCGTGTTCGCTCAGTCCTCAGTGCTGGCCCATTCCGAGCTTGGCTGGATCTTCAACTGCGTCGCCCGCATGGGCTGGGTCGAACGCATGACCCAGTTCAAGGACAAGTCCTCGGGCAAGGATGCGGAGAACATCTCGGTCGGTCTGTTCGACTATCCGGTGCTGCAGGCGGCGGACATCCTGGCCTATAAAGCCACGCACGTTCCGGTTGGCGAAGATCAGAAGCAGCACCTCGAGCTTAGCCGCGACATCGCTGGCAAATTCAACCGCGACTTCAACGCGCCGGGCTTCTTCCCGCTGCCCGAGCCGATGTATCAGGGTCCGGGCGCCCGGATCATGTCGCTCAAGGATGGCTCGAAGAAGATGTCGAAGTCGGACCCGTCCGACGCCTCGCGCATCAACCTGCTCGATACGCCCGATGACATCGCCAAGAAGATCAAGCGCGCGACGTCTGACTCCGACGCCCTGCCGTCGGAAGTGAAGGGTCTCGAAGGCCGCAACGAAGCTGCCAACCTCGTCGGCATCTACGCTGTGCTTGCCGGCAAGACGCAAGCAGACGTGCTGGCAGAGTTCGGCGGCCACGGCTTCGGCAAGTTCAAGCCTGCGCTGGCAGACCTCGCCGTCGCCAAGCTCGGCCCCGTCGCTGACAACATGCGCCGCCTCATGAATGATCCGGCCGAAATCAACGCAATCCTCAAGGATGGCGGCGAGCGGGCCAACGCGATCGCGGCCCCCGTGATGGACGAAGTCCGCCGCGTCATCGGCTTCTGGCGCCCGTAACGGGCCTTACGCCATCAACCCCGCCGCCAGTGACCCTCTAGCGCATTCCTTCCCTGCCTCCCGCCACCTATCTCTGTCACAATCAGGGAGGCCGCATTGAAGCGATTGATCGCCGCCATCGCGCTGGGCTTCGCTACTTGCGGCCTTGCAGCCTGCAGCCAGGGTGCATCTCCCCTCCAGATTTCCGGCGACCAGTACCGCCCACCGCTGGGCTCCACAGGAATCGGCGTTGCCTATTTCTCGGTCACATCGCCTGTGGCTGATCGCATCACCGGTGTCTCGTCGCCTCTGGCGGACCGGGTGGAGATGCACACCTCCGTGAGAACGGGTGATCAGGTGTCCATGAAACAGCTGCATGAAGTCGAGCTTCCAGCCGGCAAAGCCGTGGAATTCGCGCCTAACGGCATGCATCTGATGGTGTTCGGTCCCAAGCCTTTGGCTGAGGGCGCCACATTTCCGATTCAAATCGAATTAGAATCCGGACGTGTTGAAACCCTCTCCTTGCATCCTGCGTTAAGGTAGCCGGTTAGGGTGTTGGTAACTTCGGTAACTTCACATTAGCGAATATTGGGTTGTGGTTAACGGCGGACCGATTCACGGTTCGCGTGGGCCGTAAACCGGGGCTGGGCGATGTCAGTACTGAAACTGCGCCGCGACATGGTCGTGGTCGATGATGAAACGACGGCTGCCAAGGCCGGCGAGACCGATAAGCCGTTCCCGCTTCGCAAGATCGAGCCCGAAACCGCCGATGAAGATGTCATCGAAGGCGAATTGAACGACGACCACGCCGATGACGAAGCCGGCGAGGATGAACATCACGGCAAGACGCTGTTCCAGCATGCCCGCTTCTGGTTCAACGCGGCCGTCATCGTGGCCGGCATCAGCGCTTACCCCGCCATGGTCATCGCTTCGAGTGATGTGGGCGATGGCGATATCGGCAAGACTGCCATGCGCTCGGATTGGACCGCCCCATGGGTGGGCGGCGCGTCTGCACTGTTGGAAAAGCACTTCAACGATCTCGGCTGGGCCGCTGACGCGCCTGCCTGGTCGCCGATGGCGCGTCTCACCGCCAAGCCCGCCTATCAGGCCGCCATGGCGTCCAGTCTGGGCGACTTCATCAAGCTCGAAAATACACAGGCCATCGCTGCCAACCGCGCAGATGCGGATCTAGAGGCTGCCTCGCGCCTGATTTCATCCGGCTCGACAGCGGTCCAGCTGCTGGCCGCACGCGACGCCCTGAACAATTACGACCGCCGCCTCCGCCGCCGTGACGTGTCCAGCGTCTCGACTCCGGCTCAGGTGTTTGAACAGCTCAGCCTGCTCTCGTCCTGGGGCGAGATCAGCCAGGAAGAGATCGCCGCATCCGCCAAAAGCGTCGGCGGAAATCCTTTCGACGAAGATGCGACCCGCGCCGTTTACGCGGCCAAGGGCAGGGCGGCTGTGGCTTTCACCGTGCTCGACTCGCTGCAATGGCCAGAAACGCCCGCTGCTGCGAAAGCGCGTGAGGAAGCTATGGCGGCCTGGAAATCTGCAGCGCAATTCCACCCGCTGATCGTCCTCAATGGTGATCCGGATGGTTCGCTGTTCGGCAACCACGCGACCTCGATGGGCTTCTTGATCGGTCAGGCGCAGAAGGCCACGGAAAGCTTCCGGGCTTCGTTTGCCCCGGCTTCGGTCCCGGCTGTTGCTGCGGCTCCAGTCGTAGCACCAAGCACGACTACCCCCGGCGCTGCCAGGTAAGCCGGCTTGACCGGACGCTCGCGACAGCGCCTGATGCCAACATGACCGATATTTCACGAAAATTCCTGGCGGTCTCCGATGAGACCGAGGAGTGCCTGAAAGCGCTGATCTTCGCCGGCATGCGCGCCAAGGCGGTGGGCTCGGGCCTCGTGATCCTGCGCAGCGCCGAGACACCCGGCCTCGGCGGCTGGATTGGGCTCGACAAGGATATCAGTCAGGACGCGCTGGATTCGGCGCGCCTCAAGGCCACGAAACATGCCGACGCTGTCGAGCGGCGGGTCGGCGTGAAGGCAGAGCTGGTGATCAGCGAAGAAGACCCGGTCGATGCGATCCGGAAGCTGATCGACAAGGATACCACCATTAAGGTGCTGGTGCTGGCTGCCGGCACGGGGCGGGGACCCGGGCCGCTGGTTTCGCGCCTTGCGAAGGGAAAACGGCTGGCCGCTCGCCCGATTGCGGTAACCGTAGTCCCTGGCGACGTGACGGACGCACAACTGGACGAGATCGGTGGCCTTGCGGGCTGACAGCGCATTGCATGCGGGGGCCGTTGGGCCCATCTAGCGGTCAGAAACAGGCGGTTTATCCGCCACGGTGGTAGCAATGTTCATCCAGACCCAACCGACGCCTAACCCGGCAACGCTCAAATTCCTGCCCGGCGAAGAGGTGTCTCCGGCGACGCCATACGAGTTCATCTCGCAGGAAGAAGCCGTCGCCTCGCCGCTGGTCAGCGCGCTGTTCGGCATCAACGGTGTGAAGGGCGTGTTCCTCGGCGCCGACTTTGTCTCGATCACCAAGACCGACGAAGCAGACTGGGCCGTGCTCAAGCCGCAGGCTCTGGCTGCGATCATGGACCATTTCGTATCCGGCGCTCCAGTCATCGTTGACGCCGGCAAGGCGGAAGCTGTCATTGACGAAGACGAGGTCGTCTACGAAGGCGAAACTGCTGAGATCGTCGCCGAGATCAAGGAACTGATCGCAACGCGCGTGCGCCCGGCCGTCGCCAATGATGGCGGCGACATCGTTTTCCGCCGCTTCGATGTCGACACAGGCATCGTGCATCTGTCGATGCGTGGCGCCTGCTCTGGCTGCCCGTCCTCGACGCTGACGCTGAAGCAGGGCGTCGAGAACCTGCTGCGCCACTACGTGCCGGAAGTGACGGCTGTTGAGGCGGCCGCCTGATGGGCAAGCCGCTCTCCGATGCCACGCTGGACCAGATCTTCCGTACCGCTCGCACACGCCGCGGATGGACGGACGAAGAGACGCCGGAAGTCCTGATCCGCGCGACCTACGATCTCCTGAAGCTCTGCCCGACGGCCTCGAACATCACGCCGGCGCGTTTCCTGTTCCTGCATACGAAGGAAGCCAAGGCGCGGCTTGAGCCGCATCTCGACGAAGGCAACCGCAAGCAGACGATGGACGCGCCCTACACGGCGATCGTCGCCTACGATCTTGCCTTTGCTGATCATCTCACCAAGCTGATCCCGCACGCACCGAATGCGAAAGACTGGTTCGCTGATCCCGCCAACGCTGAATGGAACGCGATCCAGAGCGGCACCTTGCAGGGCGCCTATCTGATCCTGGCAGCGCGTTCGCTGGGTCTCGATTGCGGGCCAATGGGTGGCTTCCGGCGCGATGGCGTGGATAAGGAATTCTTCGCCAGCGATCCCACGATGAAGTCCTGGCGCTCCAACTTCCTCGTCAATATCGGTCATGGCGACGAAACGCGGGTTCGCCCGCGCGCGCCGCGCCTCGATTTCGACGAAGCCTGCCGCATCCTCTGACGTCATGCTGGTTCTGGGCATCAACACAGTCGCCGACGCCTGCGAGGCCGCTCTCGTGCGCGATGGCGTGGTCGTGGCTGAGCTCAGCGAACCGATGCAGCAGGGCCATGATGCGCGCCTTGCGCCCGTAGTCGAGAAGCTGATGCGCGAGAGCGCGACGGCGTTCACTGATCTTGATCGTATTGCCATCGTCGTTGGGCCGGGCTCGTTCACCGGCGTACGCGTGGGCGTTGCCTTCGTGCGCGGTCTTGCCCTGTCGCTCGACAAGCCGGCAGTCGGCGTCAGCAGCCTTGAGGCTCTGGACTGGCTCGTGCCGGATGGCCACGTTCTCGGCGTGCTTGCGGCCAAGCGGCGTCCGCCTGAACGCACCTGGTGGTACCAGCGGATCGAAGCGGGCAGGGGCGTTGAAGGGCCCGGTGAAGCCGACGAGGCAAAGATCCGTTCGATGGTTGCCGAAGCCGGCGCGGCCTACGGTGCGGTCGCGTCGCTGGAATTGCCCGGCATGGACACCAAGCCCTCGGCCCGCGCCGCCGCCCTGTTTGCGGCCCGCCTGACCGGCGATCTGCCGCTACCCCGGCCCATCTATGTCCGGGAGCCCGACGCCACTCCCATGCGCCCGGTCGGGCAATGAGCATTCGCCGCGCGGTTCATGGAGATGCCGCGGCACTGTCCGCCATCCATGGGCGGTCCTTTGATGACGGATGGACGACGGCCGACTTCGAAACCTGGCTGGCGCGCCCGGAAGCCATCGCCATGGTTGCCGGAAATGAGGGGACAGAAGCCTTCGGCCTCGCCCTGGAAGCCGGCGCTGACGCAGAATTGCTCACCATCGCGACCGATCCGGCCAGTCGCCAGACCGGCCTTGGAAGGCGAATTTTCCAGGCACTCGACAATGAAGCGCGGATTCGCGGGCTTGAACGCTGGGTTCTCGAGGTTGCCCGCAACAATCTTCCAGCAATTGGTCTCTACAAATCGTCGGGATTCGTGGAAATCGGGGTCAGGAAGGCCTATTATCATACGCGGAATGGGCGAGTGGATGCGCTTGTCATGTCCCGGAAGGTTGGGCCCGTCAGTGGACAGGACGACGCCTGACCCGCATATGTGCCAAGTGATCCCGTTCACGCCGGGACGTCACGCGAAGGAGGTCCTGGTGATCGAACAACGGTGTATCGAGAAAGGTCTGCGCATGACCGAGCAGCGCCGCGTCATCGCGCGCGTGCTGTCAACGGCAGACGATCACCCCGACGCCGAGGAACTGCACCGCCGTGCCGCTGCGGTCGATTCCAACATCTCGCTGGCGACGGTCTATCGCACCGTGAAGCTGTTCGAGGACTCGGGCATCATCGAGCGTCACGATTTCCGCGATGGCCGCTCCCGCTATGAAGAAGCGCCGGAAGAGCATCACGACCACCTCATCGACGCCAAATCGGGCGAGGTCGTGGAATTCCATTCGGACGAGATCGAGAAGCTGCAGATCGAAATTGCCCGCAAGCTTGGCTATCGCCTCGTCGATCACCGCCTCGAGCTCTATGGCGTTCCTCTGAACGAGGACGAGAAAAAGTAGCCGCATGGCTGATACCGCCCAGAAGCCCAATACCAAGGGCCTCTACATCAAGACGTACGGTTGTCAGGCGAACGTCTACGACTCCGAGAGAATGCGCGACGTGCTGAAGCCCCTCGGCTATGCGCCCGTGGATTCGCCCGAAGCCGCTGAACTCGTCGTTCTCAACACCTGCCACATCCGGGAGAAGTCGACGGAGAAAATGTTCTCCGAACTCGGCCGCTTGCGCGTCTTGAAGGAACAGACGGGCGGCGTGTTACGCGTGGCGGTCGCCGGCTGCGTTGCGCAGGCCGAGGGCGAACAGATCATGCGCCGCGAGCCGTCGGTCGATATGGTGGTCGGCCCGCAATCCTATCACCGCCTGCCGGAGATGATCGCGCGCCTGTCGCGCAAGACGGGCGACGTGCTGGAAACGGATTTCGCAGCCGCAGAAAAATTCGACGCGCTGCCGAAGACGCGCGACGTGTCAGGACCGTCAGCCTTTCTCGCCGTGCAGGAAGGTTGCGACAAGTTCTGCACGTTCTGCGTCGTTCCTTACACACGCGGCGCCGAGTATTCGCGCGGCACGGATGCGATCATCGCCGAGGCCCGCGAGCTTGCGCGCAATGGCGTGAAAGAGATCGTGCTGATCGGCCAGAACGTGAATGCTTGGCATGGCGCTGCACCCGCGCTTGACCGCCAGGGCGGGGAATGGGGCCTCGGCGACCTGATCCGCCACGTCGCAAAGATCGGCGGCATCGAGCGCATTCGGTACACCACCTCGCATCCGCGTGACATGGCGGATGATCTGATCGAAGCGCACCGCGATGTCGAAATTCTGTCGCCCTTCCTGCACCTGCCGGTACAATCCGGATCAGACCGCATTCTGAAAGCGATGAACCGCCAGCACACGGCGGCCGACTATCTCCGCATTGTCGAACGCGTGCGCACGGCGCGACCGGATATCGCTTTCGCCTCCGACTTCATCGTCGGCTTTCCGGGCGAGAGCGCCGCGGATTTCGAAGCGACGCTGCAGCTCATCCGCGAAGTTGGTTTCGCGCAGAATTTCTCGTTCAAATACTCGCCGCGTCTCGGAACGCCCGCCGCAGGCATGCACCTCCAGGTCGAGGAGCAGGTGAAGGAAGAACGTCTCGCGCGTCTTCTGGAGCTGCTCTCCGAACAAGCGCGCGCATTCAATCTCGCGACCGTCGGCCGGAAACTCAACGTGCTGTTTGCGCGTCAGGGCAAGCACAAGGGGCAGGTGCTGGGCTATTCACCCTACATGCAGCCCGTGCACGTCGATAATGGAGTGCATCTGGCGAACCGCATCGCGGAAGTCGAAATCGTGGGGGCAACAATGTCGAGCCTTTCGGGGCGGCTCGTCACAACAGAGGTTGAGGCTTGAGCATCAAACCGAAATCCACGCGCGCCAATCGCATTACCGTTCCGGTGTCTGACCCCAAGATGCTGCGCGACATTTGCGGCCCCGCGCACACGCACCTTCAGCTCCTCGAACAGGCGTTCGCGGACGATGACGTGCGTGTCGACAGCCAGGGTCAGAGCGGCGAGATCATCGTGACCGGCAATGGCGAAGGCGCCCGCAAGGCCGCCGATGCGCTGCAGGCATTCGCGCGTCGCATTTCGAATGGCGCAGAAGCCAGCGCGTCCGAACTCGAAGCGGCTATCCGGTTGTCTGTTGCCGATGGCGTGGCCGCCGCATCGGGCGACGCGATCATGGGACTGCGCAAGCCCGTCATGGCGCAGACGCCGGGCCAGCGCTCCTATCTCGAAAAGCTCCGCCGCGATGATCTTGGACTCATCTTCGGCGTCGGTCCCGCAGGCACCGGCAAGACCTATCTCGCCGTCGCCGTCGGCGCCGCTGAACTGAAAGCCGGCAAGCGCGAACGTCTGATCGTGGCGCGCCCTGCCGTTGAAGCTGGCGAGAAGCTCGGCTTCCTGCCCGGCGCGCTGGAAGAAAAAGTCGACCCCTACATGCTGCCGATCTGGGATGCGCTCAACGAGTGCCTCGGCGCGCAAGAGGTAGATCGCCGCAAGGAGCGCCGCGAGATTGAAGTCGCTCCGCTTGCCTTCATGCGCGGTCGTACGCTGAAGAACGCTTTCGTCATCATCGACGAAGCGCAGAACGCAACCGTGCCGCAGATGAAGATGGTGCTGACGCGTCTGGGTCGTGGCTCCCGAATGGTGGTCACGGGCGATCCGTCGCAAACCGATCTTCCAAACAATCTCACATCAGGCCTCGGCCACGCTATCAACATCCTCCGGGGCGTGCAGGGCGTGGCGCTCGAAGAGTTGACGCGTGCCGACGTGGTTCGTCACGAGCTCGTCGGTCGCATCATCGATGCCTACGACAAGGACGCTGCAAAGGGCGCTGCGCGCACGTGAGCACGCCCGCCGCCATTGGCGATCTTTCAGCCGATCTCCGGATCGCGGACCCGCGCTGGGAAGCGCTTGGCGATGTCGAGGCGCTGGCGACGCGTGTGCTGGTTCATGCCGCAACCGTCATGGATTCGTTTGGCGAAGTGTCGATCCTGATGACAAACGACGCGGAAATGCACGCGCTCAACAAGCAGTGGCGCGGCTTCGACAAGCCGACGGATGTGTTGTCATTCCCCTCCGATGGCCCTGAAATCGCTGGCGAACCTGCACATCTGGGCGATATCGCCATCGGCTATGAGACGGCCCTGAAAGATGCCGAATCAATGGGGCGCCCGTTCGATGGGCATATCAGCCACTTGTTGATTCACGGCTTTCTTCACCTGCTTGGCTATGATCACATCGACATGGAAGATGCGAAGGTCATGGAACCACTCGAAGCGAAACTTCTCGCCGGCCTCGGCTGGCCTGATCCTTATGCTACCGGACCCTATGCCGGTGGTGATCACAGTGACGGAATGGGGGAGGGCTAAGCATGTCGAACGATGGAGAGCCTCCGCAGAAAGAGACGCTTCGCACGCGTCTCGCACGACTGATCGCTGGCGGGCCCGAGCCCGACACGCATGTGGCGGTGGCCACGCCCGCCGCCACGCCATCGGCCATTCGTCTGCGCCTCAAGGAGTTCGAGACATCGAGCGTCCGCGATGTGATGACTTCACGCGTTGATATCGCTGCCGTTGAAATCACGGCGAACATTGGCGAAGTGCTCGGTGTGTTCGCTACCGAAGCGCATTCACGCATGCCCGTCTTCCGCGATTCGATCGACGAGCCGCTGGGCTTCATCCACATCAAGGATGTGGTGACCGAAGGCGTGCGCCGAGGTTGGAGTCCGGACCTGCTGACGAGCCCGATCGCAAAGCTGGTGCGCGACATCATGTTCGTGCCGGAATCGATCCTGTTGCCGGACCTTCTGATCCAGATGCAGTCGAGCCGCATCCACATTGCTATCGTCGTCGACGAATACGGCGGCACGGGTGGCATGGTGTGCCTTGAGGATCTGGTCGAAGGCATTGTCGGCGACATCGAAGACGAGCACGACGACGCCCGTCCGAAGGTTGCGCGCCGCGGCCGGTCGATCTGGGATGTCGATGGCCTTGCCACGATCGAGCATGTCGAGCGGGAGACGGGTTTGCCGCTCTATGTCGACGAGTTCGAATCAGAGGTCGAAACCATGGGTGGTTTGGTGGCCGCGCTTGGTGGGCGCGTGCTGCAGGCTGGCGAATCAATCGAGCATCCCCGCGGGCCGCTGATTGAAGTTCTGACTGCAGATCCGCGTCGTGTGATCCGTCTGCGCATCCGCGCTGCCAAGCCGGCGCCTACGGCGCTTGCAGAGGGCAAGACGGCGGCTATAGACCGATAACGCGCCCAACACGGCGCCCCGGGGAGGGGCCATGACCGACAGCCGAAACGCTGCTCAATCGCCGCAGGCGACACGCGGGAATTTTCTGGCGCCCGCCTATCTCTGGGTTGCTGGCCTCAAGGGGTGGCGCGTTTTTGCGTTTTGCGCCGCGCTGGGCGCGGTGGCCAACCTGGCGTTCCCGCCCTTCTTCATCTGGCCGGCGTTCGCGATCGCGCTGTCGGGTCTCGTGTGGGTGCTCGATGCTGCGCGCCTTGCACCCAAGCCGAAGGCGGCTGCGTTCTGGCGCGTCTTCGCGTTCGGGTTCACTTACTACCTCGTCGGCATGCACTGGATCGCCTGGGCGTTCCTGGTTGAGCCGGATGCCTACCTGATCTTCATCTGGTTGCCGCTGGTCGCATTGCCGGGCGGACTGGCGCTGTTGCTCGCAGGCTTCATGAATGCCGGCTTCCGTTTCTGGAATGCCGGGCCGGCGCGACTGATCGTATTTGCGGTCACATTCATGTTCGCCGAGTGGTTCCGGTCGTCGCTGTTCGGCATTGGCGGTTTGCCGTGGAATTTGCCGGGCATGATCTGGTCGCCGGGCGAAGCGGTTTCGCAGTCGGCTGCGATCTGGGGCATCTATGGCCTTTCCGCTCTGACGGTCGTGGCGATGGCGGCGCCTGCAACGCTGGCGGATGGGCGTGCGCGTGGCACGACGGGTTCGCGTGCGGTACCGATCATCGTCGCCGCCATCGTGTTCGGCGCGATCTGGGGCTGGGGCGCGCGGCGCATCGGCGAAATCCCTGATGCGCCTGCAACCGGGCCTATGGTGCGCCTGGTGGAAGCTGGCGTGCCGCAAGCTGAAAAGCACAAGCCGGGCGTTGCAGAGAAGATCGTGCTGCGCTTCATCGCGCTCAGCGGGCCCGACACGGCCAACGCGCCGCCGATCGTGATCTGGCCGGAAGGCGCGCTGCCTTATCTCCTGTTCGAATGGCCTGAGGCTCTCGACGTAGTAACCCGCGCGATCGGCAATCGCCGCCTGATCATGGGCCTGCCGCGTCGCGAGAATATCGGGACGGATGATGAGAAGGCTTACAACTCGCTGGCTGTTCTGAGTGGCGACAGCGCCTTCCGTGGGCCGCTGGATATCTACGACAAGCACATGCTGGTGCCGTTCGGCGAGTTCATGCCGTTCGCTGGCGTGCTGAAGACGCTCGGCCTCAAGACGTTGCAGGATCTGGCTCCGGGCGGGTTCGAACCAGGACCTCCACCATCGACCGTAAACGTCGCCGGCATTCCGCCGTTCGGCCCGCTGATCTGCTACGAGGCGATCTTCCCGGGGCTTTCCCCGCACGGCGCAGACCGGCCGGAATGGCTGATCAACATCACCATCGATGCCTGGTTTGGCGAATTGATGGGGCCGGGCCAGCACGCGGCGCAGGCGCGCTATCGTGCGATCGAAGAAGGCTTGCCGATGGCGCGAGTCGCCAGTCGTGGCGAGACCGGAATGATCGACGCCTATGGCCGCTGGTTCGCGAAGGCGGCCCCGGCTGACCCGGCGATTTACGGGGCAGACCCCGAAGGTTGGAAGTCCAGCGTCCTCGACACGCGAATTCCTCCAGCTGCCGAGCCGACCCCTTACAGCAACTGGCGCGACGGGATGTTCTGGATCATCCTGATAGGCCTCAACCTCGGGTTGTTGGTGCTCCCACGCCGCTAGGTTTGGCGCCATAAGACGAGGGTTGGATGGGGGCTATCGCATGACCGCTGAGAGCCGGGCGCCTTCGCCCATTGATGTTGCTGTGGGTGCTCGCATCAGGGGGCTGCGCGAACTGCGCGACATTTCCCAGAAGGATCTCGCAGGCCAGCTCGGCGTGACCTACCAGCAGTTCCAGAAATACGAGACGGGCGACAACCGCGTTTCTGCTGGCAGGCTCTGGGAGATCGCCAAGGTTCTGCGGACAACGATCGTCTATTTCTACGAAGGCATCGACCCGGTGCCGGCCCGTGGCCGCAAGGGACTGGCCGAGGAAGCGGCCGATTTCGCGGGGGAACCCAGTGGGCAGGCGCACGAGCTGGCCGTGGCGTTTGACCGCATTCAGGACGAAGAAGTGCGCGCGGCCCTTGTTGCTGAAGTGAAAAAGCAGGCCTGGGCGTCGCGGAAGCAGAAGTAGGCCTGCAGCCCTCCACAGAGCTGATCACAGGGTTTGGCTGCGCTAAATCGTATAAAGCTTTCTTTATATGGTTTGTTGGGCTATCCCGATCCCGATCATTTCACGGGAGTTCTTCGTGGCGCGTTCCAATTACCTTTTCACATCCGAAAGCGTGTCCGAGGGGCACCCCGACAAGGTGTGCGACCGGATCTCGGATGAGGTTGTCGACCTCTATTACAAGACCACGATCGAGCAGGGTCTCGACGTCTGGTCGCTGCGCTGCGCCGCCGAGACGCTGGCCACCACGAACAAGGTGGTCATCGCGGGTGAGTTCCGCGGTACTGACGCGGTTACGAAAGATCTGATCGCCCACCGCGCGCGGATGGCGATCAAGGACATCGGCTATGATCAGGAAGGTTTCTCCTGGCGCGATGCGGACATCGAAGTCCTGCTGCACGGCCAGTCCGAACACATCGCGCAGGGCGTCGATGCTTCGGGCAACAAGGAAGAGGGCGCGGGCGACCAGGGCATCATGTTCGGCTACGCGACGAACGAGACGCCCGAGCTGATGCCGGCGCCGATCCAGTACTCGCACCGTATTCTCAAGCTGCTGGCCGATGCGCGTCATTCGGGCAAAGAGAAAACGCTGGCGCCGGATGCGAAATCCCAGGTCACTGTTCGCTATGAGAACGGCAAGCCGAAGGAAGCGGTGTCGATCGTGCTGTCGACCCAGCACACGGACCCGAAGCAGACGTCGGACGACATCCGCAAGATCGTTGAGCCCTACATTCGTCAGGCGCTGGGCGACACCCTGCCGATCGCCAAGAACTGCATCTGGCACATCAACCCGACGGGCAAGTTCGTGATCGGCGGACCCGATGGCGATTGCGGCCTGACGGGGCGCAAGATCATCGTTGATACCTACGGCGGCGCGGCTCCGCACGGCGGCGGCGCTTTCTCGGGCAAAGACCCGACGAAGGTTGACCGTTCGGCCGCTTATGCCGCGCGCTATCTGGCGAAGAACGTTGTGGCTGCGGGTCTGGCTGAGCGTTGCGTGATCCAGCTTTCGTATGCGATCGGCGTGCCTGAGCCGCTGTCGATCTATGCGAACTGCGATGGCACGGAGAAATGCGATCTCGCCAAGCTCGAGAAGCGTCTGGGCGAAGTGATGGACCTGCGCCCGCGCGGTATCCGCACGCACCTCGACCTCAACAAGCCGATCTATGCGCGCACGTCTGCCTACGGCCACTTCGGCCGCGAGCCGGATGCGGATGGCGGTTTCTCGTGGGAGAAAACGGACATCGCTGCCCAGCTGAAGGATCTGGCATAGGTTCGCGATCCCGCAGGGTGCGGGGTGTGATGGGTTGAATTGAAAACGCGCTCGCTTAGGCGGGCGCGTTTTTGTTTGGAGTCGGGGCAAGGTGAAGCGCCCCCTCCGTCTTGCGCGCGAGAGCGCGCAATCCACCTCCCCCAGTGCTGCGCACAGGTGGAGGCAATTCCCCTTCGTCGCCAGCAATGGAGCGCTGTTTGCCTCCACCAGTTGAAAACTGGGGGAGGTGGATCGCACGCGGAGCGTGCGAGACGGAGGGGGTGGTTGGGCTGCCTTGCTGAGCAGCGTTTGTTTCCTGGGAATGGGTGTCGGTCTTCGCTTGGGGCAGAGCAGCCGGCATCTGTCGTGTGGCATTCACGGCGGGACGGCGGCGGATCATCCGGAAGGTTGAGGCGACGTGGAGCACGAGCATCGCAAAAGCGCGCAGCACAGCTGTCAGCAAGAGCTGAGGAAGCTGCGGGGTGCCTAATCCAGTTTGCGCGGTTTTGTGTCGTGTCATGGGTTGGATAGTAACCCGGCACGGGGCGCCGTAGATTCTGCGTAGCTCCGTCCTCCAAACTTTCGCGCTAACGCGCTGAGTTTGTTTGGGGGGCGCGGAAGTTGTCCTACGGATTTATCCCGCTCTACCCCTCAATTCCGGTCTTGTAGGGTGCATCAACGATGCACCGCACCGCCGGCGCATGCCACGGTGCATCGTTGATGCACCCTACGGGGCGGTGTTTGCGGGGCGAGGGTTGTCGGCGTTGCCTGGACGTGATTTTACGCCCGCATGAGTGAGCAGCAGAAGCATCGGCTTTATGGGCGGGCGGCGGGGAAGCCGTTGTCGAAGCGGCAGCAGGCGCTGGTGGATGAGCTTCTGCCGGCGATTGGCGTGCCCGTGGTTGAGCCGGGGACGTTGCAACTCAGGGAGCTGTTTCCGGGCTCGCGCGAAGTGTGGCTCGAGATCGGGTTTGGCGGGGGTGAGCATCTGGCGGGGCAGGCGGAGCGGCATGGCGATGTCGGCTTCATCGGGGCCGAGCCGTTTGTCGATGGCGTCGCGAAGCTGCTGACGGCGATTGATGAGAAGAAGCTGTCGAATGTGAAGCTGCGGCGTGGCGATGCGCGCGATCTGGTGGCGACGTTTGCGGATGCTTCGGTGGATCGCGCTTTCATCCTGTTCCCCGATCCGTGGCCGAAGACGCGGCATCGCAAGCGGCGGCTGGTGCAGTCGGCGTTCGTGGCGGAGCTGGCGCGTGTGATGAAGCCGGGTGCGCCTTTGCGGTTTGCGACCGACTGGGCGGATTATGCGGATCGCGCGCTCGCCGATGTGTTGCGCGATGGGCGGTTTGTCTGGGGCGCGGAGCGTGCGGATGACTGGCGCGTGGCGCCGGCGGATCATGTGACGACGCGCTATCAGGAAAAACGGCTCGGGGATTGCGAGCCGGTGTTTCTGGATTTTGTGCGGGTTTAACGAATAGCCCAAACGCCTGCGCCAAGACCTTCAGGCGCAACGAAAAGATTTCGCTTTCCTAAGTAGGCGTCAGAGTCCGATGAGTGGTTTTCAACCTCCCGTCGAATAATCGCTTCTGTTGAAGGCGGTAGCGATCTTCCCGCTTCAGCTCGAATCGCACGGACGCTTGCATATAGTTCGTCATAGTGCGCGCGTCCGCCCAAGCGGCGGAACGCTTCTTCGACATCGTCGATCCAGCGCATCTTCTTTCTACCCTTCATCGCGATCTTTGATGTCGCAACTCGGGGCCCGCTCACCCCAAGCAATCGGGCGAGTATCTGATCCTCAGATTCTTCGCCTTGGATGTGTCGCGCCCAAATCGCCGAAAACACTGTCGTCGAAATCTCAATAGTGCGCATATACGAACTATATTGATAAGATCGGAACTTTCAAGATCTTTTTAGAACTATTTCGTGCGAGACGCAGCTCGATATAGTTGGGTGGAGCGATACCTCGTTTCTGAAAGAAATTGACGGCAGCGGATTCGACTTGCTCCCAGCGTCTCGTCGCTGCGCGTTGGTCGACTTCCCCGTTTCGCGGAGGAAGAGTGCAATCACTGGCGTCGGTTACGGCTTCGGTTTCTCGAACACGGCGATGTAGTGGTCGGTTCTTCCCTTCACGCCGGGGCGGAAGACGTTCCAGCGGCGGTCGTCGTATTTGCTGTCGATGAGGATGAGGTCTGTCGCCTTGAAGCCCGCTTGTGTGAACTGGGCGATCGCATCGCCGTGGCTGACGCGGTGGAGCGTCGCTTGTTCCATCAGGTGCATGTGTTCGTCGGCGTCGTGGTCTTCGACCGTGACGTGGCCGCCGGGTTTCAGCATCCTGTAGAAGCGGTTGGTCATGTCGATGAAGTCGCCGCCTTCATAGATGACGTCGTGATAGACGCGGCCGAGCAGGATGACGTCGTAGGTTTCGTCAGGCGCGGTGAGGTTGTTCCACGGTACGGTGACCCACGCGATGTTGGGCTGCTTGAGTGCGGTCTTCTGAACGTCGGGCTCCATCGTCGGGAACTGAGCGATCCAGCCGGGCGTGTTGTGCAGGTCGATATGGCCTTTTGGTCCGACGAGATAGGAGAAGACGACGGCGAGATAGCCGCCGCCTGAACCGACATCGAGCACCTTGTCGCCGGCTTTGGCTTTCGAGGCTTTGAGGATGATCTCGATGTCGCGTGTTTCATCGCGCAGGCGTTCGCTGAGCGAGCGGTCTGCGGCGGCGACGGCGGCCCGGATGGGGCGTTCAGCGCGGGCTTCCTTGCGGAGCTGTTCGATATCAGTGCGCGGCGTTGGCGTTTCCTGCGCGAGAGCGGGAGCGGCCAAGCCAAGCGAGAGTGCGAACAGCGCTGCTCGGATGCCGGCGCGTGTCATTGTTTCACCACCCAGTTGAACTGGCGGATGCTGGTGGAGGCCCAGAGGCCGGCGGCGGCGTAGGGGTCTTTGGCGTAGTCGGCTTTTGCGGCTTCGAGGCTGTCGGCTTCGATGACCATGACGGAGCCGATGGGCGTTGCGCCATCGTCGGCGAACATCGGGCCGGCGATCTTCACGCGCGGGCTCATGGCCTCGATCCAGGCGAGGTGGCTCTCGCGCGTGGCTTTGCGGGTCTCCACCGCGTTCGGCTTATCCTGACCGTAGAGGACGAAGAGGGGCATGCGGAGGCTTTCTATTTTTGCTTGAGGGCTATTCTTCTTTGAGGGGGCGATTGAGGAGCTGGTCGACGGCGGAGCGCGCGTCGAGTTCGCCCTGGATGAGGGCGAGCACGGTCTTGCAGATGGGCAGGTCGACGCCGAGGCGTTCGGCGAGCTCGACGACGGCGGGCGCGGTCTCTGCGCCTTCGGTGACGGCCTTGCGCGTGTCGAGAATTTCGCGCGCGGTTTTTCCGCGGCCGAGCTCCATGCCGAAGCTCATATTGCGCGATTGCGGGGATGAGCAGGTGAGGACGAGGTCGCCCAGGCCGCAGAGGCCGGCGAGGGTTTCGGCGCGACCGCCGAGCTTCACGCCGAGGCGCGTCATCTCGGCAAAGCCGCGTGCGATGAGGGCGGCGTGGGCGGAGCGGCCTAGCCCCAGGCCTTCACAGACGCCGCAGGCGATGGCGAGCACGTTCTTGATCGCGCCGCCGGCTTCGGCGCCGATGAGATCGTCGCTCCAGTAGGTGCGGAAGTGCGGGCGGCCGATCGAGCGCATCCATGTGTCGCCCATGGCGCGGTCGGCGCAGGCGAGGGTGACGGCGGTGGGCAGGCCGCGCGCAACGTCGATGGCGAAGGAGGGGCCGGAGAGAACGGCGGGGGAGGCGGTGGGCGCTTCTTCTGCCAGCACGTCGGTCATCATCTTGAGCGAGCCGCGCTCGAAGCCTTTCGAGCAGAGCGCGATGGGTGTGCCGGGCTTGAGATGCGGCGCGAGTGATTTGAGCGTGGCGCGGAGATGCTGGGCGGGAGCGACAAGCAGGATCGCATCGCAGTCTGCGAGATGCGCCATGTCTGTCGATGAAGCGATCGCGGGGATGGGCACGTTGGGCAGGAAGGTGGGATTGCCTTCGCCCTTGGTGAGCGCGTTCGCGATCTCGGACTCACGCGCCCAGATTTTGACGTCGCGACCGGCAGCGCGTGCGCAAATAGCGAGCGCTGTTCCCCAGGCGCCAGCTCCTGCGACACCGACCGACTGGAAAGTCGTTTCGCGCTGCGATATATCTTCTGAAGATTTCATTGAACGTTCAATGTTCCGGTGTAAGTATATCGCATGACGTCAATTTCGACCGACAAGGCCGATCCCAAACAGGACCCGCGCCAAGCCATCCTGAAGGCGGCGGCCGAACGTATCCTGCACTATGGATACAACAAGACCACCATGTCGGAGATCGCGGCGGACTGCGGCATGTCCGCTGGGAATATCTACCGGTTCTATCCCTCCAAGATCGACATCGCCGAGGCAATGACGCGTGCGTTCGCGAACAATTCGCGCGGGATCTATGAGGAGATCATCCGGGATGCAGCGCGGTCTGCGACCCGGAAAATGCGGGACTTTTTCCTGGCGAGGCTGGAGCGGACGTTCCGGGTCTTCTCCGAAAACCCCAAGCTGATGGAATTGTCCGAGATCATGATGCGCGAGCGGCCGGAGTATCTGGCCGAGGAAGCCGCCCAGGAGCGCAAGCAGATCGAGCGGATTCTCGATGAGGGCCGCGAGTCGGGGGATTTCGCGCTGCCGGCCGATCTGAACATCACGGCGGACCTGGTTCAGTGCGCGATGATGAAGTTCCGAATCCCTCAATTGTGGACCACGGAACAGCTGGATGCGCTGCGTCCAGAGCTGGACGGAGTTTTGAGTCTTGTTTTCACGGGACTTTCTGCTCGTCGCTAGGCTTGAAGGCCTGCCTTACAGAAGCGTAATCACGGTTTTAAGCGCCCCTTAGGTGCGTTGTGTTAGCAAGCGCAGCACGAAATCGCGCGTCTGTGATCGCATGCGCAGCAGAAATATTGAACATTTAGAGTTTTGTTCATTGCATTCCGATCAGACATAGGGTACATACAATCCACGGACGGGGACAAAGAGCCTCGCCTGCCAAACCTTCCCCCAGGGGCCGTTAGAGACCCCGGATATAAACGGAGCTGCACATGACTTTCCTCCCCAAGTTCACCGAAGCACGCCAGGAACTTCTGGCTCTTCTCATCGCCATCCCGGGCTCGCTGCTCGGCACGGCGTTCCTCTTCTACCTGCTCGATGGCGCATCGCGCGTCGTCGCCTAGGTAGCTAAAATCGGGAAGCAGGCCGCCGGAGGACCTCTATCCTCCTCCCCAGGGCCTCTACGGCGCCGCTTCCCGTCACGATTTTCTCTCGGGGCCGCAAGGCCCCCTCGCGCGGAACGATTTCTCTCCTCCCCAATCGTTCTAGACGCTGCCTGGCGCCGACCTCTTCAGAGGCCGGCGCTTTTTTTGGCCTGTACGAGGCGCTGCGACTTAATTGCACTTGCGAAGCACTTGCAATTAAAAGTCTGCCCGCGTAGGTCTGGCTTTGTTGCCGCTGTTGCAGCGTGGCTGGCCCCGAGATGAGGGGCGGCTGGCGGGCAGGGGCCAGAAGTTTCGGGCGGAAGCTCACACACAACCCTCGGTGCGGTCCTTATTTCCTCCCCGGATCGCGCCATTCTGCCTGGGGCGGCTTCCTAGCGAAGCCGCCCCAATTTTTTGCGCGGGGTCGGATCGCGTCGGATCAGGGCTTGCCCGATTTGCGCAGCACGCCGCGATCGGGACCGAACAGCGTCTGACGATCTCGCCAGCTCAGCTCTGCATTCAGAAGAGCAGAGCGATACGCACGGCGCGCGTGAGAGGCGCTGACCGGCGCAGACTTGAAGCCGTCCAAGACCAAATTGTGCAATTGTAATTGCGAGGCACTTGCATTCGCGATTTCCCCGACGTACAGGCCAGCTGCACTTGCGAGTCGTTTTCAAGTCTGTATCAACTTGTTTCAATCCGGGGACATCGGGATGTCAAACCAACTCAAATCCGGCCAACCGGCCGGGCTCGGCAGCTTGCGTTCAGGGGCGGCGCTCGCCCTGGTGCTCGCGGCCGCTGCAGGTGCATTGCCGGCCTACGCGCAGTCAGGACCGACCCCGGACAAAGTGTCCACGTCGGCCGATGACAATGACCAGCCGCAGGCGGGTGGCTCCAACGAGGGCGAGCGCGATCGCGTTTACGTGCTGGGCCGCCGCGTCGTGTCGTCGGTTGCGACGGTCAATGCGGAAGATGCGCCGCAGGTCGTGAACATCATCGACGAGAAGACGCTGCAGGAGCAGGGCGTCACCTCGCTCGAGCAAGCGCTGCGCAACGTGCCGGGCATCACCACGCAGATCGGTGAAGGCGGCGTCATGAGCGGCGACCAGTTCTTCATCCGCGGCATCTCCGCCAAGAACGACATCTTCACGGACGGCCTGCGCGACTTCGGCGTCTATACGCGCGACTCGTTCAACTACGGCCAGGTCGAAGTGTTCAAAGGCCCGTCCGCTTCCGCGTTCGGCCGGGGCGCTGCCGGCGGCGGCATCAACACCTCGTCCAAGACGCCGTATGCCGACACGAACGGCTCGGCCGCCATCGCCGTGGGCGATGCTGACTATCTGCGCGTGACCGGCGATTGGAACCAGAACTTCGGTGGCGGCATGGCGGGCCGCCTCGCAGCAATGTCCCACGAGAACGGGAACACCGGCCGCAACCACATCTATTCGGAACGCTGGGGCGTTGCGCCGTCATTCGCGTTCGGCCTCGACTCGCCGACGACCGTTACGGTCGCCTACCTGCACCAACGGGAAGAGAAGCTGACCGATTACGGCATCCCCGTCATCAACGGCGTGCCGATCACCGATTACGGCGTAAACCCCAAGAACTTCTACGGCTACACCAGCGACGTCGATGAAACGACGGTCGACACGATCACGGCGCGCCTGCGTCACCAGGCCAATGACTGGCTGACGCTGACGAGCGATCTGCGCTGGGGCTTCTATCAGCGCTTCGCTCGCTTCACGCCTGTCAGCTGCGCGGCGACCTGCATCACGGCGCTGACCGATGGCAATGCGGCGACCATTCCGGTCACGACACCCGGCGGCCCCGGTCCGTGGGATCAGGATACGCAAGGCGTGCAGAACATTACGGCGGCGAACATCACCGCCCCACTGTTCGGCCTTCGCAGCGAGTTCGTCGGCGGCGTGGACGCTACCTGGCAGAACAATGATCGCAACCAGTACGCCTATGGCGCGACCCGCACGCCTCTCGACATCCTCAATCCGGCCTTCCTGCCGGGCGTGGCGCTTGCTCCGGGCAAATCCAACATCCGCGACACGACCACGCGCGACGTCAGCGTGTTCGCAAGCGAGCGCCTGTGGCTCACGGACCAGTGGTCGGTGACGGGCGGTCTCCGCTGGGGTTCGTATGAGGTCGACCAGAACACGACCACATTCGCGACGACGGGCACAACATATGTGGGCGTCTCGTCCAAGTCAGACTTCGTCACGCCGCAGATCGCGGTGATCTTCGAGCCGGCCGCCAACCAGCACTATTATCTGAGCTATTCGGAATCGGCGAAGCCGCAGGGCGCATCCGCCAACAATGGCGACACGATCTCCAACCCGACCACGCCGACTGGAGCGTCGAACAAGGATCTCGATCCGGAAGAAAACACCAACATCGAACTCGGCGGGCGCATCGGCCTGTTCGAAGATCGCGTCCAGCTTCAGGGCGCCGTCTTCAAGACAGAGAAGGGCAACGCCAAGATCCTCGACGTGAACGGCGACCTGATGGTCGGCTCGGGCGATGCGCAGGAAATCACGGGCATCGAGCTCGGCGTTGCCGGCATGGTCACCGACCAGTGGTCCGTCAACGTCAACGCCACCTGGCTCGATACCAAGATCACCGACTCGTCGACTGTGGCGAACATCGGGAAGGCGATCCAGTTCACGCCGGAAACCGGCGCGAGCCTGTGGACCACCTACAACTTCACCGGCGGGCTCGCCGGCCTCGAAGTCGGCGGCGGTCTCACCTACCAGGGCAAGGTCTGGCTGAACGCGGCCAACACAGCTGCCGTGCCGTCCTACACCACCGTGGATGGCTATGTGTCGTATGGCTGGGATCGCTTCCGCGTCGCGCTCAACGGCTACAACCTCTCGGACGAGCTGTACTTCGCCCAGATCCACGGAAGCCGCGTCACGCCGGGTCAGGGCCGCTCCTTCGTGGGCACCTTCTCCGTCGTGTACTAGGCGCATAACGGTCTGACGTGTTGGGGGGACGGGCCGTTGGGTCCGTCCCTTCTGTTTTATGGAGCTGCCTGTTAGGTACTGGCCATGCTGGTGAAAATCGAAAGCGTATTGTCGAAAGCCGAAGTGGCGCACTGCCGCTCCGTGCTTGAGGGCACGCAATGGGTGGACGGCAAGATCACGGCCGGGGCGCAGTCTGCGCTGGCCAAGCACAATCTTCAGGTGCCGGAGGATGCGCCACAGGCGAGGGCGCTGGGCGATATCGTGCTGCGCGCCCTGGGCCGGTCGAATGGCTTCAATTCGGCGGCTGTACCGTTCCGCGTGTTTCCGCCGCTGTTCAACCGGTATGATGTGGGCATGAAGTTCGGCGCGCATGTCGACAATGCGATCCGCTTTATCGCGGGGCCCAACATTCGCGTGCGGACTGACCTGTCAGCGACGCTCTTCCTGACCGAGCCGGAAGATTATGATGGCGGCGAGCTGGTGATCGAGGACACGTACGGCACGCAGAGCATCAAGTTCGCGGCGGGCGACATGGTGCTGTATCCCGCAACCAGCCTGCATCGCGTGGAAGAGATCACGCGCGGTTCGCGCTGGGCGTCGTTCTTCTGGATACAGTCGATGGTGAAGGATGATGGCGGACGCGCGCTGCTGTACCAGCTCGACCAGTCGATCATAAAGACGCGCACGGAACTGGGCGACAAGCACGAGGCCGTGCTTGGGCTGACGGCGGTGTACCACAACCTGCTGCGGAAATGGGCCGAGGTTTAGCTCGCGCGCGTCACCCTATAACCTGAACTACTGCACCCGCTCGGCCACGATGCCGTGGGCGGCGAGCATGGCGAGCACGCTGTCGGGCCCGATGAGATGCGCGGCGCCGACTGCGATGAATGTCGTGCCTGAGCCCCGCAGCATGTTTTCGATCTGTGGAACCCAATGCGCGTTGCGGTTGACCAGAAGGGCTTCGTAGAGGTCGGGCTCTTCGGTCTTCATCTCGGTGACGAACATGTCCTCCATGCCGGCGAGATCGCCGGTCGACCATTGCTGGACCATCTTGTCGAGCTCGGTAGAGGCGTCGTTGTATTCCTCCATCGTCTCGCGGAGATAGCGCAGCTCCTGCTCTGGCGTCATGCCGGCGAAGACCTTGATCTGCTGTTCGGCCGTCTCGAAGCCGCTGGGCGTGATGTTCCGCTCGCGGAAGATCGCCTCGATCTTGCTGTCGACGCCGGAGGCCGGGTCGTAGCCGGCGCGGGACATGGCGGCGGTGGAAATGGTGAGGGCGGCGAACCACGGGCGGAAGAGTTCAAGCTGGCCGGCGGAGAGGCCGGCGAGACGGGCGGCTTCATCGAGCGTCTTGAGCTCGTCCTTTGTAAGTTTGCGCGACAGGCGCTCGGCGGGGGCGAGGCCGTAGCGCGAGACCAGCACCATCATTTCCGACTGCATGGCGGCGGCGTTGGTGGTGGGCAATTCCAGCCAGACTTCGCTGGATGCGTTGATGGCGGCGTCGAGCTGTTCGGTGCGCCATTCCAGGTCGGGTTTGAGCAGGTGGATGGTGCCGAGCAGGTAGATGGTCGAATCCGCGTCACGCACGACCCAGAAGGCCGGTTGGGCGACAGCAGGCGCTCCGGCCAGCGCGAAGGCGAGGGCGGCCAGCGCGGCGGCCCGCTTCAGCAATAGTCGGCAAACACCGGCGAACCAGGCCATTGTAACTCCCCAACATGCGGGAACCCCGCCCCTGCCAGCACAAACTAGCACGCGATCCGGGTGGCGCTACCTCCGACGGCAGCAGGATCGCTTGCGACGCAGCAGCTTGGGGTTATAAGCGCGCCATCCGCTGCTCGTCCTGCCCGGGAGTTCACCATGGCTGCCCCCAAAACCGCGCCGAAGAAAGTTGTCCTCGCCTATTCGGGTGGTCTCGACACCTCGATCATCCTGAAATGGCTGCAGACGGAATACGGTTGCGAAGTCGTCACATTCACGGCTGACCTCGGCCAGGGCGAGGAGCTGGAGCCTGCGCGCAAGAAAGCGCAGCTCATGGGTATCAAGCCCGAGAACATCTACATCGAGGATGTGCGCGAGGAGTTCGTGCGCGACTTCGTCTTCCCGATGTTCCGCGCCAATGCCCAGTATGAAGGCCTGTACCTGCTCGGCACGTCGATCGCGCGTCCGCTCATTGCAAAGAGACTGGTCGAGATCGCGAAGGAAACAGGCGCGGATGCAATCGCGCACGGCGCCACCGGCAAGGGCAATGACCAGGTTCGCTTTGAACTGTCTGCTTATGCGCTGAACCCGAACATCAAGGTGATCGCGCCGTGGCGGACGTGGGAGTTCA
>DAINAT010000009.1:0-57043 GCA_036733305.1 Hyphomonadaceae bacterium
CCGTCGTCAGGTGCGTTTGCAGTATACGCCGGTTTTCGGCGCCGTAGATTCTGGGGAGGAGTATCCCCCAACTTGGGCGTGCAAGTTGTTGAATGCAGACGAGATGGAATTTCTCCGTCCTACAGTTCTGCATCATCGCCATCCTACACTTCAGCCCATCACCGCTCCTCCCGACGTAAGTCGGGAGCCAGGGGTTCACACAGCGGGACAAGCCGCCCCTGGGTCCAGCCCCGGATCACGTCCGGGGCGGGAGGAGCGGGACGATGAAGTGATGGTGGTGTGGTTGGCTGGCCGACCCCCACCTGTCCTCCCCCTTTCAGGGGGAGGAACCGCGTTGCGCGAACTTAACTCTCAACGAAGGGCAGCAGTGCTGCAGGGTCCCTCCCCCTGAAAGGGGGAGGACAGGTGGGGGTCGGGTTGAGCGGTATGCTTGGTCCCTGGGTTCCCGCTTTCGCGGGAATGACGGTGGAGGGGCGGTGGCCGTGGCTTGGTGCATCGGTGATGCACGCTACGGTTTGGCGGGGTGGATCAGCTTGGGGCGTGTTGGGGTGTTGTGTGGGCGACGGCCACGGGATGCTGGGCGGCCCAGATGAACTCGGTGGCCATCAGGCCGGTGAGGACGATGATTGCTACCGCGGCGACAAAGGCCAGGACGGGCGCGGGCGATGACATTGGGGGATCTACGTGCGGGTGGTCGGTGGATGGTTGCATGGTGCGGGCTCCATGGTGCTCGTTCGACCAACGAACGCCTGTGGGCGCGTGGCCGCAAGCTGCGCGTGGAAATGTAATGTGGGTGTCATGGTGCGGACATGCGCCGCGCTGTTGTGCGCAACCATCGTGGACGACGGACGTTTCTATCCCGACACACTCTAAAGAAGGGAAGCACCATCATGTCGCGCAAAGAACCCGTGAACTTCGACGCCAATCATCCAATCCACGATTCCGTGTTCGGCGATGAATTCGGCCGCGATCCCGATGGCTATTACAATGACACGCCGCGCGGCGCGATTGGCGAGAACGTCAACAGCATCGGCATCGCCGTACAGCCGGAGCGCAACCAGCCCATGCGCGCCATGGGCGACAGCGATCAGGGCGATCGTCAGCCGCTGGGCGGACGGCGCCAGTAACGTTCTTCAGTGAACGCTGACAAACGGGCGGAACCTGTTCTGGTCTCCGCCCGTTTTTGTGTCTGGGCCTGTGATCTTTCAGTCTGCAATTTTCCAGTCTGCGCCCAAGGAGACATCCGATGTCTACGCAACGTGATCCCCACGCCGTCTCGCAAGCTTCGAAAACTGGTGATGTGCCGCAGCACACTCCACGCACGCCGGGCGCACGCTCCGATGAAGCGGATGGTCGCGACCATCCGAACAAGCCGTTCCGGACGCCCAACAAGAACAATAGTCACCCTGCTCCAGAGCGGGCCACGGATGGCGAGCCCGAAACGAAAAAGCATTAGGTACGAACTGCTCAACCTGGATCAACTTGCGGGAACGGCAGCACCCGGCCTGCGTTGGTTCAATGCGCGATACGGGCGCGTCAGGGGTGCGATGGGGGGACAACCCACGTTTCGCGCAACCGAAACCCAACAGAAGAGGAAAGCCATCATGGCCAACAACCCCCGCGACAACAAAGAAACTCAAAACCCCGCTGATCGCCGCGAGCAGGCAAACGTCAACGATCCGAACGGCCAGCGCGGCAACGAAGGCCAGCGCCGCCAGCAGGAAGCGCAGCAGGACCAGAATAACCGACAGCAAGGCCAGCCTGAGCAGAACAGGCCTGACCAGAAGAACCCGCAGCAGCGTTAACCGCTGAACTGCAGCCAGAATGACCGCAAAGACCCCGCGCTTCACAGCGCGGGGTTTTTCGCTATAAGCGCGCGCTTCTGGACCCGGATTTTCCCCATGTATCGCGTGCACTGCCTTCTCCCCCGCTCCGACGCCGAGCGCCTGTCGACTGTGCTGAGCGAGATGGACCCCTCGCCTGCTTCGGCTGTGTCGGTGGAAGAGGCCTCGAAAGTGTCGTGGAGCCTGGATGCGTTCTGCATCGATGAAGAGCTGGCGAACGAGGCGGCGGCGATCATCGAGCGGGAAATTCCCGAGGCGCGACCGGCGGTGCAGAAGCTGGATGACAAGGATTGGGTGGCGGTTAGCCTTGCGGGGCTTCCGGCCGTGAATGCTGGGCCGTTCGTGGTGGCGGGGTGGCATGAGCTGGCGCACCTTGAAGGCGGCAAGATTCCGGTGTGGATCGAGGCGGGGCCTGCGTTCGGCACGGGGCATCACGGCACGACCAAGGGTTGCCTCGAGGCGCTGGCTGTCGAGCTGAAGCGGAAGCGGCCGCAGCGTGTGCTGGATATCGGTACGGGCTCGGGCGTGCTGGCGCTGGCGGCGGTGAAGTATGGCGCGGGGTTCGCGCTGGGGACGGATATGGACAAGGAGTCCATCCGCATCGCGAAGGAGAACGCGAAGAACAACAAGGCCGGTGATCGGCTGAAGCTGATGCATGCGCGCGGGACCGGGCATCGCATGATGCGGGCGCATGCGCCGTACGACATGGTGCTGGCGAACATTCTGGCGCGGCCGCTGGTGAGCCTGGCGCCGGAGATTGCGAAGCTGGTGGCCAAGGGCGGGCGCGTGATCCTGTCGGGGCTGCTGACGCATCAGGAGCCGCAGGTGCGGGCTGCCTATGCCGGACAGGGGCTGCATCTGGTGCAGCGGCGCAGGCTGAATGGCTGGTCGACGTTGGTTTACGCCCGTAAGGCATAAAACACGCGCTAAATCGGCACAAAAATTTCGTGCCGGAATCTATCCCTACCCCCTGCGACCGGGGTTAGACTGCGCTGGCGAGTTATTTCTCAAAAGCGTCGAGCATCATGAGACAGACATACGAAGTGATCGGCGGCCCCGATGTGGGCCGGGCCAGCTTGCCGCTGTTGCGCGCGACGTTGAAGGCGCAGGGGCTGGACGGGATCTATATCCCGCACGATGACGAGTATCAGAACGAATATCTGCCTGCCTGCTTTGAGCGGCTGGCGTGGGCGACGGGGTTTACCGGCTCGGCGGGCTCGGCGTTTGTGTTCCAGAAAAATGCGATCGTGTTTGTGGATGGCCGCTACACGCTGCAGGTGAAGCAGCAGCTGGCGCCGAAGATGTTCGAGGTTGGCGATCTGGTTGATCTCGGGCCGTTCGGGTGGCTGGCGAAGCAGACGCTGACGGGACAGAAGATTGCGTATGATCCGAAACTGATGTCGCCGGATGGGCTCGACAAGCTGGTGGACGCGGCGAAGAAGGCTGGCGCGGAGCTGGTGGCGACCGATCCCAATCCGATTGATATCGCTTGGACGGATCGGCCTTCGGAGCCGACGCATGCGGTTGTGCCGCATGATGTGGCGTATGCGGGCGAGAGCTCGTCTTCCAAGCGGGCGCGGCTGGGCAAGATGCTGAGCGATGCGAAGCTGGATGCGGCGGTGATTACGTCGCCGGCTTCGATTGCCTGGCTGTTCAATATTCGGGGCGGCGATGTTTCGCGCACGCCTCTGCCGCTGGGGCGGGCGTTCCTGTTCTCGGATGGTCAGGCGGAGCTGTTCCTGCATCCAGCGAAGATCGGTTCGGAGCTGGGGCAGCATCTTGGCAACGAGGTGACGATCCGTCCGTCGAACGAGCTGGAGCGGCGGATGGCGAAGCTGCAGGGGAAGCGTGTGAGCGTGGACCCTGCGCTGGCGTCGTCGTGGTTCTTCAATGCGCTGACGAAGGCGGGCGCGGAGACTGTGCGGCAGCTGGACCCGGTGACGTATCCGCGGGCGAAGAAGAATGCGGTGGAGGTCGAGGGATCGCGCAAGGCGCATCGCCGGGATGGGGCGGCGCTGTCGCGCTTCCTGCGCTGGTTCGAGGAGAATGGGCAGACGGGTGAAGTCACCGAGATTGATGCGGCGAAGAAGGTTGAGGAGTTCCGTGAGGCGACGGGCGAGCTGAAGGACCTGTCGTTCAACTCGATTTCGAGCGCGGGGCCGAATGGCGCGATCAACCATTATCGGCCGGATACGCAGACCAATCGCAAGCTGGCGAAGGGGACGTTGTTCCTGCTGGATAGCGGCGGGCAGTATCTGGATGGCACGACGGACGTGACGCGCACGCTGGCCATTGGTGAGCCGAGCGAGGAGATGAAGGAGCGCAATACGCGCGTGCTGAAGGGGCATATCGCGCTGTCGCGCGTGCGCTATCCGAAGGGCACGACGGGGTCTGCGCTGGATGTGCTGGCGCGTATGTCGCTGTGGGAAGCGGGCGTGGATTATGACCACGGCACGGGGCATGGCGTGGGCAGCTATCTCGGCGTGCATGAGGGGCCGCATCGCATTTCGAAAGTGCCGAACACGGTGGCGCTTGAGCCGGGCATGATCGTTTCGAACGAGCCGGGCTACTACAAGGCCGATGCGTGGGGCATCCGGATCGAGAACCTGCAGGTGGTGACCGAGGCGAAACCGATCCCCGGTGGGGATCGCGAGATGCTGGGGTTCGAGACGCTGACCTTGGCGCCGCTGGACAAGAAGCTGATCGTGACGGGGCTGTTGACCGAACAGGAGTGGCTGTGGATCGACCGCTATCATGCGCGGGTGCTGGGCGAGGTTGGGCCGTTGCTGGGCGAGGATGATCGGGCGTGGTTGGCGCAGGCCTGCAAGCCGCTTTAGGGGAACGAGATGAAACGCATCGCATTTGCGGCGGCTGCCGCGGCCCTGCTCTCTGGTTGCGCCACGACGGGTGGAGCAGCTAGCGACAAGGCGTTTGTCGCCTGCCCGGCCTATGCGCCGGCGTATCAGGTGACGGACGAGTTCATGCGGACGTTCAACACCAAGAACCCGGAGGCATGGGCAGCGACGTTCCACTTCCCGTCCGTGCGCATCGCCAGCGGAACCGTGCGCATCATCAACTCCGCCGCCGATCTCGACACGTTCGGCAATCTTGCAGCCACCGGGTGGGATCACTCCGATTGGGCCAAGCGCGAGATTGTCCAGTGCGACGCAAAGAAGGCGCACATGCTGACGACTTTCGTGCGCTATCGCGCCGATGGCTCCGTGCTGTCGAAGTTCGACTCGCTCTACATCGTCGAGTTCAAGAACAATCGCTGGGCGCTGACCGCGCGTTCGAGCTTTGCTCCGTAGGCATGGCGTCGATCCACTCTTCGCCGGGCGGCACGAAGTTCGGTGAAGACCCGGAGCTTTATGATTTCGCGCGGCCGCCCTACCCGTCGGCGCTGTTCGACTGGCTGCGTGGGCGCGCGGGACTGACCGCCGACAGCGTGTGTTTCGAGATTGGCGCGGGGACGGGGCATGCGACGCTGCCGATCCTCGACACGCCTGTTCGCCACATCGTCGCGATCGAGCCGGATGCACGGCTTGCCGCGAAGCTGCGCGAGAAGGCTGGCGATGAGGCGCGGCTGGCTATCGATGTCGCGAAGTTTGAAGCTGCGGAGCTTGAGGCCGATCGCTATGATTTCGGTTTCGCCGCCATGTCGATGCACTGGCTGCCGCGCATGAAGGCGCTGACGAAGGTGCGGAATGCGCTGAAGTCCGGTGGGCATTTCGCGATGTGGTGGAACGTCTATCACAACAGCGCCGAGCCGGACGCATTCGGGCGCGCGACGGAGCACCTGTTCAACGGCATCGAGCAGGACCCGAATGCAACGAGCGGGCGCGCTGCGTTCGCGCTGGATATTGCGGCGCGGCTCGGGGAGCTGCGCAATGCTGGCTTCAAGGATGCGGAGCACGCGCTGTTTGAGCAGCAGGTGACGTTCACACCGGAGAGCCTGTCAGCGCTCTATGGTACGTTCTCGCGTGTGCGCATGGCGCCGGAGGAAACGCGGGCGCGGCTGCTGAGCGAGGCGGAGCGGATTGTGCGTGATGAGTTCGGTGGGCGCGTGACGCGGACGGTTGCGTGCAGCGCGTTTGTGGGACGCAGGCCCTGAGCGAAACCGGCGGCAAGCCCGCCCTCGTGGTTCGACGGACGCCGCTGCGCGGCTGCTCACCATGAGGGCTCTCGCTGGCGCCCGAGTAGAAGCCTCATGGTGAGCAGCGACCGCAGGGAGCGCCCGTCGAACCATGCGGCTTCGGGCTCTAGTCCTCGTCCATCTTGAGCGCGGCGACGAAGGCTTCCTGCGGGATTTCGACTTTGCCGAATTGGCGCATGCGCTTTTTGCCGGCTTTTTGTTTGTCGAGGAGCTTGCGTTTGCGCGAGGCGTCGCCGCCGTAGCATTTGGCGGTGACGTCTTTGCGCATGGCGGAGATGGTTTCGCGGGCGATGACTTTCCCACCAATCGCAGCCTGGATCGGGATCTTGAACATCTGGCGCGGGATCAGGTCTTTCAGTTTTTCGCACATCGCGCGGCCACGCTGTTCGGCGCGAGCGCGGTGGGTGAGCATGGAGAGCGCATCGACCGGCTCGTCATTGACGAGGACCGACAGTTTCACGAGGTCGCCTTCGCGGCGGCCGATCTGGTTGTAGTCGAATGAAGCGTAGCCCTTCGAGATCGACTTCAGGCGATCGTAGAAATCGAACACCACTTCATTGAGCGGCAGTTCGTATTTGATCATCGCGCGCGCGCCGACATAGCTCAGTTCTTTCTGGATGCCGCGGCGATCCTGGCAGAGCTTGAGAATGCCGCCGAGATATTCGTCGGGCGTGAAGATGGTGGCTTCGATCCACGGCTCGTGGATTTCGAGGATCTGCATCACATCCGGCATGTCGGCCGGGTTGTGCAGCTCGACGACGGAGCCATCGCGCATGTGCAGGCCATAGACGACTGACGGCGCAGTCGCGATCAGGTCGAGGTCGAACTCGCGACTGAGGCGCTCCTGGATGATTTCGAGGTGCAGCAGGCCGAGGAAGCCGCAGCGGAAGCCGAAGCCAAGGGCGGCGGAGGTTTCCATCTCGTAGGAGAAGCTGGCGTCGTTGAGGCGGAGCTTGCCCATGGCGGCGCGCAGATCTTCGAACTTGGCGGCGTCGACCGGGAAGAGGCCGCAGAACACGACGGGCTGGACTTCGCGGAAGCCGGAGAGCGCTTCGGCCGTGGGGTTACGCTGGTCGGTGACGGTGTCGCCGACCGAGCAATCCGCCACCTGCTTGATCGAAGCGGTGAAGAAGCCGACTTCGCCGGGGCCGAGTTCATCGACATCGGTGAGCTTGCCGGGTTTGAACACGCCGACGCGATCGAGCGAGTAATGCGCGCCCGTCTTCATCATCTGCACGTCCTGACGCTTCTTCAGCGTGCCGTCGACGATGCGGACGATGACCACGACGCCGAGATAGGTGTCGTAATACGCGTCGACCAGCAGGGCCTTCAGCGGCGCATTGCGGTCGCCGGTCTTCGGCGGCGGCAGGCGGGTGACGATGGCTTCGAGCACGGTGTCGACGCCGATGCCGGTCTTGGCGGAAATCTCAAGCGCGTCGGAGGCGTCGATGCCGATGACGTCTTCGATCTGCTGCTTCACGCGTGGCACGTCGGCGGCGGGGAGATCGACCTTGTTGAGGACGGGCACGATCTCGTGGTTGGCGTCGATGGCCTTGTAGACGTTGGCAAGCGTCTGGGCTTCGACGCCCTGGGACGAGTCCACCACCAGCAGCGAGCCTTCGCAGGCCGCGAGGCAGCGCGAGACTTCGTAGGCGAAGTCGACGTGGCCGGGCGTGTCCATCAGGTTCAGCGTGTAGGTGACGCCGTCCTTGGCGGTGTAGTCGAGGCGCACGGTCTGCGCCTTGATGGTGATGCCGCGCTCTTTCTCGATGTCCATCGTATCGAGGACCTGTTCGGTCATGTCGCGCGCAGCGAGGCCGCCCGTCATCTGGATGATGCGGTCAGCCAGCGTCGACTTGCCGTGGTCGATGTGGGCGATGATGGAGAAGTTTCGGATCTTGTCGCGGGGGGTCATGCGGCGGGCTCTAGCAGACAGCTGGAAAGGGGGGAAGAAGGCCGACCGCCGCCATGGCAAGTCCCTCACGGTTAAGGCTTTTTGGCGGTTTGGCCCGGTTATTGCGCCTGCCGGGAGATGCAAGGGAAACCTGAATCGCCGCTGGGGACGCTGAGACGCGCATTTGCGCGCCTCGGAACGGGCCTGCGCGCCGCCTGGATAAACCATCTCCGGGCGTGGCTGGATGCGGACTGGTTTGCCGGGATCAAGCCGCTTCCGCCCACAATGGCCAGCAAAGTGGCGGCTGTAGCGATGATCGGCAGCATCATCACGGTTTCGCTGGTTTATGGCGATAACTATCTGGACGGGCTGTGGCGGGGGCGGCTGATGGCCTCCGACGAACTGTCCCACGAGCGCGAGACGAACGTGCCGAACGAGGAAACGGCGCCCAATACCGAGGCAGCGCCAACGCCTGCGGCCCCGGCCCTCCCCGCACCTAACCAGATTGGCGAGCCGTTTATCGACAGGTTCGATGAGCCGACCCTGGGCAGCCACTGGTTCGTTTCAGACGGCTGGGGCAATGGCCCGCATATGGATAATGACTGGCGCAAGAGCCAGGTGAGCACCGGGCCGAACGGGCTTGTCCTGACGCTGGACAAGTCGCCCCCGGGAGAGGCCAAGCCGCTGGTTTCGGGCGAGGTGCGCACCATGCCGTTCTATCGCTACGGCTATTTCGAAGTGAACATGAAGGTTCCGCGTGGGTCTGGCCTGGTCACGGGCATTTTCACCTATGCGCATATCGACGGCAGGGTCCGGTCGAACGAGATCGATGTCGAGATCCTTGGGCGGGATACGCGTACGCTTGAGGCGACGATCCACGAGAATGGAAAATCCACGCACAAGCGGGTCAGGCTGCCGTTCGACTCGGCGGATGGCTTCCATACCTTCGGTTTCGACTGGCAGCCCGGCTATGTCCGCTGGTACGCCGACGGGAAGATGATTTATGAGGAAGCTGGCCCGGCCGCGGCGCGGCTCGTGCGGCCGCAGCAGCTGATCTTTGACGTATGGGGCAGCACGCAGTTGAAGAGCTGGGTGGGACCGATCGATCACAGCCGCGCGCCGTGGACGCTGGAGATCAAGTGCGCGGCCTATCAGCCGACCTATTCCGGCCGCGAACTGTGCGCCGCGAACTGAACTAAACCTCTGGTTGTGCTGACTTCAGGCTGAAATGGTACCGCACGGTCGCATTGCCTGTTCGACCTGTTTTTGATATGGAAACTCCTCGGTGCGCCGTGCTGGACCGGCGCTCGCGAGCTTTGCTCTCCGGGAGGCATTTCCATGAAAGCCAAACTTCTCAGCGTTGCGCTGGCATCCGTTGCAGCGGCGGCGATCATCGGCGTTGGCGTGACTGCCAATGGCCAGACGATCGGCGCGGTGGCGGCGGCTTCGCAGGTCAAGGTGGCGGACCGTGCCGAGGACTTCCGGCTGGTCGACCACAAGTCGAAGACGCAGCTGTTGAGCTACTACAAGAATTCTCCCGCCGTGGTGATCATCTCGCAGCAGAATGGCGCGAAGTCGTTCCGTGACAGCGCTGCCGAGATCAAGGCGCTGCAGGCGGCGTTTGCGGGCAAGGAAGTTCCGGTTCTGCTGCTCAATTCTAACCCGGGCGACAACCGCGATACGATCAAGGCCGAGATGGCTTCGCTGGGCCTCGATGCGCCGGTGATGATCGATGACACGCAGCTGGTGGGCGAGAGCCTGGGTGTGAGCCGCGTGGCGCAGGCGTTCGTGATCCAGCCGAAGACGTGGAAGATCGTCTATTCGGGGCCGATCTCGGCGGCGAAGAAAACCTATGTCGCGGATGCGGTGAACAGCCTGGTGGCTGGCACGCCGGTGAAGGTGTCGACGGCGGAGATCAAGACGCCGCTGATCGCTTTCCCGAACCGTGATCGCAAAGCCGAGTTCGCGAAGATCTCGTACCAGAACGATGTGGCGCCGATCCTCGCCAAGAACTGTGTCTCCTGCCACGCCGAGGGCGGCATCGCGCCGTTTGCGATGAACAGCTATGAGGCGGTGAAGCAGTTTGCGCCGATGATGCGCGAGGCGATCCGCACGGACCGCATGCCGCCCTACAATGCCGATCCGCATGTCGGCTCGTTCAAGGACGACATGAACCTTTCGGTGAAGGACACGCAGACGCTGGTGCATTGGGTGGAAGCCGGATCGCCGCGTGGCGATGGGGCTGACCCGCTGAAGATCAATGCCAAGGTTGCGCCGGAGTGGGAGCTGGGCGAGCCGGATCTGGTGCTGACGCTGCCGGCGTTTGCCGTGCCGGCGACGGGCATTGTCGACTACCAGAACCCGATCCTGAAGAACCCGATGACGGAAGGCCGCTGGCTGCGCGCATCGACCATCAAGGTTGGCGATCGTCAGGCCGTGCACCACCTGCTCTCGCCGGTTGGCGGCTATGCTGTGGGCGCGGAGTCGACGGTTTATCCGGAAGGCACGGGCACCTGGGTCGAGCCCGGCCAGACGCTGCGCTTCCAGATGCACTATACGCCCTATGGCAAGGCGACGACCGACGTCACCAAGGTCGGCCTCTACTTCTATCCGAAGGACAAGCCGCCGAGCATCGTGCGCCGCAACGCCGTGGTGCTGAACGCGGGCATCGAGATCAAGCCGAACGAAGCGCGCCACAAGGAGACGGCGTATTCGACCTTCCCGGCGGCTGCGACGCTCTACTCCGTCTTCCCGCACGCGCACTATCGCGGCGAGAACGTCGAAGTCTCGCTGCTGAGACCGGGCGCGGCCAAGGAAGAACTGATCCTGTCGCTGCCGAAATACGACTTCAACTGGCAGCGCGGGTATGAGTTCAAGACGCCGATCGTGCTGGAGCCGGGCACGAAGCTGATCACGCGCTATGAGTATGACAACTCGAAGAACAACCCGGCCAATCCGGACCCGACGATCACGGTGCGCTGGGGCGAGCAGAGCCACGAAGAGATGCAGTACACGGCCTTTGGATTCCGCTGGAACGAAGAGTCGGTCGGCAATCTCAAGCCCGACTACCAGAAGGCGCTGGATGACTCGCGCACCATCGGCATGATGGACGTGAACATCGACGGCAAGGTCGCCAAGGACGAAGTGCGCGGCCGCATGGCGAAGATGCTGCTGGACAACTGGGACAAGGTTGACGCCAACAAGGACGGCTTCCTGACGCCGGACGAGATGGACTCGATCAACAAGATGATGAATGGCCGGATCAATGCGGCGCAGGCCCAGCAGAGCATCGGCCAGTAGGCAGGAGCACAGCTAGCCACTATGTGCAGCAGGCGGCCCCGATGGGGCCGCCTGTTTGCTTTGGTGGTCCATGGCGTACGAAATTCACATCACGCGCGATGGCGCGGACATCGTGCTGTCCGAATGGGTGGCAGCTGTTGGCGAGGCGGAGCATGTTCGCCTGGCCGAGGGCGATTATCTCGTGACGCTGCCGGAGACGGGACAGGTGTTCCGCTTTGCCAATACGGGCGGCGATACCGAAGTTCACTTTGCGGGTGTCTGGCGGCGCGTGTTCCGCTGGCATGAGGGCCGTGTAAGCTTTGTCGGCCCGAAGGACTTTCACATCGAGGACTCGCACATGCGTTGCGTGGTGCGCGCGTTGGCAGCGGCGCTGCGGGCGCAGGTCGTTGGCGATGAAGGCAGGACCTTTGACTGAGGCCGGACCGGCCTGAGACGGTGGTGGACGACACCCCATAAGGCCATGCCGTCCAGAATGACGAGAAATGAAGGCAACCGGTTCACCAAGGATATACACGCGGATCGTACTGACGGATCAGCGCGAACCGGGTAGAAATCGAGCTTGCCGCGTTTTTTTGAGGCCGCGTTTTGGGGCCATGCGTTAAGGCCCAAGTGGAGCTGCCTGCGATATGACCACCGCCCTGAAGGTGAGCAATCTGGCCAAGAGCTATGGCGGCAAGCGCGCCGTGGATGGCATTGGCTTCGAGGTGCGCAGCGGAGAGCTTTATGCGCTGCTTGGGCCCAATGGCGCGGGCAAGACGACGACGCTGCGCATGATTGCGGGACTGCTGAATGCGGATGCGGGCGAGATCCGCGTGTTCGATGTCGATGCTCGCAATGATCCGATCGCGGCGAAGCGGCTCATCGCGTGGTTGCCGGATGAGCCCCTGCTCTACGACAAGCTGACGGCGTGGGAATATCTGGAGTTCGTGGCGGGGCTGTGGGGCGTTGATACTGCGGAGGCGCGCAATCGCGCCGAGCGGCTGCTGAAGCTTCTGGGGCTGTGGGACAATCGCAATGATCGCTGCGAGACTTTCTCGCGCGGGATGAAGCAGAAGGCTGTGCTGGCGGGCGCGCTGATCCACGAGCCGAAGCTGCTGATGTTGGACGAGCCTCTGACGGGGCTTGATGCGGCGGCGAGCCGGCTGGTGAAGGACATGATCCGCGAGCGAGTGGAGCAAGGCGCGGCCGTTATTCTCACAACGCATATTCTGGAAGTGGCCGAGCGGATGGCGGACCGGATCGGCATCATCAAGGACGGCAAGCTGCTGACCGAAGGGCGGCTGGACGAGCTGCAGGCGCATGCGGGCGCGCAGGGGCAGTCGCTGGAGGATGTGTTCCTGTCGCTGATCGCGCAGCCGACAAGCGTGGCGCAAGCGGCGCAATGAGCAAGGCGGCGAAGAAGGCCAAGACGAAGTCGGTGTCGCTGGGGGGCAAGCCCGGCGGCATACGCTGGCTAATGGGGCACGAGCTGCGCCTGTTCTGGCGGCGCGGGAAGATGAACCCGCGCACGGGGATCATCCTGCTGCTCCTGATGCTGGGGCTGTGGTCGACGTTCAGCTTCTTCGTTTTCATGCGGCTGGGGCCGGCCATTCCGCCGCCGCCGTTCAATGACGGGCCGGCGGCGGGTGTGGCGCTGGCTGTGGTCGATGTGCTGATCGCCTTCATGGGCTCGGTGATGATGTCGGGCGCCATCCTGGCGGCTGTCGAGGCGATCTACACGCGCAACGATCTGGATCTGTTGCTGTCGTCACCGATCTCGGCGTGGCGCATTCTGGTGGTGCGGGCTTCTGCGATCGCGCTGCGGGCGATGCCGCTTTATGCGGGGATGCTGGGACCGCCGCTGTTGTGGATGACGATTTTCTCGTCGCCGCTGTGGCTGGCGGGAATTGTGGTGATCATCACGCTGGCGTTCATGGCGACGGGGTTTGCGCTGCTGATCGTGACCGCCCTGTTCCGGCTGCTCGGACCGAAGCAGACGCGGGTGCTGGCGCAGATATTCAGCGCGATTGCGGGCGCCGCGATCTTCCTGACCTTCCAGTACTTCAACGTCACCACGCGCGGCGAAGGCGCGATGACACCGCAGCAGACGGCGGAGCTGATACAGAGGCTGAATATCCAGCCGGATGTGTGGTGGCTGTTCCCGGCGCGGGCTTTCACGGGCGATATTGTTGCGACGTTGATGTGGGTGCTGGCGACGGCGGTTGTGTTTCCGTTTGGCGTTTACATCTTCAGCCGTCGCTTTGTGGCGGATGCGGCGGCGGCTTCCACCATGGGGGCCAAGAAGCGCGTTGCGGATACGCGCATTGCGGCGGTGCGGGGCGGGCTGACGGGATCGGTGGTCCGCAAGGAGATGCGCCTGCTGGTGCGCGATCCGCTTCTGCTGTCGCAGATCGGGTTGCAGCTATTGTACTTCCTGCCGCTTGGCTTCGTGCTGTTGCGGCCGGACCCGGATGGGCAGTTTCAGCTTACGGCGGCGGCATTCGCGCCTGCGCTTACCCTGCTGGCGGGGGCTCTTTCGGGCAGCCTGATCTGGGTGACGGTGTCGGCTGAGGATGCGCCGGACCTGATTGCGTCGGCGCCGGTCAGGCTGCAGTCGGTTCATCGCGCGAAGATATTTGCGGCCGTCGTTCCCGTTCTGCTTCTGATGGTGTTGCCGGTGATCGCGCTGGGGGCGCGTGATCCGACAGTGGGAATGTGGGCGGCGTTTGGCGTTTTCGCCAATGCGATGTCGGCTGCGCTGGTCGGCGTGTGGCGGCGGACGCAGGCGTCGCGCAAGGACTTCGTGCGGCGGCGGCAGAGTGGTTCGTTGATGACGTCGCTTGGGAAAGCGTTCATCGGGCTGGGACTGACGGCCACCGTTGGCGCGGGCGCCTATGGCTATCCGTGGCTCGCGCTGATCCCGGCGATCATCACGATCGCGATGCTCGGGGCGTTGTACAAGCCAACGCCCCGGTTCGCAGAAGTCTAGCGTTTAGACCTTGATAGCCTAGACCTTGATGGGTTGCGCCGGCAGGTCCGAGAACTTGCGGCCGTCTTTTGCCATCGAGCGGAGCAGGTTCGAGACCTTCACTTCCGGCACGACTTTCGAGACGCGCTCGGTGACTTCCAGCACGCGTTGGAGGCCGACCTTGTCGCCGAGGAACATCGGGCCGCCCTTGTCTTGCGGGAAGCCGTAGCCGTTGAGCCAGGTGACGTCGATGTCGCCAGCGCGCTGGGCCATGCCCTCTTCCAGGATGGCAGCGCCTTCGTTGATCATCGAGAACACGCACTCTTCGAGGATTTCCTCGTGCGTGACCTTGCGAGCGGCGATGCCCGAGCTGGCCTGGTACTCTTTCACGATGGCTTCGACTTCAGCCGACGGTGTCGCCTTGCGGGCGGCGTCGTAGTCGTAATAGCCGGCGCCCGACTTCTGGCCGCGGCGCGGGGTGCGCTCGCAGATCATGTCGCGCAGCGGGTTGGCGGTTTTCGCGCCCGGCTTCCAGCCGATGTCGAGACCGGCGAGATCCGACATCTGGTACGGGCCCATCTTGAAGCCGAAAGCGTTGAAGGCGGCGTCGATATCCCACGGCATTGCGCCGGCCTGGACGAGGTAACCGGCGGCTTGCTGGCGGCGGGCCAGCATGCGGTTGCCGATGAAGCCGGGGCAGACACCGGCGAGCGCTGCGACCTTGCCGATCTTCTTGGCCAGATCCATCGACGTGGCGACGACCGTGTCCGACGTGTGCTTGGCGCGGACGATTTCGAGCAGCTTCATCACGTTGGCGGGCGAGAAGAAGTGGAGGCCGATCACGTCCTGCGGACGGCTGGTGACCGAGGCGATCTCGTTGATGTCGAGGTAGGAGGTGTTGGAGGCGAGGATGCAGCCGGGCTTCGCGATCTTGTCGAGGTCGGCGAAGATTTCCTTCTTGATCGCCATGTCTTCGAAGATGGCTTCGATGATGAGGTCGCAGTCGGCGAGATCAGCGCGGTTCAGCGTGCCTTTCAGGAGGCCCATGCGGATGCCGACTTCTTCCTGCGGGAAGCGGCCCTTGTCGGCCGAGTTCTGGTAGTTCTTGCGGATCACGCCGAGGCCACGCTCGAGCGCCGCTTCCTGGACTTCCACGATCGTCACTTCGATGCCGACGTTGGCGAAGTTCATCGAGATGCCGCCGCCCATCGTGCCGGCGCCGAGGACGCCCACCTTCTTGATCGGCTTCAGCGGCGTGCCGGCCGGCAGGCCTTCCACGCCCCAGGCCGCCTTGGTGGCGGAAGCGATGTAGGCCGAGATTTCGTCGGCCGGTGCTGCGGCGGCGGTCAGGCTGGCGGTCATGGCGTGTCCTCAAAACTAAAGCGCGGGTTCGGCCCGCATCATGGACTGAAGGTCCGGGCGGATTGAAAATTGGGTATGTCCGTGCCGTGACGGCAGTCAGACGTCAACAGAGCGGGAAACTCTTTGCGTCGAACTTGTCGCACCCGCAGCGGGCGTTCTGCGACATTGCGTCAGCAGTTGCCGTTGGGTCAACATACTTGCTTGTTGGACAGCTAGTTTATCTACTCCCGAAATGAGTGGACGGAAGACTTCTGAAGGCGGCGATCAGGCTGAAGCGCTAGACAAGGCGCGTCAGACCCAAGCCGAGCGTCGTGAGACCTCGGAACGCGCAATCCTGGAAGCCGCCAAGATCATCGTCGCCGAGAGGGGTATTGAGGCCCTGACGCTACATGCGGCGGGCGAGGCCGCCGGCTATAGCCGCGCCCTGCCCGGCCACTACTTCGGGACGAAGAACGCGCTGGTCGCCGCCTTGGTCGACTACATTCTCGAAAGCTACGCCATACGTATTCGCAAGACGGTGCAGCAGACCGAAGGGCTCGACGCCCTGTGCGATCACGTCGCTTTCTACATCGACGACGGCATGCGCGATCCCATCAGCCTTCGTGCATTCCTGAGCATTCTGAGCGCTGGGGTGGGGCCGACCGAGCTTGCACAGAACGTCGCGGGGATCACGCGGGAGGCGATCGATGGCATCGCCGCCCTGATCAAGCGGGCCCGTGAGGCGGGCGAAATCAGAGCGGACGCTCGGCCACGAGCGGAAGCTTCAATCATCATCGCATCCATGCGTGGAGTTATGTTTCAGTGGTTGATCAATCCGGATCACGTATCGCTGTTGCGCGTTCGCGAAGCCCTGGTCGCGAACATCAGGCGGTCCCTCGCGCCCTGACCGAACCGGTCGCGCGCAGTCTTGAATACTGGGCCGCCACCCGTGGCGGCTGGCCTGCCTTATTTGAAGACAAGGCCATGCTGACCTATCGCGAATGGAATGAGTATGCCGACATGCTGGCTGATGCATTCGCGAGCCGCGGCATCGGTGCGGATGACGTGGTGGCCGTGCGTTGCCGCAATCGCCTTGAGTGGGCGGTGATTGCCCTCGCCTGCTCCAAACTCGATGCGCGGCTGCTGACGCTGGACCCCGACCTTCCGCCACGCGTGTTGCGCGAGAGGCTGATCCTGAGCGAGGCGGTGGCGATCATCGTTGGCGACATTGCGCCTTCGCGGCTTTCGCCCGCGCTGGAGGGGCTGCCTTTACGCCTGCGCGCCGCGATGGATACGGTATCGCTGGGCTTTTACAATTTCTGGGATCTGTTCCCGGCCGTTGCACAGCCGCGTTTTGGCCGCGCGACGCCGTCGCTGCTGGCGTGGACATCCGGCGCTGCGGGTCGTGCGTTACAGATCGGACTACCTTGTCGCCGCGCGCTGCCTGCATCCAGGGCGCGGCCGCCGATGGTGGAGTATGGCAACTCGCTGATCACCGTTCCGCTGCATCGCATCTGGGGGCCGGTTCAGTTCTGGGCTGCGCTGGCTGCAGGCCGCACGATCTCGCTGTTCAGTGACACTGACGCAGCTTCGACGCTGGCCTTTATTCGCAAGCGGCGCATCACGCATTGGAGCGCGCTGCCGGAATCCTTCCGCCGGATGCAGGAGCTTGGGACGGACGCGGTTCGCAAAACCGACACGTCTTCGCTGCGCCAACTGGAGATCGGCGGCGCTCCGGCGACGCCGGACCTGAAGGCGTGGGTGGCGGACCTGTTCGCGCCGATCCTGAGTGAAGCCTATGGCTCGAGCGAGACGGGTCGCGTCTCCACTATCTCGTTCACGCGGAAGATCGAGAAGCCGGGCAGCTGCGGGCGGCCGGCGGATGGCGTGACGGTTGAGGTGCGTGATCGCGCTGGCCAGACGCTGCCTGCTGGCGCAGTTGGCGAGATCTGGGCGCGTACGCCGCGCACGCTGGAGAGCGATGAGCATACGCGGATTGCGCAGCGCATGCTGCGCGACGCCAACGGCTTCGTCGCGATGGGCGATACCGGCCGGCTGGATGAAGACGGTTACATCTACTTGATGGACCACACCGAAGCACGGCCTGCCGACCACATCCTGCGCGCCAGCTAGCTGCCTTCGCGCCACCATCGGGGATTGCCGAGCGCGTTCCAGTCGCAGCCCTTTCTGCGTGCGGCGGAGAAGGTTCCTTGTATTCGCGAGCGCTTGGTCGAAATCACCATCGCGTAACGTCAAGTTGGATTCCCCTATCGCATAGCCCCGATGGCGCGCAGCACGACGCCGAGCTAGACATGTCAGACCTTTTGGGGAGAGACACACATGCGCCTGGCGAAGCCTCGCATCACGCCGCTTCAGGATTCGGAGTTCACACCCGAACAGGTGGAGCGCCTTGCGAAATCACGGCAGAAGGACGGCTCCGTTCTGAATATCTTCCGTACGCTGGTGCGCGTGCCGGAAGCGTTTCGTGCTTTCACATGGTGGGGCGGCTATGTACTCAGCCGCAATTCGCTGACGCCGCGGGACCGCGAGATTGCGATCCTGCGCGTCGGCTGGCTGTGCAAGTCGGGCTATGAGTGGACGCAGCATCACCGCATCGGCCTGGAATCAGGGCTCAACGCCGAAGAGATCGAGCGCATCAAGGTCGGCGCGGGGGCCGATGGCTGGAACGCAGCCGAGAAGGCGCTGCTGGCTGCGGTGGACGATCTAAATCGCGATCACTTCGTCTCGAACCCGACGTGGGCGGAACTGGCGAAGCACTATTCAGAACGGCAATGCATGGATCTGGTGTTCACGGTCGGCCAGTACACGCAGGTGTCGATGATCCTCAACTCGTTCGGCATCCAACTCGACGAGGGTCAGACGCTGGACCATGATCTGAAAGCCTTCTGAGATGGCTGGCAGGCTCGCAGGCAAGACCGCGATCATCGTCGGCGCCGGTCAGACGCCCGGCGAGACGATCGGCAATGGCCGCGCAATGTCGATCCTGTTCGCGCGCGAAGGGGCGGAGGTGATGTGCGTGGATCACCGCCTCGATAGCGCCGAGGAGACCGTCAGGATGGCCACCGATGAAGGCGGCCGCGCCTTTGCCTTCGAGGCGGACATCACCAAGAGCATCAATTGCGCCGCCATCGCGCATGAGGCGGTGGCCCGGCTCAAGCGCATCGACATACTGGTCAACAATGTCGGGACGGGCCGGGGCGACGCCCCACCTCATGCGATCGAGGAAGAGGCATGGGACCGCATCATGGACATCAACCTGAAATCGATGGCCATGACGATCCGCCATGTTCTGCCAGTGATGCGCGGGCAGAAAGCGGGGGCGATCGTCAACATCTCGTCGCTGGCCGCGATCGCAGGCCATCACATGGTCACCTATGAAGTCTCGAAAATGGCGGTGAACCGCCTGACCACCGTGGTTGCCGCGGGCAATGCCAAGCATGGCGTTCGTTGCAACGTCATCATGCCGGGCCTGATGGACACGCCCATGGCGATCTCCGGGATTGCGGCCGCTAGCGGCAAGCCCATGGAGACACTCCGGGCCGAACGGAATGCCCGCGTGCCGATGGGCTTCATGGGCTCCGGCTGGGACACGGCCTACGCCGCCCTCTTCCTGTGCTCCGACGAGGCGCGATTTATTACGGGGGCTGCGCTGCCCGTGGATGGCGGAACTTCAGTCACCATCGGCTGAAAACCACTGCCGCAAGGGTTATCCCTTTGGCAGCTAGCATTGGTTAATCTGCTTCAAGGTGGCACGGGCTAGTAAAGGTCAATTATTTCATAATCCTTTGGCCCCCAATGTATATCACGGTTGGGTCAACCACCTGCTCGCGCGACTATGTTCAAGAAGCCTACCCCTAGCAAACCAGCAGATCCGCTGGCGGACCGAATGCGAAAAATCGCGTCGGTCCCGGCGGAAGAGGTGACCTATTCTTCCGCGGGACCGGAAGAGAAGCGCGCTGAACGCAAGCAGACCTTCAAGTCAGCAACTGTCACGACGCTCGGCGGCGAACGCATCGATGTTGTGGTGAAGAATGTCAGCGCGACGGGGGCCCGTGTCGAGTTCCTGCGCGATGTGCAGCTCACCGACCGTGTGATGCTATCGGAGCCCACCCTCCGGATCAAAACCTGGGCCTATGTCGTCTGGCAGACGCGCGGCGCGGCAGGATTACAGTTCGCCTGACCTGATTTTGCCGCCCCTAACGTGCACGGCGCCCCCCGCAGCTGATGCCTGCGACCTAAGGCGTGATCGACCGGACTGCCCGGCGGGTCCACCGTCAGGCGTATGAACAAGACTGAACCCAAGCGCGATACTTGGCTGGCGGTTAGGCGCGGCCTGCGGCTGACCTGCCCGGCCTGCGGCAAGGGACGGATCATGGCTGGCTATCTGCGCCAGGCCGAGGGCTGTTCCAATTGCGGCGAGCGCACCGGCGACATTCGCGCCGATGACGGCCCCGCCTGGGCGACCATCCTGCTGGTTGGCCACCTGGTTTCGCCGTTCTTCTTCGTCTTCGCCAATCGCGACGCCAACGCGGTGTTCGTGCCCTTCCTGTTCGTCGCCGGGATCGTCATCGGCGCGACGTTGCTGATCCTGCCGCGGATGAAGGGGCTGTTTGTCGGCCTGATCTGGGCGTCACGCGCTGGCGAAGTCGAACCTAGCTAGGCACAAAAGCAAAAAGCCCGCTCTTGCGAACGGGCCTTTCTCTGAATGGTTTCAAGATCACTCAGCCGGCGGCGGCGCTGATGCGTGCTTGCCGTCATGATGGTGCTTGAGCAGCGCTTCGTCTTCAGCCGTAGGCTTGGTGACGAGACGGCGGGCCAATGGGCTGACGCGGCGCTCGAAGCTGCTGACCAGCGAGTAGAGAACCGGCACCAGCACAAGCGACAGAACCGTCGAGGAGATCAGACCGCCGATGACCGCGATGGCCATGGACGTGCGGAAGCCTGCACCCTCGCCGAGACCCAGCGCCGTCGGGATCATGCCGGCCGACATGGCAACCGTCGTCATCACGATCGGACGCGCGCGTTCGCGGCAAGCGTCGAACAGCGCGTCGTAGACGCTGAGGCCGCGCTGCTCCGACTCGATTGCGAACTCGACGAGCAGGATCGCGTTCTTGGCCGCGATACCCAGCAGCAGGACGATGCCGATCATCACCGGCATGTCGATCGCCTTGCCGAAGATCAGCAGCGCCAGGAAGGCGCCGGTGAACGACAGCGGCAGCGAGAACATGATGACGAGCGGTTTGAACACGGATTTGAACAGCAACACCATGACCGAATAGATCAGGGCGATACCGGACATCAGCGCGACGATAATGCCGCGGAACATGTCGTTCATCGCCTGTTCCTGGCCAACGCGAGCGCGGCTCACCACCGCGTCCCCGCTCTTCTCGGCTGCGAAGATCGCTTTCATTGTCGCGGTGCTGTCCACGGCGTTTGTGGCGTCGCCCGAAGTTACGTTCGGGGCGAAGTCAGCCTGGACGGCCGCCATCCGTTTGCGATCCAGACGCTGGATCATGCCGGGGCCGGCCTCGTAGGAGAGATCAGCGACAGCGTTCAGCGTCGTCGTGCCGCCGCTGAGCGTAGGCACGCGGAGCAGTCCGATCTGAGCCAGGTTCTGGCGCACGTCGTTCGGCAGGCGCACGCGGATCGACAGACGACGCTCGCCTTCCGAGAATTTCGGCGTGTTCGCCTCGATGTCGCCGGAGGTCGCGATGCGAGCCACCTGAGCGATTGCATCGGTCGACACGTTGAGGCGGGCAGCTTCAGCCGTGCGCGGACGGATGATCAGCTCAGGTCCCGGCGGGTCCGGCGAGAGGCGCGGATTGCGGATGACCTTGTCGAGATCTTTCATCTCGTTGAGCAGAGCCAGCTGCGCCTTTTCAAGCGCCGGGCCGTCTTCGCTGGTGAGAAGGATGTTCACGTCGGAGCCCGTCGGGCCGCCGCCGCTCATCAGCGCGGTGACGCGGATGTCGGGGATCTGCGCGAGTTGCGGACGGATATGCTGCTTCAGCTCCTCGGTGCTCATCTTGTGATGATCGACCATCACCAGAACAGCCGAGCCGGATGTCATGCCTGAGCCGCCGCCGCCGCCGTTGGCGGCAGCCGCCTGACCGCCTGCGCCACCGGAGCCGATCGAGATGAAGACCTCCTTGGTGTCCGGTTGCTTCTTCAACAGCTCGGAAAGCTCGGCCGCCGAACGCTCCATCTGCACCCGCGTCGATCCCGGCGGAGCCGAGATGTTGAACAGGATGTAGCCCGGGTCTTCGGTCGGGATGAAACCGGCAGGCAGCATCATCGCGGAGCCAAAGGCGCCGACGACGACAAAGCCGCCGAACACCGAAGCAATGAGGCGATGCTTGAGCGCCAGACCCAGAATCTTCTCGTAGAAACCGGGGAGCTTGCGGGCGTCGATATGATGCTTGATGGGCTTCAGGAAGTAAGCCGCCATCAGCGGCGACACGAAGCGCGCCACGAGTAGCGAGAATACGACAGCCACAGCCACGGTAATCCCGAACTCGATGAAGAACTGGCCCGGCATGCCGCCCATGAAGGAGGTCGGCAGGAACACCACGACGATGGCCGCGGTGGTTGCGAGCACGGCGAGGCCGATTGCGTCTGCACCTTCCATGGCGGCGCGGAAGGGCGTGTAGCCCGCCAGCGTTCGCTTCTGGATGTTCTCGATCTCCACGATGGCGTCATCGACAAGAATGCCGATAACGAGCGTGAGAGCGAGCAGCGTGACGACGTTCAGCGAGAAGCCGAACCAGGTGATGATCCAGAAGGTCGGGATCAGCGACAGAGGCATGGCCAGCGCGGCGATGACAGTTGCGCGCCAATCGCGGAGGAACAGGAAGACGACAACGGCAGCGAGGATCATGCCTTCAATCAGCACGTCCTGCGTCGCGTGGAAGTTCGCCTTGGTGTCGTCGGTGATCGAGAAGATCTTGGTGATCTGCAGGCCAGGGTTGCCCTTCTGCAGACGCTCAATCGCGGCGTAGGCGCCGTTTTCGACGTCAACCTCGGAGGCCGTGTCGACCTTGATGATCTCGAAGCCTACGACGGGGCGGCCGTTGAGGCGCGCGAAAGACCGGATTTCGGCTGAACCATCGCCGACGTCCGCTACGTCTGACAGGCGCACATAGCTCTGGCCGCCGCGTAGCGGGATGGAGAGATTGCCAAGCTCGGCAACCGTGGCGGTTTCGCCGATGACGCGCGTCGTGGTTTCGGCGCCGCCGACTTGCGAGATGCCGCCGCCATAGTTGCGGTAGGAGCGCTGCAAGGCATTGTTGACGTCCGCCGCCGTGACGCCGATCGCGTCCATGCGGATCGGATCGAGCGTGATGTTGATCTCACGGTTGACGCCGCCGACCCGGGCAACCTGACCGACGCCCTGAACGGACTGGAGGTCTCGCGCGATCGTATCGTCAATGAACCAGGACAGATCAGTCTCGGTCATCGTGGGATGCGAGACCGCGAACGTCATCAGCGCGCCGCCGGTAAAGTCGAGCGAGTTGACCAGTGGTGGCTGGATCGACGCCGGAAGCTGGTTTCGAACCTGGTTCACACGTTGCTCGACATCATCCTTCGCTTTCTGAAGGTTGGTGCCGATCTTGAACTGGATGATTGTGGTCGAGACGCCAAGCGTGACGCTGGACTGCAGCAGCTCGATATCCGGCAGACTGGCGATCGAGTTCTCGACGAGGCGCGTGACCTGGTTTTCGAGTTCGGTCGGCGCAGCGCCTTCCTGGATGATGGTGGCGACCACCATCGGGAAGGCGATGTTCGGAAACTGTTTGATGGGCAGGCGCGTGTACGAATAGACGCCGGCGACCATCAGAAGCGTAAACGCCACGATCACGGGGATCGGGTTGCGGATCGCCCAGCTTGAAATCGGGAGGTTCATCGTGAGGCCCTCGCCCTAGTGCTATTCTGGAGTTCTATTTGGAACCGGGAGCAGCGGACGCCTTCGCGGCGCCTTCTTCCACGGCCTGGATTACATCGCCATCAAGCGTGAACGAAGAGCCGACGGCGAGTACGCGCGAACCCGCAGGCGGGCCCTGAACCAACTGAACGAAGTCACCCGAACGCTCGCCGAGCTTGACCGGAACCTGTTTGACCTTGTTGTCATCGCCCACGAGCATGACCGACGGACCACCCGACTCATAGCGGATGGCGCCTGCCGGCACCGTGACAACGCCACTGGACGAAGAACCGAAACGAGCTTCGGCAAACGAACCCGGGCGCAGCGCCTTGTCGAACGGCAGCTGGATACGCGCGCGACCGAGGCTGGTGTTCTGGTCGACGCGCGGAGAGACGAAGCGGACCTTGCCTTCGATGGTTTCACCCGTCGACAGAGAGACCTTGGCCGGACTGCCCTCTTTCAGGAGTGCAAGCTTGGAATCCGGCAGTTCAGCATCGAGTTCGATCAGGCCGTCGCGTGCAATGCGGAAGTACGGCGCGGTTGCGCTGCCCGAAATGTCGCCGGGGCGGATCGCGCGTTGCAGCACCATGCCGGCCACCGGCGCGCGCAGGGTCATGCGCGCTTCGCGCACCTTCATCTCGTTGACTGACGCCTGCGAAGCTCCAAGCGACGCCTTGGCGCTCGCCGTTTCCATGCGACGCTGTTCGAGCAACTCTTTCGAGAAGGCGCCTTCCTGTTCGAGCGATTCAGCGCGCGCGAGCTGGGCAGCCTTGAAGTCGAGAGAGGCCTGCTGGGTCGCCAGCGCAGCTTCGGCTTGCGCGATCTGCGCCTGCAGCAAGGTATCGTCGAGCTTGGCCATCGCCTGACCCTGCTTCACCCAATCGCCTTCATCCACATAGACGGCGGCAACGCGATAACCCGGAAGCTCCGAGCCCACGGCGGCTTCTTCGCGCACGACAAGGCGGCCGGAGGCCACAAACTCATCAGCAAGATCGCGAACTTCAACGCGCGTGATCCGCATCGCCTGACCAGCGCCCGCTGCAGCCGCGTGACCAGCGGCCGCTTCTTCGGCCGGAGCCGGCTTCTGACCGCACGAATGCAGCGTCAGCATCATCAGGCCTGCGCCCGTGACGGCGGCTGCCGAAGTGAGTTTTTTGCGCGTGATCATCTTTTTCTGTCCTTGCGCGTCCGGGGAGGAGGTTTCGATGGCGGATTGGCCGATTGAGTCGTCCGGTCTGGCTTGTCTCCCCGTCGTGAAGACGAATGACAGCAGCCTTATACTACTCGATCTGTGCGTTTTTTTGGCTCTAAAGTCCGAAGCAGGCGCAATTCCACCCTCGCCTCTACTTTCCGCAGGGGCAACTCTCTCTGGCGTTGGGCAACCTTCGCCTGCCGTGGAGGCAGGCACAGCTTCGCCGCCGGCCGGGGTATTCTCGGGGAGGTCCATCACACCCAACTCGGAAACTATGGCGTTTCCCTATCTCATTCTGTTATACGATGGAAAGATGGTGATCGCGTTAAGTAGATCACGATTTACCCAGTCGGAGCCACAATGCAGGTTGTACCGGAGTCCACAGTAAGCGTTTCCCCAAGGGAGCGAATACTGGCTGCGGCCCGGAAGATCTTTCTCGATGGACTTCCCGAACACGCCACAATGGACGCAGTCGCCCAGCAGGCGGGCATGTCCAAGAAGACGATCTACCGGGAATTCAAAAGCCAGGTTGAGCTACTCGGCGCCCTGCTGATCGAGAACGTCGCGGACATGGGCGACTTCCCGGGCCCCAAACCGGGCGATGATGTCGAGATCGAATTGTACGGCATGCTTGTCCGCATGGTGACCCACTTCACCAGCCCCCGCTCTATGGCGCTGTTCCGCCTGATCATTTCTGAGGTGCGCCGGTATCCGGAACTGATGAGCGCCGCCAAGCCGAAAGGCTTCCCGCGCGAAGTGCTCGCCAATTGGCTGGCCTCCCCGATCGTGCGGGAGAAATACGTGATCGAAGATGCAGACGATGCCGCCGCCATGCTGTTCGGCATGGTCATGCAGGATTCAGGGTTCAAGCTGATGGTCGTCAATAACGCGAGCATGCCGCAGCACGTGATCGAAGCACGCGCACGCCGCGCTGTGCAGATCTTCCTTCGTGGTGTCCGCAAGGGCGGCTGATCGATCGGACTCCCCGTGTAGCTTGGGTGATCTCGGGGTACGTGTACGGAAATCGCGTTTCAGCGAGGCTGGCTGGGGTCTGGCCCGATCGGCGCCAGCAGCATCCAGATGCCTTCCCGCTCCGCCTGCCGCCGCTCGACCAGCAGGCGGGCGATCTGGCTGTCATCGTGGAACGCAGACCCGACAGCGCTGTCGAGCAGCGCCTTGGCCAGGTTGTCGAGGTCCATGTGCGGCGGGTCGCCCGTGTATTCCATGGCGATGTGGGCCGACCAGTCGCCCCAGCGGGGCCGGATGGTGAAGTGGAGCCGGAAGAAGTCCTTGAGCAGGGGCTTGTAGTATTTCGCCTGCGTGGTGAGTCCGTCCACGCCGACCTCCAGCGACCCGTCCTTATGGACGCGCGCCCGCACCTTGTTCTGGCGCGTCCAGCCCGGACCTTCGCTATCGTTGCTGCCGCTCAACCTGCCAGTCCGCCCTGTTCACCATCTTGCGCGTCCGAACCACATTGATCCCGGCATCGCTTGGGTCTAGTGGCAGCGCAGATTTTCGACGCTTTGCCAAGGCTGGGAGCTGCACCAATGGCCGGAAAGAACCGCACCGAAACCGATACATTTGGCCCGATCGAGGTCGCGGCTGACCGGTACTGGGGCGCCCAGGCGCAGCGTTCGCTCGGCAACTTCAAGATCGGCTGGGAAAAACAGCCTGCCCCGATCGTCCGCGCGCTGGGTATCGTGAAGCGTGCCGCCGCTGAAGCGAACCTTGAGCTCGGCAAGCTCGATAACAAGCTGGCGAAGAACATCATCGCAGCCGCGCAGGAAGTGATCGACGGCAAGCTGAACGATCACTTCCCGCTGGTCGTGTGGCAGACGGGCTCGGGCACGCAGTCGAACATGAACGCGAACGAGGTGATCTCGAACCGCGCCATCGAGATGATGGGCGGCGTGATGGGCTCGAAGAAGCCGGTTCACCCGAACGACCACGTCAACATGAGCCAGTCGTCGAACGACACGTTCCCGACCGCCATGCACATCGCCTGCGCCGAACAGATCGCGACCGACCTGCTCCCCGCTCTCGAACACCTGCACACAGCGCTGAAAGCCAAGTCGAACGACTGGAAGAAGATCATCAAGATCGGCCGCACGCACACGCAGGATGCGACGCCCCTGACGCTCGGCCAGGAATTCTCCGGCTACGCCAAGCAGATCGAGAACGGCATTGCGCGCATCAAATCGACCCTGCCGTCGCTGATGGAACTGGCGCAGGGCGGCACGGCTGTCGGCACGGGTCTCAACGCACCGAAGGGCTTCGACAAGCTGGTCGCTGCGAAGATCGCGGATATCACCGGTCTCGGCTTCAAGACGGCGCCGAACAAGTTCGAAGCGCTTGCTGCGCACGACGCGATGGTGATGAGCCATGGCGCGATCACGACGGTTGCCGCCTCGTGCTTCAAGATCGCGAACGACATCCGCTTCCTCGGGTCGGGCCCGCGCGCGGGTCTGGGCGAGCTGGCGTTGCCAGAGAACGAGCCGGGCTCGTCTATCATGCCGGGCAAGGTGAACCCGACGCAGTGCGAAGCGCTGACGCAGGTTTGCGCCCACATCATGGGCAACAACGCGGCGATCGCTTTCGCCGGCTCGCAAGGTCACTTCGAGCTGAACGTGTTCAACCCGATGATGGCCTACAACTTCCTGCAGTCCGTCCGCCTGCTGGCCGATGCTGCGATCTCGTTCACCGACAACTGCGTGGTCGGCATCGAGCCGCGCATCGACAATATCGCCAAGGGCGTCGAGAACTCGCTGATGCTGGTGACGGCGCTCAACGAGCGTCTCGGCTATGACGCGTGCGCGAAGATCGCCAAGACGGCGCACAAGAACGGCACAACACTCCGTGAGGAAGCCGTGGGCGGCGGCTACCTGACCGACGCGGAGTTCACCAAGCTGGTTCGTCCCGAAAAGATGATCGGCCCGAAATAACAAGAAATCGCCGTTACGCTTGGCGCACCCTATGTTCCTCCCATGAGCCGCGACGGCTGGCATCCGAGCACGGAGCCGCCGTCGCCAATCAGGAGGAAGTCATATGCGGATTATCGCAACGGCGCTGGCCGCTGCCGCTCTATCGAGCGCGGCGTTGGCGGGTGCAGCCTGGGCCCACCATGGTTGGGAAGCCTACGACGCCAGCAAGCAGCAGAAGGTTTCGGGCACGATCTCGGAGCTCAAGTGGGCGCAACCCCACGCTATTCTCTGGGTGAACAGCGGCGACAAGAAGCTGGAAATCTGGCTGTCGCCCTTGCAGCGCATGGTGGACCGCGGGCTCAAGAAGGAAGCTCTGGCTGCCGGCAAGAGTGTCACAGTGGAAGCCCAGCCGCACACCAAGAACGTTAATGAGTGGAAGGCCCAGAGCATCACGGTCGACGGCAAGACCTTCGATTTGATGCGTTGAACTAACGCTGCGTCACTTGATCCGGGGTGGATGACAGAGCGGGATTGGGCGGGCTATTTAGCCCTATGTCCTACAACGCGCCTCTATCCCAGATTTCTCAGACGCTTGCCCATGTTGCACGGCTCGACGAGCTCGCTGCGACTGGGGCGTTCCCCAATTTCGACCAGGATCTGGTCGCGCCCATTCTGGAAGAGGCGAACAAGCTCGCGCGTGACGTGCTCGCGCCGCTGAATGCCGCTGGACACAAGACGGGCGCGAAGCTGACTGATGATGGCGTCATCGCCACGCCCGGCTTTGCGGACGCCTATGGCAAGTTCATCGAGGGCGGCTGGATGGGCCTCGCCTTCCCCGAAGAGTTCGGCGGCCAGGGTCTGCCCAAGCCGCTCGCGCTTGCGGTCATGGAAATGATCCACGGCTCGAACATGGCTTTCGGTCTGTGCCCCCTGCTCTCGTTCGGCGCCATCGAAGCAATCCTCGCGCACGGCACGGACGAGCAGAAGCAGACCTACCTGCCCAAGCTGATCTCCGGCGAATGGACAGGCGCCATGAACCTGACCGAGCCGCAGGCCGGTTCGGATGTCGGCGCGCTGAAGTCGAAGGCCGTTCCGAACGGCGATGGCTCGTTCGCGATTTCGGGCCAGAAGATATTCATCACGTGGGGCGACCACGACATGACGGACAATATTGTCCAGCTCGTGCTCGCGCGCCTGCCTGATGCGCCTGCGGGATCGCGTGGCGTGTCGCTCTTCCTCGTGCCGAAATTCTTCGTGAACGCCGACGGCTCGCTGGGCGACCGCAACACGTTCAAGTGCATCGGCCTCGAGCACAAGATGGGCATCCACGGCTCGCCCACCTGCGTCATGGAATATGACGGCGCAAAGGGCTGGCTGATCGGCGAGGCGAACAAGGGCCTCGCCGCCATGTTCACGATGATGAACTCGGCGCGTCTCAATGTCGGCCTCGAAGGTGTCGGCGTTGCGGAAGCCGCGCTGCAGGTTGCGATCGGCTATGCGCACGAGCGCAAGCAGGGTTCGGCGCCCGGCGTGCAGGGTTCAGCCACCATCATCCATCACCCGGACGTGCAGCGCACGCTCGCCGCCATGGCGGCCAACGTGCAGGCCTCGCGCGCGATCTGCTACGCGTGCGGTTCGGCCGCGGACATTGCCGAACATCACGCGGACGCAGCCACCCGCGAAGCCGCCAAGCTGCGTGAAGACCTGCTGACACCGCTGGCCAAAGGCTGGTCGACTGACCGCGCGATCGACACGACCAATTCTGGCGTGCAGATTCATGGCGGCATGGGCTTCATGAGCGAAACGGCTGCGGCGCAGTTCTATCTCGATGCCCGTATCCTGCCGATCTACGAAGGCACTAACGGCATCCAGGCGATCGACCTCGTTGGCCGCAAGCTGTCGATGAACGACGGCGCGGCGATGAAGGCGATGATCACCGACATCCGCTCGACGGTGCGCGACGCGCGTGCGTCCAACCAGCCGAAGTTCGTCGCCATCGCTGATCGCCTGACCATCGCCACGGATGCGCTGGAAGGCGCAACGCAGTGGATGACGACCACCATGCAGTCCTCGCGCGAAACAGCGCTTGCTGGCGCAACCGTATATCTGCGGCTCGCCGGCGATGTTGTCGGCGGCCATTATCTCACGCGCTCAGCGCTGGCTCAGCAGAGCGATGCCGGCCGCGAAGCGGAGCGCGCGATCGCACTTGCTTCATTCTTCGCGGAAGACACGCTTGCCCGCGCACCGGGTCTGGTTGCAGGTATTACAACCGCCTCGACCGCTCTGCGCGAGGCTGGCGAGATTCTCTGGACCGCCTAGACGCGACAGACCGACCGCGCGACACGCTGCCTGATCGCAGCTATCATTCCGGTTCGTGAACCGGGATGCATCCATGAAGCGCGTTATCGCAATTGCGGCGTTCGGCTTGATAGCCGCCTGCGTGACGGTCAATGGCACGCCCGGTGAGACACGCGCGGATGCCCAATTCCGTGCGATCTACGAAACGGAATGGGCATGGCGAGGCGCCTACGATCCGCAATGGGATGACACGACGGCTGACGACAAGCTGCCGATGACCTGGGGCCGCGTTGATCCAGCGGCGCAAGCTGAACAGCTCGCTTACATGAAGAGCGTGATCGCGAAACTGGATGCGCTCGACAGCGGAGCGTTGTCGCCTGAAGCGCAGATCAATCTCGCCATCTATCGCGACCAGATCGAAGTGCGCATGGCGCGCATTGAGTTCCGTGAATACGAAAAGCCGCTCAACGCGGACTCCGCCTTCTGGGGCAACATCGCGGGCGCGACACCCAAGGCTTTCCGCAATGAAGCGCAGGCGCGTTCGTGGATTGCTCTGCTGAACGACATTCCTCGCTTCTTCGCTGATGAAACCGCAAACATGAAGCTGGGTCTCGCGCGCGGCTTCACGCCGCCACGCGTGACGCTGCAGGGCCGTGCGGAGTCGATCTCGGCCATCTATGACGGCAAGACGCCGGAACAGTCGCAGTTCTACGAACCCTTCCTGTCGCTGCCAGCCAACATTCCCGCCGAAACGCGAGCGACGCTGCAGAGCGAGGCGAAAGCTGCGATCTCCGGCAAGGTCTTCCCGGCTTACCGCGAACTGCTGCCCTACTTCCGCGATGAGTACTTGCCGCGCACCGCCACAGACATCGCCGCCACCAAGCTGCCGGATGGCGATGCCTACTACGCTGCGCAGATCCGCGAGTTCACCACGCTCAAGAAGTCGCCAGAGGATATCCACCAGATCGGCCTCAGCGAAGTCGCGAAGATCAAGGCGCGCATGCATGACGTCATGAAGGAAGCAGGCTTTACAGGAGACCTTGCCGCCTTCCTCACCTTCCTGCGCACCGATCCGCAGTTCTACGCCAAGACGCCTGACGAGCTGCTGATGCGCGCGGCGTGGATCTCCAAGAAGTTCGACGGCAAGGCGAAATACTTCTTCGGCCGCCTGCCCCGCTCGCGCTTCGACGTTATCCCGGTGCCTGACGACATCGCGCCTTTCTACACGGCGGGCCGCGGCGGCACGGGCGTCTATCTGGTGAACACCTACAACCTGCCATCGCGCGCGCTCTACTCGCTGCCGGCGCTCACTCTGCACGAGAGCGCGCCGGGCCACGCATTCCAGATGCCGCTTGCCGACGAGCAGGAAGGCGTACCGGATTTCAGGCGGAAGACATACATCTCGGCCTTCGGCGAGGGCTGGGCGCTATACTGCGAACTGCTCGGCGAAGAGATGGGCATGTATCAGACGCCCTACGAGACGTTCGGCATGCTGAGTTATCAGATGTGGCGTGCGGCACGGCTCGTGGTCGATACCGGCATCCACGCCAAGGGCTGGACGCGCGAACAGGGGCAAGCCTTCTTCCGCGAGAATACTGCGCTGGCCGAGCACGAAATCACGACCGAGGTGGATCGCTATATCTCCTGGCCCGGCCAGGCGTTGAGCTACTATCTCGGTGAGATGGCGATCATCGAAGGCCGCAAGCGCGCTGAAACCGCTTTGGGATCGAAGTTCGATATCCGCAATTTCCACGACACCGTCCTGCAGCTTGGCTCCGTGCCATTGACGGTTCTGGATGCGCGCATCGATCGCTTCATCGCGGAAGGCGGACCCGATCCGTACGCCGCGAGCGTCAAGAAATAACGCAAGGTCTTCAGCCACTTAGTCTTTCATTTTCCTCATGCTTTCAGCGCAGTAGCGACGCATACACTTGCGAATGCGATTGACTTTCATTTGGCGGGGTGACAATTCCGAGCCGGAGCTAACGGGGCCGGAGGCGCGCATTGAACGGACCACAACTTCTTGTCGCGCTTGCGCTGACGGCTGCGGGCGGGCTTGCGGCCTTCCTGCTGCGGCGCGCGTGGAATGATCGCAGCGCATCGCGCGCCTGGCTCATCGTGGCAGGCTGGGCTGTCCTTGCCATCGCGCTCGTTGCAGGCTCACCAGCGCTTGGAACAGCGCGCGGCATCTTCATCGCTTCGACCGTCATCTCGGTCGCAGCGCTGGCCTTCATTGCGACCGGCATTCAGGTGCGTCCTTCGCGTGTGGCGGCGGATAAGTCCTCGATCGCACTTGAGCCTTCGGACCGTCCCTCGCGCGCCTGGCGTGGCGTGCTGCGATTCCTGCTCGCAGGTCCGATCGGCATGATCGCCGCCATGGGCGTTGGCATCATGTGGACGGTCTATCTGCCTTCCGACCCGCAAACCCGCATCGTCAGCAGCGGTCTCATCATTCCCGTCGTCTGGGGCGCGCTGATGGCGTGGACTCTCTCGGACGACAAGATCATCCGCGCGACTGCCGTTCTCGTCGGTGTCGCCATCGTCACATTCTCGGCTGCCGCCATCAGGGGTTTTGGATGAACGCCAATACCGACCAAGCCAAACAGGGGCGGAAGCCCGGCAAGTCGATCTGGCCGAAAGTGCCTGCGCCTTTCGTGCGCGCCATTCTCGCTGGGCACTCCTCGCTCGGCCTCGCCTTTGCGGCGCTGATATTCCTTGTTTGCTTCTCAGGCACCGTTGCCGTCCTGCTGGAAGACGTTGAGCGCTGGGAAGCGCCGCAACTCGCACCCGTGCATGCAATCACGCCGCAAGCGGTTGAAACGATGCGCTCCGAGGCGCTCGCGAAATATCCCGGGGCGCACCATATCTTTGCTTCACTCCCCTCCGAGGATCAGCCGCGCTTCCGCATCTATGTCGATGCCGTTGAAGGCCAACCGAACAAGGAATGGGTGGTTGATCAGAACGGGCACATGGTCGCCGAGACCCACAACCCGTTCACCGACTTCATCCAGCGCCTGCACCTTTATCTGCATCTGCCTTCGTCCTGGGGGCTGTTCGTTGTTGGCCTGACCGGCGTTGCGCTGCTATCGTCGCTCGTCTCCGGCATCCTCGCTCACCCGCGGGTCTTCCGGGATGCGTTCCATCTGCGCTGGGGCGGGTCGAAGCGGCTGCAGGAAGCGGACCTCCACAACCGTATCGGTATCTGGGGCTTGCCCTTCCACATCATCCTGTCGCTCACCGGCGCACTGCTCGGGCTCAGCACGGTCCTCATCGGCGTGCTCGCGCTCGTCGTCTTCAAGGGCGACGTCAATCAGGCCTACAGCTACTTCCTGCCGCCTACGGCCAAGGATGACCCCCGCCCCGCGCCGCTGCCGCCGATCGCGCCGCTGTTCGAGCACGTGCAAACGACCGCTCCAGGTGCTGCGTTCAGCTACATCACATTCGAGCACCCCGGCGAGACCGGCCAGAGCGTCATGATCACCGCGATCAAACCGAACGCGCTGAACCGCGGCGACACTTGGGTGTTCGATGGTTCGGGCCAGCTCATGAAGGGCGGCTATTCCAACAGCAACGGCACGCCTGGAAACGCTATCCTGCAGGCTGTTTCAACGCTGCACTTCGGCTGGTTCGGCGGATGGCCGGTGAAGATTGCCTACATTCTACTGGGCGCAGGCCTTACCGTGGTCACGGCATCCGGCGTCGCGATCTGGCTCGCGCGCCGTCGCGACAAAGGCCGCCCCGCTCCGCGGTGGGAGCGTGTGTGGGTCGCCTTCTGCTGGAGCCAGCCGACCGGCTACGCGGTCGCCGCTCTGGTTGCCCTGCTCGCGCCGACGGCTCCGCTTGTTCCGATCTGGCTGGTCACGACTCTTCTTGCGCTAGCCACAGGCTTGATGTGGACGCCGCAGCAGATCTCATGGCGTCTGCGCCTCATTGGCGCCGTGCTGATCACTGCCGTTCCGGCGACACATCTGGCCCTCTTCAGCGGCCAGACGGCAGATCCGGTTGCCTGGGTGGTGAACGTCATTATGGCCGGATGCGCGGTGCTGCTCGCCGTGTCGCTGCTACGCGCCCCGAAGAAAGCCGTGGCGTCTGCTCCGCAACCAGCAGAGTAGCGCTACCCGATCGCCTTGCCGCTCGCGTCGAACGCCATCAGGCGCGAGCGCTCGACGAATGCGTTGAGGATTGCGCCCGCATGGGGCTGCAGTTCCGATTGCGGCGTCAGCCAGTCCGAGCCGGCAAACGTCACCCGCACGAAGCGGCGGCCGCCGACGATTTCATCTCCCGCCGCACGCACGATGAAGCGCAGGCAGCCTGTGCCCGCTCGCTGGAGCGTCATGTCATCGGGATGGAACGCGACCGTGCACGCGCCCGCATCGGGAAGCTTCAACTGCTCAGGCGGTTGAAAACTCGACCCGTCAGCCAATACGCCCCGACCTTCACGGGCTGTCATGGCAATCGTGTTGAGCTTCGGGAACGAGGTGGCGATAGCAGCAGTCAGATTGGCCGGATGGGTGAAGACGTCAGCGGCAGGTCCGACCTGCACGATCTCACCACGCTGAAGCACCACAACCTGCCCACCGAGCGCCATCGCTTCATCGGCATCACCAGCTAGCAGCACAACAATCGCGCCCGCAGATTCGCACAGCGCCTTCAGGTCGCCGATGAAATTCTCGCGCGCTTCCAGTCCGAGGTCGGTTGCGGGTGCATCAAGAATGATCAGCGCTGCACGATCCGAGCGCGCCTTAGAAAACGCCGCACGCATCTGCTGTTCTCGCCCAGGCCCCTTCCCCGGCTTGTTCCTTTTCTGCGCATCGCCACCGACCACAGCGATGCAGCCCTTCTGTCGCCTCGCCTGCGCGATGTCCTTGCCGCCGAGTCGGATCGACCCTGCTTGCGGCTTGTCCTGACCGCTCAACACCCGCGCCAACACGCTGCGCTCATAAGCGGTCAGACCCACGATGGCAGTTGGCGTTTCGCGCGATATTACAAGGCTTGCACGGTCGAGCACCGGCTGTCCGCCCTGTACTCGGCTGACCTCTTTCAGCTCGAGCACGGAGCCATCCCGCCTGATCTGAACTCCGCCATCGCAACGCCCGAAAAGTGCACCGGCGCAAACCACACGGTGCGGCACGCATTATCGCCGTACACGAGAGTCCGTCAAACGCGGCGTACCGTCATCCCGAATGCCTGTATTTTCCGCAGCTTAAGGCATTGCGACACACTGTTACCCTTTTGAATTTGTCGTGAGTCGACAACGGAAATAACAGCGCTGTTCATTAGACGTTGCGTACATGTAACGCAGCGGTCGTGGCCTGCAGGTGGACGGAACGAACAGATGAACAAGAAACTTCTCGCTGGGATTGCAGGCGGAGCGATCGCCGTAATTGCCGCGGTCTCCGTTGCACTGGGCGGCGGCGCGAACGCCGCTACGGGCAAATACACCTACGAGACAGCCGTGGTCGGCAAGGGTGATGTTGCCCGCGTGATCTCTGCCTCGGGCGCTGTGCAGCCTCGCGAGAAGGTCGAGGTCGGCTCCGAAGTCTCGGGCCGCATCACGGCGATCTATGTCGACTTCAACGCACCGGTGAAGAAGGATCAGGTCCTCGCTCAGGTCGACCCCGAGACATTCCAGAACACGCTGGATCAGAACGTTGCGCGCCTGCGCCAGTCAGAAGCGGCCGTGGACAACAGCCGCGCCGCCATCGACCGCGCCAAGGTCGCCCTGGATGTCGCGCAGAAGAACTTCACCCGCCAGAAGGCGCTCTTCGATCAGCAAGCCATTTCGCAGCAGGCCTGGGAGTTGGCCGAGCAGACCTACACGAATGCGAAGCTGTCGCTGCAGTCGGAAGAAGTCTCTCTGAAGTCGTCGTTGGCAGGTCTGGAGACCGCACGCGCCGCCGTCAGTGATTCCCGCACCCGGCTTGAGCGCACCAAGATCCGCTCGCCCATCGATGGCGCGATTCTCAGCCGTGAAGTCGAAGTCGGACAGACGATCCAGTCGTCGCAATCGATCAAGAGCCTGTTCATCGTTGCTGCTGACCTCTCGCAGATCGAGATCCAGGCCGCTGTGGTGGAATCCGACATCGGCGGCATCGACGCCGGCGACCCCGTCGCTTTCACGGTCGATGCTTTCCCGGGCGAACGCTTCCAGGGTTCGGTCGTACAGGTCCGCCAGCTCGGCGCTGAAACCGCCAACGTCGTCACCTACACGGTGGTGATCAACGCGCGTAACCCGAACGGCAAACTGCTGCCGGGCATGACCGCGAACGTCGAGATCACGGCCGACCGCGTCACCGATGTGCTGCGCCTCGCCTACGACGCCACGCGCTTCCAGCCGCCGAAAGAAATTCAGGACGCAATGCGCGAAGAGCAGCAGCGCAATGGTGAGGGTGGACAAGGCGGCCAAGGTCAGGGCGGGCAAGGTCAGGGCGGCCCGCAAATGGGTGGCGGCCAGGGCGGCGGTCAGGGCGGACAAGGTGGTGGCCGTGGCTTCGGTGGTCCCGGCGGCGGCCCGCAGTTCGGTGAAATGCTGAAAGCGGCCGGCGTCGATGACGCGCGCGCCACCAAGATCCAGTCCGAGATGCAGGGCGAGATGCAGAAAATATTCGCTTCGGCGCGGCCCCAGCAGCAGCAACCGGCCGGCGGCATCGTCGGAGGCGGTGGCTTCGGCCCTCCTCCCGGCATGCAGCAACAGCAAGCCATGCAGGAGCGTCGTCTCAAGATGCAGCAGACGCAGGAAGCAGTCTTCCGCCGCAACCTCTCGGCCGAGGAATACGCTGTCGTCTCGAAGGCCATGTCAGAGATGCAGTCGCAGAAGCGCGTCACCGTCTACTCGGTCGACGAGAAGGGTGCGCTCCAGCGCCATATGCTGGTGCTCGGCCTCTCCGATGGCTCCAACGCGCAGATCATTCGCGGCGCCAAGGAGGGCGACAAGTTCGTCATCCGCGCCAATACCGCCGGCAAGTCCGACGCGAAATAGCTCTGACGCCGGATCAAACAGCTATGACACCTCCCCGCGCCATTATCTCCTGCCGGGACCTCACCCGGGTTTACCGGATGGGCGACCAGGAAGTTCGCGCTCTCAACGGCGTCAGCCTCGACATCCATGAGGGTGAATTCGTCGCGATTATGGGACCATCCGGGTCCGGAAAATCGTCCCTGATGAACTTGATCGGTGCGCTCGACCGCCCCACCTCCGGTGAGATGTGGATCAACGGACGGGCCCTGTCTGAGATGAACCGGGACGAACTCGCTGATCTTCGGAATGAAACTCTGGGATTCGTGTTCCAGCAGTTCAACCTGCTCGCGCGGCAGGACGCATTCCAGAACGTCCGCCTGCCCCTTCGCTATGCGCGCAAGGATGTCGGTGACATTGATGCCCGCGCCAAGGAGTGCCTTGAACTCGTTGGTCTAGGCTCCCGCATGGACCACCGCCCGATGCAGCTCTCCGGCGGCCAGCAGCAGCGCGTTGCGATTGCCCGCGCCCTTTCGAATCGTCCCCGCATTCTTCTGGCCGACGAACCGACCGGCGCGCTCGACACCAAGACGACTGTCGAGATCATGCATCTGATGCAGGACCTCAACAAACAGGGCATCACCATCGTCCTCATCACGCACGAGGATGAAGTCGCTGCCTACGCCAAGCGGCAGATCCACTTCCGCGATGGCAAAATCGAAACAGACACTGGCAATCCAGATATCGAGCGCACCGTGGGGGCTGCATGAAATACGGCGTCGCAATATCGTCCGCTGCCGAAGCGCTGTTCTCGAATCCGATGCGCAGCCTGCTCACCATGCTGGGCATCATCATCGGCGTCGCATCGGTGATGGTCATGATGTCCATCGGCGAAGGGGCGAAGGCCTCGATTGAGAAACAGATCAACGCAGCCGGCACAAACGTGCTCACGCTCCAGCCCGGAAACATGAACCGCGGCGGCCGAAACCAGGGCGGCGGCTCGGGTCGTCCATTTGCGGAAAGCGACGTGGCCGCGATGGCCGATCTCCCATTCGTTGAATCTGGATCGGGCATTCTCTCCGGACAGGCGAACGCCGTCTCCGAGGAGGCGAACTGGACGACCAACATCCAAGGCGGCAACGCAGCCTATTTTGAGGTCAACAACTGGAAGGTCGAGGAAGGCCGCACCTTCACTGAACAGGAAGCGCAGAGCGGCGCTGCCGTTGTTGTCATCGGCAAGACTGCAGCCGCCAACCTGTTCCCAGATGGGAACGTCCTTGGACAGAGGATTCGCGTGAACAGCGTTCCCGTCGAGGTAATCGGCATTCTCGAATCAAAGGGTCAGAGCGGCGGCGGCGGCATGGGCCAGGACCGCGACGACACCATGATCGGTCCGTTAAGCATGGTTAGGAATAGGATAACGGGCGGCAATCGCTGGGTTTCCCGTCACGTTTCTCGCATACAGTTGCTCGTCCAAGAGGGCTACAACATGAGCGAGGCGCAGGATGAGGTTACTAGCCTGATGCGCGAACGCCGCCGGATAGAGCCCGGCCAGCAAGACAATTTCATGGTTGTTAACTTCGCTGACATGATAAAGCAGCGTGCAGCTGTGGCCGAAACCATGAGTACGCTCCTTGCATTTACGGCTGCAGTTTCGCTGATCGTGGGCGGCGTCGGGGTCATGAACATCATGCTTGTCTCGGTTACCGAGCGCACGCGCGAGATCGGACTTCGCATGGCGATCGGCGCGCGCGGCGGCGATATCCTTCTACAATTCCTGTTCGAAGCCATCGCGCTCTGCACCCTGGGCGGGCTCCTTGGCATGGCGATCGGGTGGATCGGCGTGTTTGGGTACGCGCAGATCTCTCAAGCTCCGATGGTGGTTTCCCCAATCATCGTGGCAACGGCACTGGGGGCTGCGGCCTCCGTCGGTCTGATATTCGGCTTCTTCCCCGCCCGTAGGGCAGCTCAACTCGATCCAATCCAGGCGCTCAGATATGATTAAAAACAACATGACCCGTGGCGTGTCCGCGGGCGCCCTGGCCGCTTTCGCATCCGCGTGCGGTCACCTCCCCATCGCAGAACCGGCCTTCGAGGCCATGTCGGAAAAACGCGCCGGCATGCCGACTGACTGGACCATCGCGCCGATGACCGGCGACGCATCGGCCGTCATCGCGGACTATGGCGTGTTCAACGACGCGCAACTCACATCCTTCGTGCAGGAAGCACTCGAGAACAACCGCAGCCTGCGCGCCGCGATCGAAAGCGTGCGCCAGTCGGAAATGGCGCTGCAATCGACCCGCTCGGGCCTGTTCCCGCAAATCGGCGCATCCGTTGGCGCCCGCACCTCGGCGCGCACGGACGACCTGTCGAACAACAACGACAGCTACTCCTTCGCCCTCACCGGCCGCTACGACATCGACATCATGGGCGACCTCAACGCGTCGATCCAGGCGTCGGCCGCCGGCCTCCGCTCGACCGAAGCCGTCTACGAACAGACGCGCCGTCAGATCGCAGCACAAGTCGCCCGCGCATACTTCGCGGTGATCGAAGGCCAGCTGCAGCTCGAACTCGACCGCCAGTCGATCGACCGTCAGCGCCAGACCTTCCGCATCACGCAGACGCGCTTCGACGCCGGCTCGATCGCCCGTGACGAACTGGTGCTCGGCGAATCCAACCTCGCTCAGGCCGAAGATTCGGTGATCGCATCCGAAGCTTCGCTGCGTGCTGGGGTGCGTGCGCTGGAACTCGCGCTTGGCCGCTTCCCGCAGAACAAGCTCAACATCACGGGCACCCTGCCCGAGCCGCCGGCCACGCCGCCGCTCGGCCTGCCGGAACTCACCGTGCGCTCGCGTCCGGATGTTGTCGCGGCTGAGCTCAACATGATCCAGGTCTTCGCCAACACGCGCATCGCCTCCATGGCGCCGTGGCCGCAACTCAACGGCGACATCGCACTCGGCCTGTCGAACACCACGCTGAACACCACCAGCGACCTGTTCGACTTTGACGGCCTCGCGCTTGCGATTGGCGCTTCGCTCGCTCAGGTCATCTTCGATGGCGGCGCCGTCGATGCCCGCGTGAAGACGGCCAACTCGCAAGAGCGCGCAGCCTTGGAGCGTTATGGCCAGACCGTCATCAACGCCTACGGTGATATCGTCGGCGCGATCGACACGCTCGACACGCTGGCTTCGCGCAACACCGCGCTCCAGAAAGCCTCGACCGCAGCGCAGGAAGTTCTGCGTCTCGGCGAACTGAAATACCAGGAAGGTTCGGAAAGCCTGCTCAACCTGTTCACCGTGCGCAACAGCTCGGAAACAGCCCAGAGCGCGCTGATCTCGAATCGCCGCGCCCGCCTCGACCAGTGGATCACGCTCCACACGGCTCTCGGCGGCAACCCGACCAAGGCCACGCCGCTGGCGTCGCCGGCTTCGACGGCGAACGGGAAGTAGGTTCTTCCAATATCTGATCTGCAAAGCCGCCCCGGAAGCTCTTCCGGGGTGGTTTTCGTTGTGCCGCAGCACGATCCTCCCGCCGGTTGACCACTTGCCTCCCCCGACTAGTGTCGCGCCCAGATCCCAAACGGGACCAACCATTCAAGGACGGGGAGCCATGAAAAACATCCTGCTCTGCGGCGCTGCAATCGGCGCGCTTCTTCTTTCGAGCTGCACCAGCTCGCCGGCGCCTGTCGCCGAAACAATTGCACCTGTCACGCAAACGGCCGAAGCGCCCAAGCCCGAGGCCAAGCCTGACCCCGCCGCCTTCCTCGCCGCCGCCGAGAAGGAGCTGCAGGAATACAGCGACTACGCCTACCGGATCGCCTGGGTGAACGCGAACTTCATCACCGACGACACGGACTGGCTGAACGCATGGGCCGGTTCGGCGGGTACGCTGATCTCCGTACGCCTCGCGAACGAGACCAAGAAGTTCGAAGGCGTCGCGCTGACGCCCGACCAGAAGCGCAAGATGGATATCCTGAAGGCCGGCATGGTCATGCCCGCCCCATCAACCGGCACGCCCGAGCAGCAGAAAGCGGTCGCCGACGAACTCAACACCATCATGACCGATCTGCAGTCGACCTATGGCAAGGGCAAAGTCCCGCTCGACAGCGCCAAGTTCGACGTCAACGCCGCCCTGAAGATCATCAACCGCTCGCGCGGCAAGGAAGAGCAGCGCGATCCCAAAGCGCCGCTGACGCTTGAAGAAGCCTCACTCGTCCTTTCGGAATCGCGTGATCCGAAAGTGCTGAAAGCGATGTGGGAAGGCTGGCATGCCATCTCCCCGGTGATGAAGCCGGACTACCAGCGCATGGTCGAGATCGGCAATGCCGGCGCCAAGGAGCTGGGCTTCAAGGACATCGCTGATATGTGGCTGGCGAACTATGACATGCCGTCAGCCGACATGGAGAAGACGGTCGAGCGTTTATGGACGCAGGTCCAGCCGCTCTACAACGACCTGCACTGCTACACGCGCGCCAAGCTGAATACGAAATACGGCGACGCCGTGCAGCCGAAGACCGGCCCGATCCGCGCCGATCTGCTCGGCAACATGTGGGCGCAACAGTGGAACGGCATCTACGACATCGTCGCGCCGCCGAAATCCGATCCGGGCTTCGACCTCAACAAGGTGCTGGTCCAGAAGAAGTACGACCCCATCAAGATGGTGAAGACGGGTGAAGCCTTCTACACTTCGCTCGGCCTCGCCCCTCTTCCCGAGACGTTCTGGCAGCGCTCGCTGATCACGCGACCGCGCGACCGTGAAGTCATCTGCCACGCCTCGGCGTGGGATGTGGACAATGTCGACGACATCCGCATCAAGATGTGCACGCAAGTGAATGCGGAAGACTTCTCCACCATCCACCACGAGCTCGGCCACAACTTCTACCAGCGCGCCTACAACAAGCAGGATCTGCTGTTCAGGAACGGCGCGAATGACGGCTTCCACGAAGCCATCGGCGACTTCATCGCCCTCTCGATCACGCCGGAATATCTCAAGCAGATTGGCCTCATCGCCAAGGTTCCGTCGGCCGACGCCGACATCGGCCTGCTGATGGACCGTGCGCTTGAGAAGGTCGCATTCCTGCCCTTCGGTCTCAAGGTCGACAAATGGCGCTGGCAGGTCTTCCGCGGCGAGACGGCTCCGGCCGCCTACAATCAGGCGTGGGTTGACCTCGGACTCAAATACCAGGGCATCGTGCCTCCGGGCCCGCGTCCCGATGATGCATTCGACGCCGGCGCGAAATTCCACGTGCCGGGCAACACGCCTTACCTGCGTTACTTCCTGTCCTTCATCCTGCAGTTCCAGTTCCAGAAAGCCGCGTGCGAACAGGCTGGCTGGACCGGCCCGCTGCATCGCTGCTCGATCTACGGCAACAAGGAAGTCGGCAAGAAGTTCAACGCGATGCTCGAAATGGGCGCCAGCAAGCCTTGGCCCGACGCGCTCGAAGCCTTCACCGGCACGCGCGAGATCGACGGCTCCGCCCTCGTTTCCTACTTCGCCCCGCTGCAAGTGTGGCTGAAGGAACAGAACAAGGGCCAGACCTGCGGCTGGTAGGCCTGAGTTGAACTGATCAACAAGCGCCGCTCCTTAACCGGAGCGGCGTTTCTGCATCTGCGGCGCTGTTGGTTCTGTCATGTAGCCCCACTAGGTTGCAGTAAATCGAAAGAGACACCTCCATGCGGCACGTTCTCATTCCGGCAGCCTTCGCGCTCACAGCATGCGTTTCCACTCCAGCGTCAGCGCCAGAACCCACGACGGTCAGCCTGACCGGCCAGATCACGGGCGCTGACCACCAGACCTATCGCGAACTGCCATTCGTCGTGCCCGCAGGCACGCACCGCATCACCATCGACTTCAGCTACGACAAGGAGAACCGCACGGTCATCGACCTTGGTCTGCGTGACCCGCAAGGGCAGCGCGGCTGGAGCGGCGGCAACAAGACTCACATCGAGATCGGCGACAGCGACGCCACTCCGTCCTATCAGCCCGCCCCCATCCAACCGGGCGAATGGAAGCTTGTGCTCGGTATCCCGAACATTCGCGAAGGCCAGACCTCGCCCTACAAGGCTGACATCACCTTCTCGCCCGACGCGGCGCCTGCGAAATCGCACCCCGCCTTCGCCGCCACTACACTTGTGACCGGCCCCGCCTGGCGCCGTGGCGACTTCCACATGCACACCGCGCATTCGGATGCATCATGCGACGTCGACGCGGCCCGCGCACCCTGCCCGTCGATCCACACATTCGAAGCCGCTCGCGACGCCAACCTCGATTTCGTGGCCATCACCGACCACAACACCATCACTCAGCTCGCCGATATCGCCGCGCAGCAAGCGGCCTTCCCAAAAACGCTGCTGATCCCCGGCACCGAGATCACCACCTTCAACGGCCACGCTAACGTCATCGGCAATACGGACTTTCTCGACTTCCAGCTCGGCTCGCCGCGTCTGCCCACGCTCGGCAAGCTGCTTGATCAGGCGGACGCCGCCGGTGCTTTCGTCTCGGTGAACCATCCCGGCCTGCCCTCAGGCGAGGTCTGCATGGGATGCGGCTGGACCGTGAAGGACACAGACTGGTCGCGCGTAACGGCCATCGAAGTCGCCAACGGCTCATCGCTTCGCCAAGGCGGCCCTGCGGCCGGCCTCCGCTTCTGGGACGATCTGCTGAAGCAGGGCTATCGCCTCACCGCCATCGGCGGCAGCGACAATCACGACGCCACCGATCGCGCCGGCGCGAAGCAGCCGCCGATCGGCTACCCGACAACGGCTGTCTACAGCAGCGGACTTTCCACCAAAGCCATTATCGAAGGCGTCAGATCCGGCCGGGTCTTCATAGACCTCGCCAACACGCCCGCCGCATCGCTCGACCTCAGCGTCCATGTCGGCCTGCAGACAACACGCATGGGAGGCCGCATCACGCTCGGCCCGAACGAAGCCGCTACCGTTGACGCGCTGGTCTCCGGCCAGCCCGCCGGCGCCACGCTAACGCTGATCGCCCACAACCTGACGATCGATGGCGCGGCCGCCACGCAGATCGACAACGCCGCGGCACAAGTCCGCATCGCCCTGACGCCCGGCGCGACGCACGCCTACCTCCGCCCGGAAATTCGCGACGCGGCCGGCAAGATCCTCATGATTGGGAACGCGATCTATGTCGGCCCGCGCTAAGCGCTAGCCGCAGACCAGTTCTTTGACGCTCGGCTCAGGGGCGCACATCCGGCTCGGTGTCTCGCCCGGCCCGCCCTTCACGAACACGTCCACGCGGCGCTGGTTGGAGCAGTTCTGGTTGTCGTCCAGACCGTCCAGCTCGCCGATGCCGCGCGCGTCCACCACGTTGAGGCCGTTCGTGCGCAGGAAGTCAGCCACCACGTTGGCGCGTTCGCCACCCAGGGCGGTGTTGAACGCCGTCGAGCCGCGCGTGTCGGCATAGCCGCGCACAATCAGCTCCTTGCCAACGAAGGCGGCCTTGAACGTTTCCATCTCTTTTTCGAGCTTGGCTTGCGACGCTTTGGTCATGCCGCTGCTGCTCGTGCAGAACCAGGCGTTCATCGTGCGGTCCGCGATCGCGACGGGCGGTACAGCCGAGGCCTTCGCCGGAGCTGGCGCTGCCGGAACGGGCGTCGCCGTCACGGCTGCAGGCGGCGTCACGGGAGGCGCGGCAACAACTGGCGCAGCCGGCGCCGGATCAACTTGCGCAACCGACACATTCGGCTCGGGCAACGCCTCGACAATCGGCCCTGTCGGTTTCAGGTTCACTGGCGCATCACCGAACGGATCAACGAGCGGCGCAGGTGCGGGCGCGGCCTGCGTCGTGGCCACAGGCTCATTGGTCGCCAACTGCGCGCCGAACAGACCGTTGCTGTCGCTCGCGCCTTCCTTAGGACGCATCATCCACAGAAGCAGCAGCACGACGACCGCCGCACCCAGCAGGATGCCGACCAGATCGTCCTGCGAAAATCTGCGCTCGCGCGAAGCAGCGATTGCGCCGCCTCCGCCGCCATCACTGCCGCCACGCGGCTTGGGCGCAGGCGCGCTGGCCACAGCAGATGCGACCATCACTGCCGGAAGCTTCTCGGAAACCGCAGGTTTGGGTTCAGGGGGCGGCACCGGCTTGGGCGGCACTTCGACTTCGGCAGCCTCGGCGGCGGACCCCGTAACCAGCACGAGAGACGACGAACGCGCCGTGCGCGTACGGCGTAGGTCCTCTTGCTTCAGCTCCTCAAACTTTACCTCGATCGGCTCGCTCTCGAGCGAGACCACCGGCTTGCGCGAAGCGACAACCTGCAGCGGGATCTTTGCTTCCGTGACTGGAGCAGCCGTCGCTGCCGCAATCATTGGCGCCGGCTTGGTCTCTGTGGCGACCACCGCCGGTTCCCGTTTGGCGAACAGTCCTTGCCGTTTGGCCAAAGGTTGCTGGGCAAACGGGTCCCGCTTCACCTGCGGCTTGGTTCCAGCAAAAGCGTCCGTCCGCGGAGTTTCCTCGCGGACAGGGGCAACATTCATTTTCTGAGGGGCCGGCTTCTCAACCAGAGGCTTGGTCGCCACCGGAGGCTCCACCGGCGACTTTTCGAAACGGGGGGCTGCCTTTTTCAGGCCGGCCCGCTCGGCTTTATCCCTGAAATGGTCGGGGCGACCGCCCGGAACGGCGCGGCCGTTCGCTCCCGGCGCGGCGCGCCCGGCGAAGTGGTCTCCGAAGGTGGGGGTCTGGCCCATCTTCTACCCAATCCCAAAACACCATCCCTGCCGCGTGTTCCCCGCCGCTGGGGTTCGCCTCTAGTCATACCGGCCTACCGCGCTGGATCAAGCACTACCGCTTAACTGCCTGAACCCCCGGAGATTTGAACACAGGGAGATTCCTTCCCAGCACTACCGGCCCGCGCTAAACCCCCGAAATGACCGATACCCTTCATGATCCCGTCACGCTCGCCCAAGCCCTGATCCGGCAGCCCACAGTGAACCCCTGCCACGATGGCGCGCAGGATGTGCTGGCCGATGCCCTCGAATCGCTCGGCTTCCGCACCAAGCGCTATCATTTCGACGGGGTCGACAATCTCTACGCCCGCCTTGGCGGGTCATCCCCCAACATCTGTTTCGCAGGCCATACGGATGTCGTGCCGATTGGCGACGCGGCTGGCTGGACGGTTGATCCGTTCGGCGCCGAGATTCGCGACGGCGTCATGTATGGTCGCGGCACCTCCGACATGAAGGGCGCGATCGCCGCCTTCGTCAGCGCCGCCGCGCGCTACCTGGACGATCACGGCGCGCCGCAGGGCTCAATCTCGCTGCTGATTACAGGCGACGAAGAAGGCCCTGGCACCAACGGCACGCGCCGCCTGCTGCCAGCCGTCATCGCCGATGGCGAAGTCATCGATCATTGCATCGTGGGCGAGCCCACCTCGGAAGACGTGATCGCCGACATCGTCAAGAACGGCCGCCGCGGCTCGCTCAACGCGGTCGTGAAAGCTGTCGGCAAGCAAGGCCACGCGGCCTACCCGGAAAAGTCGGCCAACCCGATGCCTGCCCTGCTCGATGCGCTGCAGAAGCTGCGCGCCATGAAGCTCGATGATGGTAGCCCGGGCTTCCAGCCGTCGAACCTCGAAATCACCACGATCGACGTTGGTAATCCCGCCCACAACGTCATCCCGGCGCAGGCGACCGCGAAGTTCAACATCCGCTTCAACCCCAACCACACCGGGGATGCCCTGATGAAGCGCATCGCTGACCTGATCAGCACTACCGACCGCGGTGTGACCGTCACGGTCGACCAACGCGTCACAGGTGAAGCTTTCTACACCCAGCCCGGCAAGCTGACCGACCTGATCGTAACCGCCATCAGCGCCGAAACCGGCCGCCAGCCCCAGCTAACCACGGGTGGCGGAACCTCGGATGCGCGCTACATCAAGGATATCTGCCCCGTCGCGGAACTCGGTGTACGGAACGAAATGGCGCATAAGGTGGATGAGTGCATCCCCGTCGACGAAATCGAAACGCTTTGCCGGATATATTACCGCCTTCTGGCCGGCTATTTCGCGGCGGCTTAAGGACTGGCGAACCAAACCAGCGCGACCTCACCCGCTCTATGGTGAATCCCGCATCGCCATGAAGTCGCCGCGGCTTAATGCTTGCTTCGTGAGCCTGTCGCCTGCGCAGCGGCAATCTATGTAAACGCCGGTAACGGCGAGAGTGTGTGTGAATGGCGTTCGGCGAACGGCATCGTTGTGAAGCCGTCAGGGTGATCAGGCTCCTGGTCGCGGGCCTGTGCCTGACTGCTGCCGCGCCCGCACTCGCCCAACAAGCGACCACCGCTCCGCAAGCCGCCACTCCTTCAGTGCAAGAACCACTCGAGGGCAATGCTCTGGCTGGCCGCGTGCCTGTCTATGGCATTCCGCAAAAGCTGCAGGATGATTTCAAGAGACTGCTTCGCGAAGAGCCCGCGCCCTCGTCCCTGTTCGACGCGCGCCGCCAGGCCGAGCGCGCCGCGACGGTTGCCGCAACCTTCCTCGAATCCGAAGGCTACTACCAGGCCGAAGTCGAACCGAACGCAGTTGGCGTCGATACCTTCAATCGCTTCGTCACCGTTACGCACGGCCCGCTGTTCACGTATTCGTCTGCGCGCATCGACTATCTCGACGCATCGCCGGACGAGACAACGCGCGTTGAACTCGGCTCACTGCTCGCCCCGCTCGACACCGGCATCCCGGCTCGCGCGCAACCCGTGATCGATGTCGGTGATGCACTCGTCACGCACCTGCGCAACGCAGGCTACCCGGACGCGAAAGCTGATCCGGTCGACGCACTCGCCGACGCCGCCACCGGCGAAGTCGAACTTGCCTACAAGGTCCGTCCCGGCCTGCGCGCCTCGTTCGGCCAACTGAACGTCAAAGGCCTTGGCGCGACCAATCTCGCCTTCATCGAGAAGATGCGTCCGTGGAAAGCCAACGAGCAGTACTCGCCGGCCAAGATGGACGAGTTCCGCTCGCGCCTTGCCGAAACGGGTCTGTTCAACTCTGCCGCCGTGAAACTTGGCGACGTTCCCTCAGATGCCGCCGAACCCGGCGAGACACGCTCCGTCGAAGTCGAGCTTCGCGAACGCGAACGCCGCACCATCGCGCTCGGCGCGTCGGCCTCGACCAGCGAAGGCGCTGGCTTCGATGGCGAATGGCAGCTGCGCAATCTCACCGGCTGGGGCGACACGCTCGCCGTCAAAGGCCAGATCGCCACGCTGCAGCGTCGCATCGGAACTACCTACACCCGCCCGCACATCGGCAAGTACGGCCGCACGCTCGCGTTGGGAGCAAAGGTGGAAGACTTCGAGACGGACGCCTTCGACCAAACCGGTGGAAGCGTCAGCGCCTCGCTGCAGGAAATTCTGACGCCACGCCTGCGCGCCGCGGTCGGCCTTGAAGCTGGCTATGCCAGCATCCTCGACTCCCAAGCGCGCATCCTCGCGGGCGGCCGCCGCAACGTCTACCTGCTCTCGGGCTCGGCTACGGCGGAATACGTCGGCGTGCGCGACATTCTCGACCCCGTGAACGGCATCCGCGCCCGCGTCGCCATCGAGCCTGGCCTCACCGCCGGCGACACCAACATTGTCTATGGCCGCCTCTCGGGCGAAGCCAGCATCTACTCTGACTTCGGCACCAAGGACTTCGTCGGCGCCCTGCGCGGCAAGCTCGGCGCCATCATCGGTCCCAACGGCGCACCGCCTGACAAGCTGTTCTTCGCTGGCGGCGGCGGCTCAGTCCGTGGCTATGAATACCAGTCGATCTCCCCGCGCGACAGCAACAACCTGCTCGTCGGCGGCCGCTCGCTCATCGAGATGAGCGCCGAGATGCGTTACCGGGCCAGCGACACGCTGGGCTATGTCGCCTTCCTCGATGCCGGCGCCGCAGGCTCCAACGTCGAACCGCCCCTCGACAGCATGAGCCTGGGTACGGGCGTGGGCGTCCGCTACTATACGGCCTTCGGTCCGCTGCGCGCCGACATCGCAGTTCCGCTGAACAAGAAGGAAGGCGACGCCGACTTCCAGATCTATATCTCCATCGGACAGGCATTCTGATGGCAGACGCAGCAATCTCACCAACGCCCGAACCCAAGCGCCGCAAGCTGCCGCTCTGGCTGCGCATTGCGCTCGGCCTGATTGTCGCTGCTATCGTGCTCGCGGGCGTTGTTGTCGGACTGCGCTACTGGATCACCACCGATGGCGGCCGCGCCTTCATTGCCTCGCAGATCGACGGCCGAAAAATCGGCCCCCTGGGCTCCATCCGTATTCAGGGTCTGAAGGGGGACCCGCTTGAAGCCATCTCCATCGCAGACATCGCTCTCGTTGATGATGATGGCGTCTGGCTGCGCGCCAAGGACGCCCGCGTCGAATGGACGCCGGACGGCCTGTTCGCAGGCGAGCTTGAGATTCAAAAGATCAATATCCGCACCGTCGATGTGCTGCGCCAACCCAAAGTCACCGCACCGCCCGAACAAGGCTCGGGGCCCGACATCGGCCTGAGTCTCGACGAAGTTTCGATCGATGACCTGCACATCGCTCCTGCCATCATCGGGTCAGACGCGCACTACAAGATCGCCGGCGGCGCCGCCCGCCGCCGTGACGCATCCGGCTTCGCGCGCCTCATGCTGTCGCCCCTGCTCGGTCCGAATGACCGCGCCGACATCGCCGCCGAATGGTCGCCGGCAGGATCGCTGAAAGGCACAGCTAGGGTTGTCGGTCCTGCTGACGGTCTGATCGCTGCACTCGTGCAGGGACCAAAGGATCAACCCGTCGCCTTCGAAGGCAAGGTCGACGGAACGCTCGCCCAGTTTACTGGCGGAGCGAAGCTGCGCTTCGGCGATGAACAGGTCGCCGCATTCGACATCAAACGCGACGCATCGGCCGCATCGATCACCGCAGATGTTGCTGCGGGCAAGTGGCCGCTGCTTGCGCCCCTCGCCGAGCGCGCCGGCGATACAATGAAACTCACCGGCCAGACGACGCTGGCAAACATGCAGCAGTCGCCGGCATCCATCCAGATCACCGCCCCTGCAGGCGTCATCGATCTCGCAACCACGATCAACTTCGAGACCTGGGCTGTCGTGCAACCCTTGCAGCTCGCCACGACCGGCCTTGACCTCGCCATGGTCGCCCCCCCCATGGCTGGCAAGGTAGATGCGACTGGCGACCTGCAGCTCGTGGACCTCGGCGACTTTACATGGAAGGGCAATGTCGTCGCCAACGGCATTGCCTGGCCATCGGGCGGCGCCGCGCGCATCGCGACGCCAATCACCGTCGCCAAGGACGGAAACGTCATCTCCTGGAACGCACCCGCCGCGATCATCGACAGCGGCCGCGTCGATGCGCTCGAGAACCTCCGCCCCGCCCGATACAACGCAGCCGTACGCGGCGACTTCAACCTGCGCACGCAGATCGTCGAACTCTACACCGCCACGATTAGCGGCACACCGGGCGACACGTCCGTACGCGGCACTTACAGCGTCCGCGATGGCCGCATGAATTTCTCCGGCACCGCCCGCGTCGCGCGCCTGTCGGATGTTGCTCCGCTCGGCGGCTCGGCCCGCAGCATCTGGAGCGTGAGTCAGGCCGGCGCAAACGCGCCCATTCGCATCACCGCTGACGCCGAAGGCCGGGATGTCACCTCATCAACCGCTGCGCTCCAGCAGCTCGCTGGCCGCGAACCGCGCGTGAAACTCGCCGCAGTCGTCCGCAATGGACGCTTCGTCATTGAGTCCGGTACGATCACCGGCGCTGGCGTTCGCACCAACATGACTGGTCGCGTGGCCGACAATGGCGACATCACAGCCCGCGCGGTCGGCGCGCTCACCCGCTCGCTTGATCTCGGCGGCGCCACGTTCGGCGCGATGGACTTCACCGCCGATATCACCGGCAACACCACCGCGCCTATCCTCGCCCTGCGCCTTGCCGATGGCGAGTTCACCGGCGGCGGCGTTGCCATCACCAATCTTGGAGGCGAAGCCAACGCTCGCCTCGGTGAAGCCATCACCGGCGACTTCTCGTTCCGTGGCGCCTATGGCCCCCGCGCCTTCCTCGCCACCGGCCGCCTGCAGGGCGGCGAAGGCGACTTCCGCGTTGTGAACCTCGCCGCCAGCCTTGGCGACCTGAAGCTCAACGCACCGCGCATCGCCGTCTCCAAGGGTGTCGTCTCTGCCTCCTTCGACGCCTCTGGTCCGCTCGCGGGCATTGCCGGCCTCGAGCGCGGCACGCTCACCGCCAAGGGCAATCTCGCGATCGGCGAGGACATGAATATCGACGTCACTGGCCAGCTGGCCAACCTGCGCGCCGCTGGCATGCGGCTCGATCTGGTGACGTTCGACGCCGACGCCGCCGGTAACACCGCGACGCTCAAGGCACGCGCCAAAGGCATTATCAGCGCGCCGGTCGACCTCAACTTCGGCGCCACCGCCACGCGCGACGACGACGCGTGGACTGGTCAAGCCACGCTGAACGGTACGATCGACCAGCTGCCGATCTCGACCTCCCGCCCCGCTCGCTGGGCCTACGCTCCTGAAGGCTGGAGCCTGGACACTGAACTCTCCGCCTTCCGCGGAACGCTTGACGCAAAGGTCGCTTCGGCTGGCGCGAATGCATCCGCCGACCTCCGGCTCGTTGGCGTCAGCCTGCGCGGTCTGTCGCGCGTTGCCCGCATGACGCCGGTGAATGGCGATGTGACGGGGCAGCTCACCTACGCCAACTCCGGCGGCGTTGCGACGGGCGACTTCAAGCTGGACGTCGCCAATGCAAACCCGGTCGGCGTCACGACAGATCCCGTCTCGCTCGCCTTCCTCGGGCAGCTGCGCGACAACATCTTCACCGCCTCGGCCACTGGCGAAGGCCAGGGCTTCAAGCTTGCCGCCTCCTCGCGCGAGGAGATGGTGATCGGAGATGGCTTCGACATCGCCTTGAATTCCAATGCTCCGCTGCAGGGGCAGCTGGATCTCACTGGCCGCGCCGAACAGCTCTGGGCGTTGTTCGGACCGGAAGACCAGTCTCTGCGTGGCCAGATCCAGGCCAATGTCCGTGTCGCCGGCACGGCGTCGCACCCCGATCTCTCCGGCGGCTTCCAGGTTGCGAACGGGGCCTACGACCATGGCGAGACCGGGCTGCGCCTGCGCGATATCACAGCTGCTGGTGCGTTCGACGACAACAACGCCAGTCTTACGGGCCTCACCGCAACGGATGGCCAGGGAGGCCGCCTGACCGGCGAAGGCGCAATCAGGTGGGACAAGGATGTCGCCGGCAGCGTGAAACTCACGGCCACGAACCTGCGCGCACTCAACCGCGAGGAGCGCATGGCCATTGTCTCCGGTGAAGGCAATCTCGTGCTCGACGCCGAAGCCATCCGTATCTCGGGGGACTTCAACGTTGCGCAGGCACGCATCTCGATCGAACAACCCGCGGCTGCGCAGATTCCGACGCTGAGTGGTATTCGCCGCGTGAACTTCCCGGATCGCGACGAGGATGTGCTGCCTGTCGCTGCGAGCCCGTTCCAGCGCCCGATGCAGCTCAATCTCAAGATCACGGCCCCGCGCCGCATCGTGGTGTTCGGACGCGGACTGGATACGGAGTGGGCTGCGGACTTCCGCGTGACGGGCCAGGTCTCCGATCCCTCGATCGACGGCACGGCCACGCTGGTACGCGGCGACCTCGATCTCGCCGGCAAGCGCTTCACGTTTGACACCGGCACCATCGAGCTCAACGGCCCGATCCGTACCGCGCGCATCAACATCGCAGCCGAACGGGCTGCAAGCGACGTAACGGCCAGTGTCGTCGTTTCGGGCACGCCGGTCGATCCGAAGTTCACGCTCGAGTCGACGCCTTCGCTGCCGCAGGACGAGATCCTCGCGCGTGTGCTGTTCGGCCGCTCTGCCGCGGAACTCTCCGGCTTCGAGGCTGCGCAGCTTGCGGCGGGCCTTGCGCAGCTTGCGGGCGGCAATGCCGGGTTCGACCCTGTTGGCCTCGTCCGCCAGGCCACCGGCCTCGACCGCGTCAGCTTCGGCGCACAGGACGGCGTGGCCACTGTCTCGGCAGGCAAGTACATCGCTGAGGACGTTTACCTGCAGGTGGGCGCAGGCGGTACGGGCGGCGTTGGCGCTGAGGTCGAATGGGAGCCCCGCAAGGAGATATCCATCATCTCGTCGGCCCAGGGCAATGGCGACACCAAGATCGCTGTGCGCTGGAAGAGAGATTATTGATCACTGCCCCGTGGGATGCATTGAAGCGGAGCGTAAATGCACCGCCAGCGCCAGACGCTGCCATGGTGCATCAAGATGCACCCTACGTATCGTTGGCCACTCCATAACTTACCTTCACCAGATATAACCCATCCGGTGGCGAGACCTGCCCACACTTCGTCCGGTCCGCTGCCGCAAGGATCTCGCCGATCCAGCTGATGCTCTCGCGGCCGCGGCCGACTTCGACCAGTGAGCCGACAATCGAGCGAACCTGCCGGTGCAGGAAGGAACGCGCCGATGTGCGGATCGCGATCTCTTCACCAACACGCCCCACCGAAATCTCGCTCAGTGTCTTCACCGGTGAATCCGCCTGGCACTGGCTGTCGCGGAAGGTCGAGAAGTCGTGCCGCCCGACAAGCGCTTGCGCGGCACGATGCATGGCGTCTGCATCCAGATCCACCGGCACGCGCCACGCCTTGCCGCGATCGAGGGCAAGATCGGCGCGGCGGTTGATGATGCGATAGAGATAGCTGCGCCCTGTCGCATCGAAGCGTGCGTGGAAATCGGGTGCGGCGTCTTCCGAGGCCAGCACCGCGATCGCATGCGGCCGCAGATGGGCGTTGAGCGCGTCTCGCACCTTGTCGGCGCGCATCTCCTTGCGCAGGTCGATGTGCGCCACCTGCCCCGTCGCGTGCACGCCGGCATCGGTGCGGCCCGCACCCGTTACCAGAACGGGAGCGCCGTCGAGAGCTTCACAGGCCTGCTCCAGCGCACCTTGCACCGAGGGCACGCCTTCCTGACGCTGCCAGCCCGCGAACGCGCCGCCATCGTATTCGATCGTCAGCTTAAACCTCGGCAATTGGAACTCCGAACGCGTCGGGGAAGATCAGCCGCCCCGACAAGGGTAGACCGAAACGCAAGCGATTGGCCATGAAGTGCGGGCCCTTCAGCGGCGTTGAGAAATCCGCAGTCGCCTGCTCCGTGAAACCGAGCTTGGGATAGAACCAGTCATGCCCCAGCACGAAGACGATTGATACGCCGCCCTCCTTCAGCATGTTGAGGCCCGCATTGACCAGCGCCTTGCCGATGCCTTCCTTCTGCACCCATGGATCAACCGACATCGGACCGAGGCCCGCAGCGCCGAGCTTGCCGAACACGCCCATCGGATAGAACAGGATGTGGCCGACGATCCGGCCATCCATCTCGGCCACCATCTGCAGCAGCACTTCGCCATTCTGTTCGAGCTTGTCGATGATGTCTGCTTCGTCGGGCCGGCCGAAGGCGCGCGTGGTGAGATCCTTTACCGCCGGCTTGTCGGCCTGGACCATGATCCGGATTGTGCTGCTGCTCATCCCAAATCTTTACGGCAGTTGCCGCCCTCGCCCGATGCGCGATCCGCGCTGGAACTCCTCTGCAGTCATCTGCCCCTTGCCGGCGCGTTGCAAGCGCGTGAGCCGGACGGCGCCTGACCCACAGGCGATGAGCAGCTCCTCATCCAGCACCGAGCCGGGCTCGCCTTTTCCCGTTTCCGCTTTGGCGTGGAGCACCTTGATACGCTGGCCGTCGAGCTCGAACCAGGCGCCGGGGAATGGCGACAGGCCGCGGATATGGGCGCTGACTTCCGCCCCGGATTTCGTCCAGTCGATGCGGGCTTCGGTGGGGTTCACCTTGGCGGCGTGAGTGATGCCCTCGGCCGCCTGCTCGACCAGCGTGACCGGGCCGGCCCCCAGCTTCGTCAGACCTTCGACCATCAGGCTCGCACCGAGTTGAGAGAGACGGTCGTGAACTGTGCCGGTCGTGTCGTCTTCCCAGATCGGCGTGATGGCGGTCAGCATGACCGGGCCGGTATCGAGGCCGACATCCATCTTCATCACCTGCACGCCGGTGATGGGATCACCCGCCATCACGGCGCGGTGGATCGGGGCCGCGCCGCGCCAACGCGGCAGGATGGAGCCGTGGATGTTGAAGCAGCCGAACCTTGGCGCATCGAGCACCGCCTTGGGCAGAAGCAGGCCGTAGGCGACGACCACGGCGGTATCGAGCTTCAGCGCGGCGAACGCTTCGCGATCTTCGGCCGCCTTGAAGTTGATGGGCGTGCGGACTTCGAGGCCATGACGGTCGGCGGCTTCGTGGACCGCGGTTTTGGCCAGCTGCTTGCCGCGGCCCGCGGGGCGCGGGGGCTGGGAGTAGACGCAGGCGACCTCGTGCCCGGCGGCGATGATCGCCTCCAGCGTTGGTACGGAAAAATCGGGCGAACCCATGAAGGCGATACGCAAGGACATAGCGCCTTCTAACCCGAACATGCGGCCGGCTGAAACCGCGAAGTATGGCTTGGACCGCCAGTATCAGGCGGCCCAGCGTGATATGTCTCGCTCCTTCCCGATGAGGGAGAGGCCGTAGGCGATCGAGACGAGCTGGTCGCCGGTTTCGATCTTCGGGGCGCCGAAGCGATTTTCAAACAGCTGTCTCACGGCGGGGACGAAGGATGATCCGCCCGTGAGGAACACACGGTCGATCTGGGTCTCGCCGAGCTTTGCTTCAAGTAGCGCGCGGTCGACGCAGGTGTTGATCTCTTCAAGCTCGGGCGCGATCCAGGTTTCGAACTCGGCGCGTTCGATCGCGCGATCGATGTCGACGCCTGCGACGTGGAGAGAGAGGGTTCCGGCTTGTGTCTGGGAGAGCTGCATCTTCGCGGCGGAGACGGCGCGGTACATGGCGTAGCCGGCGTCTGCATCGAGGAAAGCGAGGAAGGAGCGGATCTTTTCCGGCTCTAGGCTGGTGCGCAACAGGTCCTGCAGCTCGCGGTAATCGCGCGAGTGGCGCATGACGGAGAGTTCGTTCCAGCGGCTGAACTTCTTGAAGTAGGAGTTCGGGACCGGGAGCGCCTTGCCCCAGCTGGTGAACTCGGAGTCCTTGCCGAAAGCCTTCGCGACGACGTTGTCGATGATGCGGAAGTCAAACGCATCGCCTGCGATGCCGACGCCGGTGTGGGCGAGAGGTTCGTAGTCGAGGCCGGATTTTCCGACCTTGAACTTCACGACCGAGAAGTCGCTGGTGCCGCCGCCAAAATCGGCGACAAGGATGGTGGCGTCGGTGTTGAGGCGCTGGGCGAAGAAGTAGGCGGCGGCGACAGGTTCGTAGACGTGGTGGATTTCCTCGAACCCCATGAGGCGGAGGGATGTTTCGTAGCGTTCCTTCGCGAGCGCTTCATCAGGAGACGCGCCGGCGAAGGAGACGGGGCGGCCGATGACGATGCGCCTGGGGAGTTCGAGCTTTGCGTGAGCCTGGTAGCGCTTGAGGAAGTTGGAGAGGAGATCCTCGAACTTCAAGCGGCGGTTATAGATAAGGGTGTCGGTGAAGTGGGCGCTGGCGGCAAAGGTCTTGAAGGACTGGATGAAGCGGCAGTCGCCGGCTTGTTCCACGAACTGGTCGATGGCCCATGGGCCGGCGTCGATGCGAGTGCGGGCGCCGGCGCGTTCTTCGTTCTCGGAGAAGCAGAGGACCGAGCGGAACGCGTCAAACAGTTCGCCGGCGTGGGAGAAATGGACGGCTTCGACGGCGCCGGATTGATTCAGCATCGTCGCGACGGTGTTCGTCGTGCCGAAGTCTAGCCCTATGGTTGAGGTCATTTTGGATCGTCTGACTTCTGCGCTTGGACCGAGCGCTGCGGGATGGTGAATTTCGGCGTGGGCGAGACGCGGGGGGCGGCTTTTTCGGCGGACTTCTTCGCAGCCGGGCGGAGGCGGCGATAGATGCGCCAGGCGAGCACCATGAAGAGCAACCCTGCCCCGCCGAAAAACAGCCACGGCATGGCTGTGCGGTTCAGCGCGATATCGCCGATGAAGTTCAGCCCGCCCGGAATGAAGCCCAGAATGAGCAACACGACCGGAATGGCGACGCCGCCGATGATGAGCGCTATTTCACCTGGTTTGAGATCCATGGCGCCGGTCTAGAGCGATTAGCCCCGGAGCGGAAGACGTTTTGGCACGGGTTCGCATTCCCGCTGGCGCGGGGTATCGCAGATTTGGCGGTGAATGGCGGCTAGCTGCTGTCGCAGGCGGCG
>DAINAT010000010.1:0-55344 GCA_036733305.1 Hyphomonadaceae bacterium
GCCGAGAACGCGCAGCGCGAAGTAGTTGTAGAAATCCGTGCCGCTAAGCAGAGCGGAATGCGAGGTGACATCCTCGTGCGAGTAGAAGCCGCCGACGAGCCAAGTGAGCGGCCCCGCCTCGCCCGCTGCGCGGATCTCCTGCGAAATCTGCTCGAACTCGGATGAATTGGAGCCATCCGCCGGACGATAGACGAGATCGGCCGAGGTGAAATCTGTATCCTGACCGTTGACCGATCGCCAGTTGCGCATAGCCGTGATTGAGGTGAGCGCGACCGCATCGTTGAGATCGTAGTCGAGCTGGAGCGAGACCCCCTGATCGATGACGTCCTGACGGGTCGAGCGGTTGGAACGAGCTTGACGATCGAATGGCGTCGCAACGGTGTCGATCGAACCGGGGCGCGTAGCGTTGATCAGGTTTGCGCGCGAGTTGACCGCCTGCCCCACGAACAACTGTGTAGCTGCGCAGCAGTTTTCATCGCGCTCGGTGTAGTCGAGGATCAGGCGTGCGGTGAGGTTCGGCGTCGGCTCTGCGAGCAGCTGGCCCCGCGTGGTGAAATAGGCAAGATCATTGTCTTCCTTCTCCGTGCGCGGGCCAGGGCCGGTGGAAACATCGTAGAAGCCGTCGCGCTGGCGCTTGGACATGTAGATGTTGCCGGCGAGCACGTCTTCGATGATCGGCGAATTGATGAAGAGCGAACCGCCGAAGGCGCCGTAATTACCGGCGGTGAGTTCCGTGCCGACGCCGAAATCATAGGTCGGCGCGGAGGTGATGATGTTGATCACGCCAGCAGAAGCGTTCTTGCCGAACAGCGTGCCCTGCGGCCCCTTCAGCACTTCGATACGCTGAAGTTCACCGAGATCGCCGAAGCCGACGCCGTTGCGCGGGCGATAGACCCCATCGACGTTCACGAGCACGGACGATTCGAGGCCGATATTGTCGCCGACCGTACCGACGCCGCGAATGCGCGCGGTGGTGGAGGCTTCAGACGAGGTCGACGTCACGGTGAGGCCCGGTGTGAGGATCTGGAGATCCTTGATGTTTTCGATGCCGGCATCCTGAAGCAGCTGCTGGCCGATCGCGGTGACCACGACGGGCACGTCCTGCAGGTTCTCTTCGCGCTTGGTCGCGGTGATGATGACGACGTCCCGGACCGTACTCGCTTCTGTTCCAGCGGCTGTGGCAGGCGGCGTTTCCTGCGCAATGGCTGGCGCAATAATCAGCGATGATGCGATGGCGAAAAACGAGATCGATCCGTAAAGACGGTTCAGGCGCACTGGGGAGGTCCTCCGCTTAAGTTTGTGCCGATGCACGCTGCCTCGCAGCGCAAATCGGCCCGCTCATCTGGTCGAGCGTTCCGGGTGACGTAGGTTTGAGCGGGATCAAGCAAAGCGATCCGCGGCCGCAAATAAGCGAGCGTGTCCGTAACGTCACACAATGCGCCGGAGGCGCGCCGACATTGCGAACCTTGGGCTGGTGCGATGGGCGCAACGGTGTTGCGCCGAAACAAAAAGCACGGCCCTGCGAAGCAAAGCCGTGCTCTGTATTCTGAATTACGCCGTTCGCGGAGTTATTTCGTCGCAGCAGCCGGCTCGGCATAGCCCGCGGCGGGCGTTGTTGCCTTCGTGATCCGTTCCGCCAGCGTACCGATATTCGTGGTGGTGAACTGGGCCAGGACCTTCTTCGCTTCGACGACTGCGGCTTGGGTGGTGATCTTGCTGGACTGGATGTCGTCGGCGAGCGTGAGAAGCGGGATGTAGAGCGGCTCGGGCTCGCCCTGCACTGTCAGGCCAAACGGGCCTTTGGCTTCGAGCGCGTCCCAGTCCTTGCGGATGTACGACCAGAACTCCTTGGTGGCGTTCCAGTAGTCATCGCCATCTTTCGGGAGCGGATCGACACGCTTGTAGGAATTTACACCGATCTCGCGGACGAGCACATGATGGTCGCCGCGAAGAACGAGCTTGGAGTTCTCCTCTTCCTGTACCCAACCGAACGGCGTGATGGTGTGGCGGTTCACAGCCAGGACGGCGTCGTAATCCTTGCGCGTGGTCTGGTCGCGGCGCGGCAGCGGGCGCATTTCGGCGGGCGGGGTCCATTGCGAGACGCCGTTGTCGTGCGTCCAGGCGCCGACGGCGCCGTAGCGCGGCGAGTCTTCGACCTGATAGACGTTCTGCGACCACTTGCCGGCGCGCTCAGTGGCGGAGACAGGGCGCATCTCCCAGGCATTGCCGCCAATGAAGGTGAGGACGTTGGCAGGCTGGTACTGCCAGTCCTGACGCCAGTGCTTTGTGACGATGGGCTTGCCGCCCATCTTCATGACGAGGATGTGCTGGAGGCTGATGAAGTCGCCACGGTCTTCGACAAGGCGGACGATTTCATCTGCGCCCGAGACTTTCGGCTTCTTGAGTTCGTAGCCGGGGGTCAGCGAGACGGTCTCGCGGAAATCGAAGGTAACGTAGTAGTCGCCGGCCATGGCGAGGATGGCTTTGCGATCCTGCTCGAACTTCGCTTTCTCGGCAGCGGGCATCGACGCGATCGAACCGCCGACAGGCGCTGAACCCTCAGTGGTTGCGCAACCGAAGGCCAGGAAGGCGGCGCTGAGCACGACAGCGGCTTTGGCGACGCCTTTGAACATCGACATTGTCATCTCGGACTCTTCTTCAGATCAGGCTTGTTGCGGCTTGCGGAACTCGCCCTTGATGGCGAGTTCCTTCACCTGACGGCGCACCCAGTGCTCAACCTCGGTGCTCGGCAGGAGGCCCTTGGAGTCTGCAGTATAGGTGAGCCCCTTGAGGACGCCTGCGTACGGACCGAAGCCTGCGACGCGATAGGGTATCACGATTACACGGCCGCCATCCTTGGAACCTGCTTCCACGAAAGCGCGGATGCGGGCTTCAGAGACGACGCGCTTTTCCGGCCAGTCTTCGCGCAGCGTTTCAGCGCGGACAGCCTTGAACGGCGCGACGCGACGGACAGCTTCGGCGCGCTGGTCGATCATCTTGAGCCAGCGCTGGTCTTCAGCGTCATCGCCTGGGCCATGAGCGAGGATGAGGATGCTCTCGTTCTTCGGATCAGTGGAGAGGGCGCGGGCACGCTCGACAAGGACAGCGCCCATTTCAGGAGCGTCGGCGAGGCCTTCCTTGCTGATCGCGAAGGATGATTTGGTCTCGATGCGCCAGAGGGCCATATCGTGGCCCATATCAGCATGAGCCGCGGCAGGCGCGCCGTGGCCGGCGTGCGCGTCATGCGCATCGTGGGCCGCGGGCGCGGGCTTGGGATCGGCGCCGGGGGCGAGACCGAGAATCTGTTCGGTGCGGTCGAGGAAGCTCTCGCCGCTGATGAAGAGGCGAACGATAGCGATGCGGTCGACGCCGCGTGCTTCGAGCTTCTTCACCGCGCCTTCGAGGCTCGCGGCTTCGGCCATGCCAAAGGCGAGCTCAAGCGGGTAATCCTTGGCGAGCGGAGCGAGCATCGTCTCGACCTCGGCATTCCAGACGGCGCCGCCGCCGTGCGCCATGACCAGGACACCGATCGAATGGTCGTGCTGGTAGGCTTCGCTGCTGGCTGCGGTCTGGGGAGCGCCGGCACAGGCGGCCAGCGAGGCGACCCCTGCCCCAACAAGAGCGACCAACGAAGAGCGGCGAGTCAGCAGCATGATTGAGTTCCTGGATCGCTTCCCGGAGAGTCCGGGAACCATCACAAGCGGCTACTCTCGATGCGAATGCCTTTCAAGTGCGTCTTTTATGCACTTGCGAACTATTTGCACCAAGCATACTCAGCGGGGAACGGACAAGCTCCTGGGGCTTTCGGGGACGGGGTCCGATTCGAGCTTCTTTCATGGGGACCGAGATGATCCGCCCTGCTGCGAAATGGGGATATGCGACGGCCTCGCTGATGCTGGCGGCGCTCGCTTCCGGCGTTCCGGCAAATGCGGACACGTCCTACCTGAAGCCGAACTTCTTCACGACGGCGAATGCTGACATCGTGACGGTGCAATCCTCGTTCACGGAAGACTTCCCGAACCCGAGCGTGGCGGTGAAGTCGGAAGCCTGGACGGTCATCGGTCCGGACGGCAAACCGCTGAAGTTCGACACGGTGCAGCCGTTCACGCAGGTGACGATCCTTGAAGCGGCTACCAAGGCGAATGGTACCTATCGGCTATCGACGGGCGAGCGTCTGGGGCGCGTAGGCCCGCAGATCCTGGTCGACGGCGTATGGACGCCGTTTGCGCCGGGCCGCGAGATCCCCGCTGGGACACAGACACGCCAGAGCCAGACTGCAACGGTTGCCGACGTGTATGTGACCCGTGGCGAGCCGACAAAGGCTCCGGTGGAAGCCGCGATCGGCGCGCTCGCTCTGAAGCCGGTGACGCATCCGAACGACGTTTATCTTGATACAGGTTTCGAATTCCGTGTGCTGCTGAACGGCAAGCCGGTCGCCAACCAGATGGTTGAAGTCTGGCGCGAAGGCGGCGCGTACGAAGAACCCGCGTACCGCAAAGAACTGAAGTCAGGCGCCGACGGAACGATCAAGGCGACGTTCGACAAGCCGGGCGTCTACCTGATCTGGACGCGGATGTCGGCAGACGCGCCGAAGGGCGCTGCCACACCAATCCGCAGCTACACCACGTCTCTCACGCTCGAAGTCCAGCCGTAACGGGCTGACGTTTTTCACAACGTCCGCCATCTCGGGCGGGCGAGGTTTTCGAATGCAAATGCAATGCATTTGCGGGATTTGAAGGGATACTAAATGCGTTTTCGTCTGATGGCCGGTACGGTCTTCTCGACGGTTGCTCTGACGCTCGGCGCCGGCGCAGCCTTTGCCCAATCGGGTCCGGCGCCCGTGGCGGCCGACGAACAGCAGCGCAATGAGCGCGACCAGGTGACGGTCACCGCGACGCGCGTCGAACAGCGTGTCGACGAAGTGCCGGCCACGGTGTCGGTGATCACCGCCAAGACGATCGAGGACGAACTCGTCACCGACATCAAGGACCTCGTCCGCTTCGAGCCGGGCGTTTCGGTGCGCTCCTCGACGCAGCGTTTCGGTGCAGCCCTCGGGGCGACCGGACGTGACCGCAACTCCGGCTTCTCGATCCGCGGCCTTGAAGGCAACCGCGTGCTGATTCAGGTCGACGGCATCCGCGTTCCGGACGCCTACGCATTTGGCCCGACGGCAAACGGTCGTGGCGACTATGTCGATATGGACCTGCTGAAATCGGCTGAGATCCTGCGTGGCCCAGCATCAGCCCTGTACGGTTCAGACGGCGTTGCGGGCGCGGTGAGCTTCATCACGCGCGATCCGGACGACATGGTTCAGGACGGTCGCAGCTTTGGCGTGCGTGCGCGGTCAGCCTACTCGTCGGCTGACGAGAGCTGGGCCAACAGCGTGATCGGCGCCACCGTGTTCGGCGACTGGTCGGCCATGGTGTCCTACACGCGCCGCGACGGCGAAGAGGCTCACAACAAGGGCACGAACTTCGCGCTCAACTCGACGCGCACCGCCCCGAACCCGATGGACTTCGAATCGGACGCCATTCTCGGCAAGATCGTGTGGGCGCCGGGCGACATGCATCGTTTCCGCTTCACCTACGAGTCGAACGAGAACTCGATGGCTGGCGACGTGCTCTCGGGCCGTTCGGCGACCGTGTCGAAGGTTCTCGGCGCGGACAGCACCAACCGTCAGCGCTACAGCTTCGACCACGAGATGGATTTCGGCGACGGCTTCTTCCAGACCGCCAAGTGGAACCTGTACTCACAGAAGAGCAAGACGCGCCAGTTCACGTATGAAGACCGCACCGTGCTGGTCGACCGTACGCGCGACAACCTGTTCGACAACTCGGTCTGGGGTGCGAGCGCCCAGGCGGTTGCAGGCTTCGATGCCGGCTGGTCTGCTCACCGCATCATCGCGGGCGCTGACTACTCGGAAACGGAACAGGCTGGTATTCGTGGCGGCACCGTTCCGACACCGCCCGACGTATTCCCGACGCGCGCCTTCCCGGTTACCGAATACAAACTGACCGGCGTCTTCCTGCAGGATCAGATCTCGTTCATGGACGGCAAGATCACCGTTCACCCTGCTCTGCGCTACGACTCGTACGAGCTCACGCCGAAACCGGATTCGATCTACCCGACGGCTGTGCAGACCAAGCCTTCCGACGGCAGCAAGGTTTCGCCGAAAATCGGCGTTGTCGCTTGGCCGCAAGACTGGTTCGGCCTCTTCGCCAACTATGGCGAAGGCTACAAATCGCCTGAGCCGAGCCAGGTGAACAACTCGTTCTCCAACATCGCACAGGGCTACACCTCGATCGCGAACCCGGACCTGAAGCCGGAATCCAGCAAGTCGACCGAGATCGGTGCGCGCCTGCGCAACATCAATGCGCTTGGCGGCGTGTGGGCTGGTGAGCTGGTCGCGTTCTCGGCCGACTACAAGGACTTCATCTCGCAGGAGATGGTGGCTGGCGCCGGCACGGTGGTAAACCCTGCCGTGTACCAGTACGTCAACGTTGCGGCCGTGAAGGTCGACGGCATTGAAGCCAAGCTGAACGCTTACTGGGACAATGGCTTCGGCGTGCGCGCCGCGGCATCGTACACCGAAGGCGACGACAAGCTGCCGGGTTCGACCACGCCGCGCCAAAGCATCGATCCGTACAAGATCGTTGCCGGCCTGACGTTCGACGATCCGGGCAAGCTGTTCGGCGGCCAGCTGATCGGCACCTATGTCGGCCCGAAAGAGGGCGACAAGATCGCCCAGAACATCAACGCGTCGCCGAACGACAACCTGTTCGAAACGCCGGCCTTCTTCACGCTCGACCTGACAGCCTATTGGAACGTGACGGACTTCGCGACGGTTCGTGCAGGCGCCTTCAATCTGCTTGATGCGAAGTACTGGATGTGGAGCGACGTGCGTGGCGTCTCCGCCTATGTGGCGCCATTCCCGCCGGCCAGTGGTGCGCAGTACCTGACGGTCAACCCGCTGCTCGACGCCTACACGCAGACGGGCGCCAACTACTCGGTGTCGCTGACGCTGAAATACTAGGCTCTGGAGAGAGCGCGACGACAGCGCCGGCTATGAGGTTCTCCTCATGGCCGGCGTTTTCTTTTGAGGTTACGCGTTCTGGGGCAGCACGACGCCGAAGGCTGAGCCGCGACCCGGCTCACTTTCAACCAGCAGTTCGCCGCGATGGCGCTGGACCACATGCTTCACGATGGCGAGGCCGAGACCCGTGCCAGGCTTGAGACCACGCCCTTGATCGACGCGGTAGAAGCGTTCCGACAGGCGCGGCAGGTACTGGCGTTCGATACCGGGGCCGGCATCGCTGACGCGGAGCACGGCAAAGCTGCGGGCGTTGCTGGCGGCAGGGGCCGAGGTGATCGACATGCGGCCAGCTTCTTCCCAACGGCGCCCTGCGAGACGAGAAGCGTCACCGGCAGCAACGCCGGATGAGATTTCGATATCGACCACGTCGCCAGGCTCGGAATACTTGATCGCGTTGTCGATCAAATTCTGCACGACCTGGGTTAGTTCATCGCGCACGCCGGTGACAACGACCGGCGCCTCGCCCCCGGTGATCCGCAGCTCTACGCCGCGCGCGCTGGCGACTGGCGCTACGGCTTCGCGCACTTCCGTGACGATGGAGACAATATCTGCCCGGCCCTCCGGCGGGCGATGCTCGACCAGCTCAATACGCGACAACGAAAGAAGGTCGCTGATCAGGCGACGCATGCGATCGGCCTGCCCTTGCATGATTTCAAGGAAGCGATCGCGCGCTTCCGGATCGTCGCGCGCAGGACCGCGGATCGTTTCGATGAAACCCGACAGGGATGTGAGCGGCGTGCGGAGTTCATGGCTGGCATTGGCGAGGAAGTCGACACGGGCGAGTTCCATGCGCTTGATGTCGGTGAAGTCGTGCAACGTGAGAAGGACGCCGAGACCAAGCGGAGACGCCACGCAGGCGAAATGGCGATCGGTCTGGTCGCGCTGGACGATCTCGAAGCTCTGAGCCTCCTTCGTACGACGAGCCGTGTCGACGGCGGCGAGGAGTTCAGGACGCCGGACGATGGCGGTGAGCAGAGGCCCGTTGGCTGCGAAACGGAATTCCTTGCGCGCCGCGGGATTGGCCCCTTCGACCTTGCCCTGGCTGTCGATGTACATGGCGATCTCGGGCAGCGCCTCGATCAGCTCTATGCGAAAACGTCGTTCGGTTTCGACCTTGCGGCGCGCTTCAGCGGCAAGATCATCCTGTTTGGCGGCTTCTACATCGGCGGCGGAATCGACCGTGCCGTGATACCAGCCGAAACAGACCAGCGCGATGACGAGGGAGCCTGTCAGCGCCGCTACCCACCCCGTCTGTCCGATCAGGGCGAGCAACAGGAGGACGCCTATGGCCGTGCCACCGATCGTCAGGAAATCACGGGCACGGCCACTTTTGACGGTGTGGGCGGGAGCAGCTGCGGACCGGGTGATGGCGGGGTCTGTCATTTTGTCCTGAGGTGCGGCGATCGACTTGATTCGTAGCGCTTTTCCGTGACGAAAGCAGCCGTACCGGAGATTCCCCGCTTCGAATTTATTGACAATCGATGCGAGCTAGGGAAATCGTTGCCGCCATTGCTGCGACCGGCGCACACACGACCCCAGAGGTGACCTCATGAGAATGAAACTGCTTCTAGCTGCTTCGGCGGCTGCTCTCCTTGCTGCCTGTTCCCCCGAAACACCTGCGCCGACACCTGTCGCGGAAGCGCCGAAAGCTGCGATCGGCGCGTTCGGCCTCGACACGGCCGCGATCGACAAGGCGGTGAAGCCGGGCGACGATTTCTACAAATACGTGAACGGCACATGGCTCTCGACGTTCAAGATTCCGGCCGACAAGACGCGCTTTGGCACGTTCGACGTGCTGCGCGACAAGTCTGAATCGGATGTCCGGACGATCCTGGAAGAGCTGACCAAGACGACGCCGGCCGCAGGCACTGTGCAGGCCAAAGTGCTCGACCTGTACAATTCCTGGATGGACGAAGCAGCGGTCGAAGCGCGCGGTATCGAGCCTCTGAAGGCTGATCTGGACGCCATCGCGGCTGCAAAGACGAAGACCGATATCGTCAAACTGATGGGCAACATCAACTATTCCGGCCCGATCGGCATCTACATCTCACCCGACCCTGTCGACCCGACCAAGTACACGGTGAATGTGACGCAAACTGGCCTCGGCATGCCGAACCGCGACTTCTACCTCGACAAGGGCGAACGCTTCGTTGGCTATCGCACGGCTTACAAAGCCTATGTCACGAAGATCCTCGAACTGATCGGCGACGCGGATGCTGCAAAGTCGGCTGACGCTGTGATCGCGCTTGAAACCAAGCTGGCGACTGTTCACTGGGCGCCGGAGAAACAGCGCGACGTGCAGGCGACCAACAACCCGGTCGACCGTGCGGGCCTCAAGAAAATGATTCCCGCCGTCGAATGGGATGTGATGCTGGAGGGTCTTGGCCTCGGCGCGCAACAGAACTTCGTCGTCAACGAGACGACGGCGCTGCGCGATGGCGCGAAGCTGCTGGATACGCAGTCCGTTGACACCTGGAAGAAGTACCTCGCCTTCCATATCGCGAACGATTCCGCGACGACGCTGCCGAAAGCGTTCGACGATGCGAACTTCGCTTTCTACCGCAAGGCGCTGGCCGGACAAGAATCGCAGCGCGACCGCTGGAAGCGCGGCATGCAACTGCTCGACGGCCTGATCGGTGAAGGCGTTGGCGAACTCTACGTCGCCAAATACTTCCCGCCCGAGTCCAAAGCAAAAATGGATGAGCTGATCGCCAACCTGAACAAGGCGATGGGCGAGCGCCTGAAGACACTGACATGGATGGATGAAGCCACCCGCGCGGAAGCTGAGAAGAAGCTTTCAACCTTCGATCCGCGCGTAGGCTATCCAGTGAAGTGGCGCGACTACTCGGCCTACACGGTCGAGGCAGGCAAGCTGTTCGAGAACGTGCGCAACGGCCGCAAGTTTGAATGGGACCGCGAGGTGAAGCGCCTGGGCGAGCCGGTGGACCGTACCGAGTGGGGCATGAACCCGCAGACGGTGAATGCCTACTATGATCCCTCCAAGAACCAGATCACTTTCCCGGCCGGCATTCTGCAGCCGCCTTTCTTCGATGCAAACGCTGATCCGGCAATCAACTACGGTGCCATCGGCGCGGTGATCGGTCACGAGATGGGCCATGGCTTCGATGATCAGGGTTCGGAATACGACGAGATGGGCAAGATCCGGAACTGGTGGACGCCGGAAACGCGCGCCAAATTCAAGGAAGCGACCACCAAGTTCGGCGCGCAGTACGATGCGTTCTGCCCGCTTGAAGGCCAGTGCGTGAAAGGTGACTTCACCATGGGCGAGAATATCGGCGACCTTGGCGGCCTGGAGATGGCCTACACCGCCTACCATCTATCGCTGGGCGGCAAGGAAGCTCCGGTGATCGACGGCTTCACGGGCGACCAGCGCTTCTTCATGGCGCATGCGCAAGTGTGGCGCACGGTGATCCGTGATGATGCTCTCGTGAACCAGATGCGGACCGACCCGCATGCGCCGGGCGCTGCGCGCGGCTCGATCCCCGAGCGCAACATCGACGCCTGGTACACCGCCTTCGACGTCAAGGAAGGCGACAAGGAGTATATCGCGCCGGATAAGCGCGTACGCATCTGGTAGGCGCCTACCCCACTTAACGCTTGTGATTGAGGAGCCCGCGGCTGGAAACAGCCGCGGGCTTTTCCGTTCGACGTCTCCCTCTCTTCTGGACAGAGTTGCATGCTTGACTTCGCGAGACCGTGCGCAAGACTCGGGACGAAACGCGCGAGGATTGCTTTTGGCAGCTAGCCTGCTCAACCGCCTGATCACGGCGACTATCGCCGCTTCGATAGTGCTCGCTGGTTGCAGCGCGCCGCCCGTCAGCGAGAATGCCTCTTCGCGCCCCTCGTCCGACGTGGCGCAGCTGCTGCCGGAGCAGGATCAGCTGCTGCCGCGGCCGCCGCGGCTGAAGTCGAATGAACCAGCAGACACGGACAAGACTGCGGCGGGGCAGGACTTCTACAACTATGTGAATAGTGACTGGCTGTCGTCGTATCAGATGCCGCCGGACAAGTTGTCCATCGGCATGGCCGAAGAGCTGACGGAGAAAGCCGACGCGGACGTGCGGACGATGATCGAGGGGTTCACAGCTTCAAAGGCTGCGGCGGGTACGCTCCAACGCAAGATCGCCGACATGTATAGCTCCGCTATGAATGAGGCGACGATCGAGGCGCGCGGGATTGCGCCGCTGCAGCCTTTTCTGGACCGCATTCGCGCCATCAAAACTCGCGATGATCTCGTCAGCCTGATGGGCGTGATCGGATACAACTCGCCGATCGGCATCAGCGTGGCGCCTAGCCCGGCAGATCCGGATTCGAATGCCGTATGGTTGTCGCAAGCGGGGCTAGGGATACCGCATCGCGGCTATTACATCTCGGCCGGGATCGAGGATGAATCAACGCGGCTGGCGTATCGCGTGCACGTCATCAACGTGCTGCGGTTGATCGGGAAGGCGAACCCGGAAGACGGCGCGCTGCGGATCTTCAACCTCGAACGCAAGATTGCGCTGGCGCATACCGACGAGGACCGGTCGATCAGCGCCGAAGACGCGCTGCGCTCCATGTCATTCAGCGACCTCAAGAAGTATGCGCCGGAATTCAGGTGGGATCTGTTCCTCAAATCTGCAGGCTTTACCCAAGCTGATCGTTTCGTGGTGACAGACCAGACGGCGGTGGCGGACCTGGTGAAGCTGGTGCCGAAGGAGTCGCTCGACGATTGGAAGCTCTGGATGGAGTTTCACTTCACCGACATGATGAGCGAGTACCTGCCGAAAGCTTTCGCTGACAGCTATTTCGCGTTCTTCTCGAAGCGGCTGACGGGCCTGGAAGAGAGGCCGCAACGGTGGCAGTGGGCGGTCGGCATCGTGAACAACTATCTCGGCGAAGGCGTCGGTGAGCTGTATGTGGCGAAGCACTTCCCGGCGAACTACAAGGCCGACATAAATGCGGTCGTCGACAACATCCGCAAAGCTTTCGCGACGCGACTGGAAGCGCTCGACTGGATGGACAAGGACACGCGAGCCGCTGCGCTCGCCAAGCTGCAAGCGTTGAAGTCGCAAATTGGCCATCCGGATACGTGGAAAGATTATTCCGGGTTGAAGATCGAAAGCGGCAAGCTGTTCGAGAACATCTATTCGGGCTTCGAGTATGTGTGGGACGAGCAGCGAGAAGACATGCATCGCGCGGTGGATCGCGAGCGTTGGCCGACGCCGGCGCACGTTGTGAATGCTTTCTACAATCCGCTGGCCAACACCTTCACCATGCCGGCGGGCATCCTGCAGCCGCCCTATTTCGATCCGGAGGGTGATCCGGCGGCGAACTATGGCGGGATCGGCGCCGTGATTGGCCACGAAATGAGCCATGGTTTCGACGACCGGGGGCGGCAGTTCGACGCTACCGGGCGCACGCGCAACTGGTGGACGGCGGAAACGGATGCTCGTTTCCGGGAGAAATCGGAGGAGCTGGTCGAGCAATACGATGCGTATTGTCCGTGGGCGACTGTCTGTGTGAACGGGCTAGGGACGCTGGGCGAGAATATCGGCGATCTGGCCGGCGTGGAGATTGCCTATGCGGCTTATCACTTGTCGCTGGGGGGCAAGCCTTCGCCGGTGGTGGGCGGGCTGACGGGCGATCAGCGGTTCTTCATTGCCTATGCGCGCTCATATCGTGGCAAGGTTCGGGAAGAGCTGGCGCGGGCAATGCTGGATGGTGATCCTCATGCGCCGAACCGCTATCGGGTAAATGGCGTCGTGCGGAATATGGACGCCTGGTACACCGCGTTTGGGATCGGTCCCGGTGATGCGATGTATCTCCCGCCTAAAGAGCGCGTGAGGCTTTGGTAAACACGGCAACAATCCGGTTTTCCTGAAGGCGGCGGACTGCTAGAGCGCGGCGATGCCGCTGCCGGATTCAACCCGCTATGCCAAGGACGCCGCCGAAGCGATCGGCGCAGCGTTTGAAGATCTCGATCAGGGCGCCGGCTATCTTTTCCGGATTTCGAAGGGCGAGCGCTTTGTGCTGGGTGGCGGCGGCAATGTCTGCACTTACCCGGTGAACAGCGCGGCGGCCTACACCATCTCGCGCGACAAGGCGCACACGAAGGCTGTGCTGATATCGCGCGGCATTCCAGTGATCCCCGGTGGACTGTTCTTTGCGCAGACCCGCAGAGCAGCCTTGCGCGGGCCGGGGCGTGAAGCAGCCGATGCGGCGACGTTCGCCGGCGCGCTAGGCTATCCGGTGTTCTGCAAGCCGAACCTTGGATCGCGTGGGACATTCGCGGAAATCGTGCGCAATGAGACGGCACTCAAAGATTACATCTCGCGTGTAGCCTTGGACTTCGAGGCGTTCCTGATTGAGCCAATGTTGCGTGGCGCCGAGCATCGTGTGCTGGTGCAGGATGACGAACCGGTTTTCCATTCGACCAAGTCGGAGCCGGCGCTGGTCGGAGATGGTCGGGCAAGTCTCGGTGACCTGCTGGAGGCATTGAATGAGCGCGTGACGGCCGAGGGTGTATCTGCCCTGCCCGCATCAGTGCTGGGCGAACAACAGGCACGCGTGCCGGCGGCGGGTGAGCGCGTGACACTGATGGGACGCCGCAATCTGAGCGCTGCAGGCAATGTGGAGCGCGTGTCCGAGAATGTGCCGGCGGTACTGGGAGCGCTTGCGGTGCGGGCGGTGAAAGCGCTTGGATTGCGAATTGGCGCGGTCGATCTGTTCGATCTGTCGGTGGCGGGAGACTATTCAGACCTGGTGGTCATCGAGGCGAACGGCAATCCGGGCCTCAAGACACTGGAGAATGCCGGGCGGATGGATTTGGTGCGACGCATCTGGACAAGAATGCTGAACGAGTGCCTGAGTACGGGAAACACGAGAAGCTGATGTTTGGCCTCCCCAAGTTCGGCGACGGCATTGGCCTACACCGCGTCGAGCGTTTCCTTCAGGCCCACCGGATCGACCGGCCCGCACTCGCGCGCCGTTCCATTGCTGTGACTGGCACGAACGGCAAGGGATCAACCGCGCGCTTTATCACGTCGGCCATTGAGGCGGCGGGGATGCGCGTGGGGTGTTTCACCTCGCCTCACCTGTTCGACGTGCGTGAGCGCTTCATGATCGGCGACGACATGATCCCGCAGGCGGACTTTGATCGTCACGCACAAACTGTCCTGGCCTTCGCGAACGCGCTGCCAGCCGGCGACCGCATGGGATCGTTCGAATTCCTGTTCCTTGTGGCGATCCTGTGGTTCCAAGAGACAAAGCCCGACGCGATCGTGTGGGAGGCTGGCATCGGCGGTCGTTATGATCCGGTGCGCTGCGTATGCGCCAGCATTTCTGCGCTGACCTCGATCGAGCTTGAACACACCGAACTGCTTGGCGCGACCGAGGAACTCATTGCCTACGACAAGACCGATGCAGTGGCGCCAGGCGGCATTGTGATCCTGTCGCCGTCGATCAACGAAGGCCTCGCCATCCGGGTCGCCGCCTACGCCAGCCTCTCCGGCAAGGCCACACTGCCTGCTCTCGCCAGCCGCCGCGTTGGTCCGGTCGTCAACACACCCAAGGGCGCGCGGTTCACTTATGGCTTCACAGCCGCACCGCCCGAAGCGGATTTTCCTGTCCGCCTGCGTCTCGCCGGTCAGCACCAGGTCGACAATGCCGTCACCGGCCTGCGCGCCGCTGAAGCATGGCTTGGCCTGCGACCTGAAGACAATGCCGAGCGCCACTTCGCCATGCTGACAGCACTAGGCCGCACACGCTGGCCGGGTCGACTGGAAAAGGTGGCGATGGCGCCGGATCTCTGGATCGATGTGGGCCACACACCAAAGGCGCTGGAAGCCGTGACGCGCACCTTCCTTGAGTTCAGTCCACGCGAGAAGACGCTCGTGGTATTCGGCGTTTCAGGCTCAAAGGAAGTCGCAGGCATTGCGGAGGCAGTGGCGGCGCGGTTCGATCACTTCATTCTCACCCGCGCGCACAAGGCCGGCGCTGATGTAGCTTTATTTGAAGGTATCTTCCGCAAGCACGCGAGCGATGTGGTTGTGGCTGCAGATACAACCGAGGCTGCGCGAATCGCGAAGGAGCGCGCGCAACACGAAGGGCTGTCGGTCGTGGCGTTGGGCGGCCTGTTCCTATCAGCTGAGATTCAGCGCGCCTGGAATGGCGGCGATCCGAAGCAGCTGGAGTTCCTGTAGTTAGAGGGTTTGGGCTGCCCCGCTCGAGCGCACCTTCGATCGCGCAGGCAACACCGGCATCAACATGATTTCGGCTACTGAGCGTTCCACCAACAGAACTAGCAGCCGCGGTTAATCGGAGGCTTGGGGACGCTTCCGCGGCGGCTTCAGTTGGCCGCCGTCCAGAGCATCGTCTTCTCCCTGAAAAAGTTTGCGGACATTGATTGTTGAACGGTTTCCGAGGTGCCGGACACTCGACTGCAGCCAGTTTTCAGCCGCTTCGCGCCCGCGGGAAAACAGCATCTCGATAAACTCAGGTTCAACATTCAGCTTCGACGACGCCCCCAGTTCCGACAGGGCTTTTTCGTCGGCGATGGCATGCATCAGCATGCGGCGGTAACCGGTTCCCTCAAGGCGTCCCGCCTCAATGAGACGCGCCACGAAATCGACCGACCGGAGGTCACGCAGCAGAGGCGCGTTGAACGTGATCTCGTTGACCCGATTGATGATATCGCGTGCGGTCTTGGGCGCGCCTGGACGACGGACCGGATTGATCTGCACCAGGACCACATCGTCCGACGCGCAACTCTCGAACAATGGCCACAGGGGCGGGTTGCCTGAAAAGCCTCCATCCCAATAGGGGACGCCGTCAATCTCAACGGCCTGAAACAGCCACGGCAGGCAGGCCGATGCCATGAGGTGATCGGCAGTGATCTGCTTCTTGTCCCAGACCTGAGCGCGGCCGGTTTCGACATTGGTGGCGGAGATGAAAACCTTCACCTTCGATTTGCGCAGATGATCGAAATCGACCAGCTTCGCGACGAGGTCCTTGAGCGGATTGATATTAAATGGGTTGAGATCGTACGGGCTCGCAAGGCGGGTTACGAGATCAAACATCACGTAGAGGGGCGACGAATCGAGGCCCCAGCCGCCCATCATGACTTCGATGGGAGAGCGGCGCAGCGGGCTGTTGCGAGCCTCGTTGAGGACCCCCTCCCAGAATTTGCGCAGGCTCACGCGCGCTTCATCGCGATCGCCGGCGTGATAGCCAGCGGCAAGCGCAACTGCGTTCATCGCGCCAGCAGACGCGCCGGTTATCGCTTCGATATCGACACGTGGATCTTCAAGCAGGCGATCGAGCACGCCCCAGGAGAAGGCGCCGTGAGCTCCGCCGCCCTGCAAGGCGACGTTGATCAGTTTCGGTTCTACGCGCGAAGTCGCCATCGGCTTGAATCCCTTCGTCGCGATTGGGCGGCAGACCAGCCTAGACGTCAATCACTTCGATCACGTCATAGCCGAACCGGGTAAATGCGGGCGCCATGGCTGCCCGGTTCGCGGCGCCGCCCGTTACATAAGCGATGGGCGCCCCCGGAGGACGTGGCGTCTGCGGCGCTACGCGCATCGCCTGGCGTGCAACGGCCTCGCCTGTGTCGATCAAGCGCACGCCCGCCGGGCACGCAGCGGCAATGGCGTCGCGGATCAGCGGGAAGTGCGTGCAGGCCAACACGACGATGTCGATGCTGGGGCCGTTGGGCGGATCGAACATCGGTTTCACCGCATAGGTGACCTGTTCCTGATCAATGCCCTGCCCGCGAACGGCTCGCTCGGCTATGTCGACAAGGCCGGCCGTACCACGGCGAATAACGGTGACGCCCCGCGCGAACTGATGTTCGAGTTCGTCGAGATAGGCGCGGCGGACCGTGCCTGGCGTCGCCAGAATGCCGATGACGCCGGTCCTGGTCTGCTCGGCCGCGGGCTTGATGGCCGGCACCGTGCCGACGACTGGCACGCTCACCTGCGCGCGGATATCCGCGAGGGAAAGGGTCGAGGCAGTGTTGCAGGCAATGACCAGCACATCGGGCTTCGCAACCTCGACAAGCCGCGCGCAGAGGCGTGGCAGGCGCTCACGCAGTTCCTCATCGGTTTTGACGCCGTAGGGAAAGAATCCGCTATCTGCGGCGTAGTCCACGACCCAGTCGGCTGCGGCCCGGCGCAATTCGCTTGCAATGGTAAGTCCGCCGACGCCCGAGTCGAAGACAAGCGCGCGGGTCATGGGCTGGTTCAGCCCTTCTCACTCAACGCACCAACCAACGGGCCGTAAAGATCCGTGCGACGGTCGCGGAAGAAGCCCCATGCGGCGCGTGCGCGATCGACGCCATCCATATCGATGGTGGCGACAACAACACCTTCTTCCTTGCGATCGAGATCGCCGAGAATTTCGCCGGTGTGATCGGAAATGAACGACGTGCCGTAGAAGACCTGACCGTTCTCCGTACCGACGCGGTTCGCGGCGGCGACGGGCGTGACGTTTGACACCGCGTGGCCAAGCATGGCGCGACGCCAGCGAGCGGCAGTGTCGAGCGACGAGTCATGCGGTTCGGAACCGATGGCGGTCGGGTATAGCAATACATCCGCGCCCATTAGCGCCATGGCGCGGGCGGTTTCAGGATACCACTGGTCCCAGCAGATGCCGACGCCGATACGACCCTTCTTTGTGTTCCAGACACGGAAGCCGGTATCGCCGGGGCGGAAGTAGTACTTTTCCTGATAGCCTGGACCGTCGGGGATGTGCGACTTGCGGTAAATGCCCATCAGCGTGCCGTCAGCGTCGATCATGACGACTGTGTTGAAGTAGGCGGGTCCTGCCTTCTCGAAGATCGAGACGGGGATCACGACGTTTAGTTCGGCAGCAAGCTTTGCCATCGCCTTCACGGCGGGGCTTTCACGCCAGGCGTGGGCACGTTGGAAGCTCTCTTCTTCCTGCGAGGTGCAGAAATAGTGGCCTTCGAACAGCTCGGACGGAAGGATCACGTCCGCGCCCTTGGCGGCGGCTTCACGCACCAGTTTGCTGATGCGCTCGATATTGGTGTTCGCATCGTCCGTCAGCGCAGACTGCAGGACGGCAAGCGTGATCTTGCGGGCCATGAAAGCCTCCTCAGGCGGGCTGCTGTTGCGTGATGCAGTGGAACGAGCCGCCGCCGCTCAAGATATGGCGTGACGGCAGACCTACAACATGCCGGCCGGGGAAGTATGGCTTCAGCGCTTCTACAGCGCGCTGGGCGCTTGGCGTACCATAGGTGGGCACAACCACCGTGGAATTACCGATCAGGAAGTTCATGTGACTGGCGGGCACGATGTCGCCATCTTCATTCTCGACGCGTCCCGGCGAAGGAATGCGCACGACTTTGAGCAAGCGGCCCCGCGCGTCGCGCTGGTTCTCGAGCTGCGCCGCGATCTCGTCGAGACGCGCAGCGTTGGGATCATCCGCATCGGCGGCCGACTGGCAGGCGACAACGCCCGGAGACAGGAAACGCGCAATATTATCGACGTGGCCGTCCGTGTGATCGTTCAATAGGCCGCGGTCGATCCAGATCGTCGTGCGCGAACCGAGGGCGTCGTGCAGCATGGTTTTGACGTCGGCTGCGCTCATCAGCGGGTTACGATTCGGATTGAGCAGGCACTCCTTGGTGGTGAGGATGGTGCCCTCACCGTCCCAATCGACCGCGCCGCCTTCCAGTACGCGGTCCCAACGGGTGGCGTCTGCGCCGGCTTCGATCGCGATGAACGCGCCGACCTGGTCGTCGTACTCGAGGACGTACTTGCCGCCCCAGCCGTTGAACGTGAACAATGCGCAGCAGTCATTGGAATAGAAGACCGGGCCCGTGTCACGTATCCAGATGTCGCCATAACGAGCGTCGATCAGCTCGGCGTGTTCGCCGATCAGCTTCTCGGCCGACAGCATGGCAGTCGGTCCGTGCACCAGCACTTTCATCTTGTCGCCGAGACGGCCGTCAGGACCGGATTGCGCGAGGGCTTTCACCATCCCGGCAAATTCAGCCTGCGCAGGCGCGAGATTCTCGAGCCAAAGCTCCTCGTCGGCCGGAAAAGCCGTCCAGATCGCGCTATGAGGCGCCCATTCAGCTGGTGGGTGAAGAATCGTGTCGCCCATAATGGCCCTCCGGCAAGCTGTCGGATGATCCGAAACAGAGAAACGCATTGCGCCGCAGCACTTTGCGCAACGCGCTCTATCACCTGTGGACCAGCGCACAAGCAGAACTAGCGGCGCGACTCAGTGAGCAGGGTAAAATTTTCCACAACTCATCCACAGGTACTCCCGTCGCACCCGAACAGCGGCAGGCGGACGCACCCCCTGCGTCAAGTCGGTCAGTTTCGTGGCAAGAGCGTGTCTTTGACGATACACAGGAAGGCGAACCGGCGCCGCTGTCACCAATCCGTCTCGATGCACTCTTATGAGCCCCCGCGTTGGGGTGCTAAATGCTGCACCGCACTGAATAGGGCCGTAGTGGCGTCCACCCACTTTGGATTGATGAGGGGTCTACATAAATGATCACGAAGAAGCTCGCCTTCCTGGCGACGACTGCGCTTGTCGGTAACGCATTTGCGGCCGTAGCCGCCCACGCCCAGTCCACAGCGTCGAGCACGATGGATTACGTCGTGATCACTGGCCAATCCGGTCCGGACAATGTCGGCGGCGCGATCCAGGTTGAAACGGTCGCCAAAGCGCGCACGACCATCGACCAGGAGTTCATCGACAAGCAGGCCCCGGGTCAGACCATCCTGCAAACGCTGAACATCGTCACGCCAGGCCTGAACTTCACAAACAACGACCCCTACGGCTCAAGCGGCGGCAACATCCGCCTGCACGGCTTCGACGGCAACCGCGTCGCCCTCACCTTCGACGGCATGCCGCTGAACGACACCGGCAACTACGCCACCTACACCAACCAGCTGCTTGACGGCGAACTGATCGCCAAAGCCCAGGTCAACACCGGCTCGACCGACGTCGACAGCCCGACCGCAGCATCGACCGGCGGCACGATCGCCTTCTCCAGCCGCACGCCGGCTGACGAATTCGGCGGCTTCGTCCAGGGCGCGCTCGGCGACTTCGCCTTCCGCCGCTACATGGCGTTCGTAGATACCGGCGTGTTCACCCCGTGGGGCACCAAGGCCTGGGTGGCTTACTCCGACCAAGCCTACGACAAGTTCAAAGGCGCAGGTAACCTGAAGAAAGAACAGTACAACTTCAAGGTATACCAGCCGATCGGCGACAATGGCGACTTCATCAGCCTCGCCGGCCACTACAACGAGAACCGCAACAACTCTTACAATGGCCCCAGCCTGGCAACCTACAACGCCAACGGCTCGATCGCGTCGCTGCCTTCGGTGGAGACAGATCCGCGCGGTTGGGGCTTCGACTTCAACAACAACTACGCCCCGATCACGAGCACGACGCGCACTGGCTTTGCTGGCGACATCGACATCGACCCGTCCGCCAACTCCAGCTACTACGGTATCCGCATCAACCCGTCGAACACGGGCAACCTGCGCGGCCAGTCGAAGTTCTCGATCGGCGACAACCTGACCTTCACGTTCGATCCCTCGTTCCAGTACACGCTGGCCAACGGCGGCGGACAAAACTCACTGGTCTATGAAAGCTGCAACGGCTCGACGAACGGCAACTTAGCCGCCTCCTGCCCGACGCTGACCCGTCAGCTGCTCGGCAACCTGGTTCCGAACGCGACGAACGGCGTTGACCTCAACGGCGACGGCGACCTCAACGACCAAGTTCGCGTCATGAGCCCGTCGAACACCAACACCCGCCGCGTGGGCGTGCTGTCATCGCTGATCTGGGAAATCAACCCGGACAACATGCTGCGCTTCGCCTACACCCTCGACCGCGGCCGTCACCGCCAAACCGGCGAGTACAGCTTCATCAACTCTGACCTGACCTACGCCAGCAATTTCGGCGGCAAGGACGGAAACGGCGACAAGATCAACACCGCCGACGGCCAAAGCTTCCTCCGCACCCGTGACCGTTACTCGGTCGCCATCCTGAACCAATTCAGCCTTGAATATCGTGGCTGGTTCCTGGACCGCGACCTGAACGTCAGCATCGGCGTTCGTAACCCGAACTTCGAGCGTCAGCTGAACCAGTACTGCTACTCACAAGAGCGCACGAGCAGCGTCCGCTGCACGACGGAAGTACCGAACGCGACGCTTGCCAACGGCAACGTCACCTTCGCTGGCTCGACGACGACGCAGTACATCGCGCCGTACTCGAAGACCCTGAAGTTCGACGACCTGCTGCCGAACGTCGGCGCAAGCTACAAGTTCGGCGACAGCCAAGTGTTCGGCAGCTACGCCGAATCGACCTCGCTACCGCGCACGGACAACCTCTACACCGTGTTCCGCCTTGCGGACGGCTCGATCGGCAACCCGAACGTGCAACCGGAAACCAGCCAGACCTTCGAGATCGGCTACCGCTACTCGGTCGGCGACATCATCTTCAACTCCAGCGTCTGGTCGACGAAGTTCCAGAACCGCATCGTCCAGTCCTACGACCAAGACCTCGGCATCAGCATCGACCGCAACGTCGGTGAAGTCGAGCAGTCTGGCGTGGACGTGGCGATCGGCTGGGAAGCTGCTGACAACTTCCGTCTGTTCGGTTCGGCTTCGTACAACCAGAGCGAAGTCATGGACAACATCCAGCTAGGAGCAACGACGTTCGCCCCGACCAAGGGTAAGCAGCTCGCCGAGACCCCGGATTGGACCTGGTCGGCTCGCGCCGAATACGACTTCGCAACGTGGGCTCAACTGGGCGTGCAGGTCAAGTTCGTCGGCGATCGTTGGGTCACGGACGTGAACGACCAGCAAGTCGAAGCCTACGCCGTCACGGACGTCGACTTCCGCGTCCCGCTCGATGACTTCGGCTTCGAAGGCTCGTCCATCCAGCTGAACGTCATGAACATCTTCGACAAACAGTACTACGGCAGCATCGGCAGCCAGACCTCCTCGACGGTCGGTCAGGCTGGCTTCGGTACGCCGTTCGCACAGATCGGCGCGCCGCGTACCGCCACGATCAGCTTCCGCTACGGCTTCTAAGCCAGTCTAACGACCTTGAACGACCGAATGGGCCGCCCTCCAGGGTGGCCCATTTTGTTTTTATTGGGCTAAAAGGGACGACTCGTCCGCAGGATCACGGGATCTGCCGCATGAATGCCCTGTCGAATCTCTGGCGCCGCAACCCCACGCTTTGCGCCGCGCTTGTGATCGCAGCATTTGTTCTGGTGCGGGTCATCGTGGTGATCGCCACGCCGATGGAGATCGGTCCCGATGAGTCCCAGTACTGGCGTTGGTCGCGTACGCTGGACTTTGGCTATTACTCCAAACCGCCGCTGATCGCATGGATCATCGCCGCCTCAACCGCCGTGTTCGGCGATGGCGAGTGGGCGATCCGCCTGCCCTCGCCTATCCTGCACGGCATCGCGGCAATGTTCCTGTTCCTGCTGGGAAAACAGGCCTTCAACCCGCGCGTAGGCGCCTGGGCTGCGGCGCTCTACATGCTGATGCCCGGCATCACGTTGTCATCGACCATCATGTCGACAGATGCTGTGCTGCTGCCGGCCTGGGCGGGAGCCGTCTATTTCCTGTGGCGCTTCAGGGACAGCGCGAAGATGGGCGATGCAATCCTGGCCGGCGCGATGATCGGCCTCGCCATGCTCGGCAAGTATGCGGCGCTCTATCTGTGGGGTGGCGCAGCACTTGCTGCACTTCTCGACAAGGACATGCGGAAGGCCATGCTCTCACCTGCGGGCGCTGCTCTGGTCGCAGCCTCGCTGGTCGTGTGGGGACCGAACATCTGGTGGAACTTCGCGCATGACTTCGCGACCGTCAGCCATACCGCAGACAACGCAAACCTTGGCGAGGCAGGCTTTAATCCGCTGCACGTCTTCACCTACTTGGGCGACCAGTCAGCGGTGTTCGGGCCGATTTCTCTGCTGCTGCTGCTAGCTGGGTTCGCGCTGATCCTGGGCCGCAAGGACAAGTGGACAACCACGCGCGAACTTTGGCTGCTGGCCTTCATCGCGCCGCCGCTGCTGGTGATCATGGGACAAGAGATCCTGTCGCGCGCCCACGCCAACTGGGCGGCGACGGCCTACCCCGCCGCCTGCGTCCTGCTGGCGTCATGGATCGATCGCGGGTTCGGATCAGAAACGAGCCGGGTAAAGGTGTCGCCATTCCTGAAGGCAGGCGTGGTGCTGAACGCGGTGGTCGGCATTGCCTTCACTGTTTTCTGGCTTTCGCCTGCGCTGGCGGATTCCCTGCGCGTATCCAGCGGCATGAAGGGCGTTCGTGGCTGGGAAGAAACGGTCGCCGGGCTCGACGCCAAGGCCCGTGAAATCGGCGCAACTGCGATCATGGTGGACGACCGCGAGCTCTGGCACGGGCTCGACTATTACAGCCGCAATATGCAGATCGTTCCGTTGCGCACATGGCTGCACGACAGCCACCCGCGCAGCCACGCCGAGGAAGCAGGCATGCTTCAACCCGGAGATGACACGCGCCTGCTGATCGCCAGCATCGCGCCGGCGGACCGCCCGATGATCCGGGCGGACTTCGCTTCAACGGAACCATTGGGGTATCTCTCGGTCCCACTCGGACCGACGCGTGAGCGGAAACTGAAGCTCTACGTAGCATCAGGTTACAAACCAGCGCCGCGCACGCCGGGCTATGAGAAGCAATTTGAGGGAAAGCCCGAAGAGTGAGCCTTACGGGGCGACCTTGCTGTCTTCGCGGACGTTCGGCGTGACACGCAGGCCCGCCTGCACATTGTCCTGACCTTCGGCGACCAGCAGCGCATTTCGCGGCAGGCCGGCGACCCAGATACCGTCCGGCGTCTCATCAATGATGTCTGCCGGAACGAAGCTGACAACACCGCCCACATCTACGAAGCGCACGCCAATACGGCCCTGACTATCGGGCAGAAGCAAAGCTGGGCTAACGCGATGCGCATAGCCCTTGCCGGTCTCGACCTTGATCTCGGCCGTACGACCAACCGCAATGGCATTCTTCGGATTGGGCACTGACACCTCAACCCGGAACTGGCGCGTCGAAGCATCGGCAACGCGCGCGAGGTAGGTGACCTTGCCATCTACCTCGGCGCCGTCCGAAAGACGGACCTTGGCGCTGCCGTCGACCAGGATCTGGCCAGCCTGCTTTTCCGTAGCCTGAGCCGCAAACACGATAGGATCTAACTGCACAACCACGCCGCATGAGCTGCCCGGGTTCAGGAATTGTCCAACATCCGCGTTGCGCTTTTCAAACACGCCGCGGAAAGGCGCGCGTACCTGCATCTTGCGAAGGTCAGAGCGAGCCACATCGAGCGAGGCCTGAGCGCCATCAAGGGCGGCCTTGGCCGAGGTCAGGCGGCCCTGTGTAGCCCAGCCGTTCTCGACCAGTTTGGCGGAGGCTTCGTAGGCTTGCCTCTTGCCGGCCATGGCAGCTTCGGCTTCGCGGACCCGCGCGCTGGCGCCGTCGACGTCCAGACCGCACAGGAGCGCGTCCTTCTCGACCAGCGTACCTTCACTGACCGGCGCACTGGTAACCGCGCCGGCGGATTCGGACTTAACATCGAGAATGCGCGCCTCGGTGCGCCCCCCGATAGACAGGAAAAGAGGCCGCTCGACTGCCTGCGAACGGATCACCACGACAGGCATGCCGTTGCGGCCCTGCGAGGCGTCTGGCAAGGCCTTGTCGAGGGTGGGGATCTTGTCGGCCTGGACGTCACGGATTGAGTCTCCGTTCCCCATAAGGGAACGGATTCCGACAACGGCTGCAATCAGAGCAATCGCCCCGAGCATGATGGTCAGCAGACGTGGCAAATGTCCCGTATCCTCTGGCCGTCAAAGAGTAGGCGCCCAACATAGGCGTCTTCCGTCCACCTAGGTATCAAAATGGCGTGGCGGGCGACATTATGGCGGCGAATACCCGCCATCTGCAGGAGACCTGCCAATTCAGGCCCAAGACTGTGCTAAACATTGGCATTAGTTGCATTTGCCCGCCTGACCGCCTAGGTCCAACCGGCGCGAAAAGGGGCCGGACGGGGCCTCCGCCCAAGCTCCAGGACGCCATGACGGAAGCCACTGACAAGCCCGCAGAAAAGCCTGCGAAATCGCCAAATGCCCCGACCGAAGAAACGGTTCTGTCGGTCAAACACTACACCGACCGGATGTTCTCGTTCCGGATCACACGTCCGTCGACCTTCCGCTTCCGCTCGGGCGAGTTCGTGATGATCGGGCTTGAGGGCCCGAATGGTAAACCGCTGCTGCGCGCCTATTCGATCGCCAGCCCTTCATGGGACGAGGAACTGGAATTCTTCTCGATCAAGGTTCCCGATGGTCCCCTGACCTCGAAGCTCCAGCTGATCAAACCGGGCGACAAGGTGCTGCTGGGACGCAAATCGGTGGGCACGTTGGTTCATGACGCCCTCACCCCGGGCAAACGGCTTTATTGCTTCTCGACCGGTACCGGGCTCGCCCCCTTCGCTTCGGTGATCCGCGACCCGGATACCTATGAGCGCTTCGAGCAGGTGATCGTCACACATACCTGCCGCGAAGTCGGCGAACTGAAATATGGACAGGAGTTGGTCGAGAGCCTGCGTGATGATCCGCTGGTTGGCGAGCATTTCGGCCGGCTGGTGCACTACACCACCGTCACGCGTGAACCCTGGCCCAACCAGGAACGCATCACGACCTGCATCGAGAAAGGCATCCTGTTCGCTGATCTCGGAGTGCCGCCGCTTGATCCGGCTGTCGACCGCGTCATGGTTTGCGGCTCGATGGACATGATCAACGACATCAAGGCGCTGGTGGAAAAGGCGGGGCTGAAGGAAGGCTCCAACGCCCACCCTGCCGAGTTCGTGATCGAGAAGGCGTTCGTCGGCTAAAGCGCCGAAGCGACCCAGCTATTCTGCGAAAACTGAGCCCTGACCCATAACCGGCTTCGGTTCGACTGTGGCCGTAGGCGCAGCGGTGCGCTTGCCTGTGCTGAGGGGCTGCGCCAGGCGGCCGGCCTTGCGGTGTGCGAGGACCGTCGGGAAATTTTCGCTGAGGCGAATGCGGCAAGTGCGGCGCAGGATGTCGAGCGAGCGCGCGCAGCTTTCGGCCGAATAGCTCACGTCGCGATTTGCCCATGCCCAGGGGTTCATCTTCGGATGCGCGGTCCGACGCTCCATGATGGCCTGCCAGTAGGTATAGATGTGCTTGGAGTTGTCGAACACGCGGAAAGCGCCACGGCGTTTGCCGAACTCGATGGCTTCTTCTTCCGTATCGAGAATAACCGCCAACGAGACTGCATTCTCTGGGTCGTTGTGGGGTGCGATACGGATGTTGCCTTCGCGCTCTATCACGTCCGCAATGATCTTCCGGCGCACTTTCATGCGGTTCAGCATAGGCTGGAGCCTGGACAGCTGCTCGTTGAGCATGGCGCCCTGGATTTCGTTGGCGCGGAAGTTGTGGCCGATGAAGATAGGCTCGGCGTCATCGAGTTTGTGATTGCGGGCCCAGACGCCGAGATCGTGGTAGTTCAGCGCGCGGCGGAACAGTTTCGGGTCACTGGTGGCGATAGCGCCACCCTCGCCGATATTCATGTTCTTGGCGGGGTTGAAGCTGAAACAGCCCGCGTCGCCGATCGCGCCGCAGAACCTGTCCTTGTAGCGGACGCCCACGGCCTGGCAGGCGTCCTCTATGACGATGAGGTTGTGCTTGCGCGCGATCTTCATGATCGCGTCCATGTTCGCCGGAAGGTTGACCATGTGGACCGGAATGATCGCCTTCGTGTACGGCGTGATCTTCGCCTCCAGGTCGATCGGGTCCATCGTCAGTGTGTCGTCGATATCGACAAGAACGGGTACGGCGCCGACCATGACAGGTGCGGTTGCCGTAGCCATCCAGGTGTAAGCCGGGACGAGCACTTCATCGCCAGGGCCAATACCAGCTGCTGCCAAGGCAGTGGTCAGCGCGGCGGTACCGCTTGTGACAGCCAGTACCTGCGAGGAGCCAATCATGGCGCCGAAACGTTTCTCGAACCGGCTCGTGAAGCGGTTGCCGGCGCCGTAGCGGAGCAGTTCTGTCGAGGTCATTGCCTGACCGACTGCCCACCACTCCCTGAAACCGATTTTGGCCATATGTTCGCCAGGCGTTTATCACGCCGTCCTTGCTGTTCTTGGCTGGCGGCCGCTCCCCGCGATCCGCCTCTACGCCCTAACGCATATGCAATTCGAATACCGGATATCGGTAAACATCGACGGTTAAGCCCGCGTTGTCGCAAGGGCAGAAACGCCGCAATTTTCGATGGAGTGCGGCGCTCGCTTAATCATGAACGCAAGGTGCGTCAGATCGGGTCATCGAGGTCGGTCGTCAGGCGTCAACCTTGACGCGATCGTAGACGAACTCTTCCCCGTTAAGATCAATTTTCGGCAGTTCGTCTTTCTCGTGCCAGTAGTCCTGCGTGTGTTGCCAATCCCGCGAATCCCCGCGTTGGGGAAGCAGGTGCATGCCGCGCATGACATAGCCCGGGTTGAAGTCCTCCGGGTCTATCCAGGTGGAGAGTTTCATATCCTTGAGTTTCGATGGGATCGCGACTTCGACCCGCTGCGCACTGATCTGCTTCATGTGCTTCAGCAAGCGGATGATGAAGTCCGCCATGATGTCGACGCGCAGGGTCCAGCTGGCGCGGAAATAGCCGAATACCCACGCCATGTTCGGAACGCCGGTGAACATCATGCCGCGATAGGTGACGCTTTCGGCAAACTTGAGCGGTGCGCCGTTCACGTGGAAGTCGATATCGCCGAGCGGCAGAAGGTCAAACCCGGTCGCCGTGACGATGATATCCGCCTCAAGCTCCTTGCCGGATTTTAGCAGAATGCCCTTTTCCGTGAACCGTTCGATTTCATCAGTGACGACGGACGCCTTGCCCGAGGCGATGCCTTTGAACAGGTCGCCGTCAGGGATGAATGCGATGCGCTGGCGCCAGGGCCGGTATTTCGGGGTGAAGTGCGTTTCAATGTCGTAGTTTTCACCAAGGAACAGCTTCACCGCCGCCAGCAGCTCCGCCTTCACAGCCTCTGGTTCGGTCCGAGTGCGCGCCGTGAACTCGTCCTGCGTCTTGAGGATCTGGCGGCGCGTGATCTCGTGAATCCACGTCTCGTCCACCTGGAGGGCGCGCAGTTGCTCGGCAATATCGATCGCGTTACGGCCTGGGATGAAATAGGTCGGCGAGCGTTGGAGCATGGTTACGTGCTCCGCATCCTTGGCGATGTTCGGCACCAGCGTGGCGGCTGTCGCGCCCGAACCGATGACAACCATTTTCTTGCCTTTGTAGTCGAGGTCCGCTGGCCATGTTTGCGGGTGGATAATCCTGCCCTTGAAGCTGTCCATGCCCGCCCATTCGGGCGTGTAGCCTTTGTCGTGCCGATAATAGCCCTGGCACATCCAGAGGAAGCCGGTCGTCATCGTCAGCAGCTTGCCGTCCGACTTGCGCAGCACCTCAAGCGTCCAGAGATTGTCCTTGCTGGACCAGTCAGCGCGCTTGATCGTGTGGCCATAGCGGATGTGCTTCGCGAGGTCGTTCTCGTCGATGACTTCGCCCATGTATTTCAGGATTTCCGCCGCCGACGCGATCGGCGCCCCGACCCACGGCTTGAACCTGTAGCCAAAGGTATGGAGATCACTGTCCGACCGGATACCTGGATATTTGTGCGTGACCCACGTGCCGCCGAACTGGTCCAGGGTTTCCAGCGCGACAAAGGTGGAACCCGGCAACTCGGTTTTCAGGTGGTAGGCAGCACCAACGCCAGAAATTCCGGCTCCGACGATCAATACGTCGAAATGCTCGTGACCTGCTGCAGTGCTCATCTAGTCGTTTCCCGCGTTCCTTTTCCGGCGCCATCACATCAGACCGCAGGCCTGCGCGCCATAGGCGATCTTTGCCGCTGTGCGGCATGAACTGCGGGATCGGTGTCCCGGAACTGAGACGGCTCAACGGAATAAAAAGCACCTTTGATCGTCGGCGTCCTTCATCTACAGCCGGAGTTGAGCGATCACATCGGGAAAGCGCGCTAGACGCACCTGTTGGAGGAACCCGGAATGTCAGAAACCCACGTCTATCCCGTATCGCCGGAATTCGCCGCCACGGCGCTGGTGAACGCCCAAAAGTACGAGGAGATGTACGCGGCTTCGGTGGCCGACCCGGAAAAGTTCTGGCGCGAGCATGGCAAGCGGCTGAGCTGGATGCGCCCCTATACCAAGGTCAAGAACGTCAACTGGGACATCTCCAAGACCAACGACCCCAAGGACCTGTACGTCAAATGGTTTGAAGACGGCACGCTGAACGTCTCCGCCAACTGCATTGACCGTCACCTGCCACAGAAGGCCGACGTCACGGCCATGGTGTTCGAGGGTGATGATCCTTCCGTCTCGAAGAACATCACCTATGCCGAGCTCTATTCTCACGTTTGCCGCTTCGCTAACGTGCTGAAGGAACAGGGCGTCCAGAAAGGCGACCGCGTTACTATCTACATGCCGATGATCCCGGAAGCGGCGTACGCCATGTTGGCGTGTGCGCGCATTGGCGCGGTGCATTCAGTCGTGTTCGGTGGCTTCTCGCCGGATTCACTGGCCGGACGGATCGAAGACTGCGAGTCCAACTGCATCATTACCGCCGATGAAGGCATACGCGGCGGCAAACCGATCCCGCTGAAAGCCAACATCGACATCGCGCTCGACAAGCTAGGCTCCAAGTCGCCTGTTAAATCTGTCGTCGTCGTGAAGCGCACGGGCGGCAGGATCGACATGAGCAATGGCCGTGACCATTGGTATGACGACCTCGCCAAGACCGTCTCCGACGATTGCGAGCCGGAAGAGATGAATGCGGAGGACCCGCTGTTTATCCTCTATACGTCAGGCTCGACGGGCAAACCAAAAGGCGTGCTGCACACGACAGGCGGCTATCTCGTCTGGGCGTCGATGACCCATGAGATCGTGTTCGACTACAAGCCCGGCGAAGTCTTCTGGTGCACGGCGGATGTTGGCTGGGTGACTGGCCACTCCTACGTCGTCTACGCCCCCCTCGCGAATGGCGCGACGACGCTGATGTTCGAAGGCATTCCGACCTACCCGGATGCCTCTCGTTTCTGGAAGACGATCGACAAGCACAAGGTATCGATCTTCTACACCGCCCCAACTGCCCTGCGCGCGTTGATGGGCGCGGGCGATGAATTCGTGACGTCGTCGTCGCGCAAATCGCTGCGCCTCATCGGTTCGGTCGGCGAACCGATCAATCCGGAAGCCTGGGAGTGGTATTATCGCGTCGTCGGCGAGAAGCGTTGTCCGATCGTCGATACTTGGTGGCAGACGGAAACGGGCGCGACCTTGATGACGCCCCTGCCCGGCGCCCACGCGCTGAAACCAGGCTCAGCCGCCAAGCCCTTCTTCTCGATCCGTCCTGAACTGGTCGACGATAAGGGCACGGTTCTCGAAGGCGCGACTGCCGGCAATCTCTGCATCCTGGATTCGTGGCCCGGCCAGATGCGTACGGTCTATGGCGATCACCAGCGCTTCGTAGACACCTATTTCCGCACCTATCCCGGCAAGTACTTCACGGGCGATGGGTGCCGTCGCGACGAGGACGGCTACTACTGGATCACAGGCCGCGTTGACGACGTCATCAACGTATCGGGCCATCGCCTTGGCACTGCCGAAGTTGAAAGCGCACTCGTTGCGCATCCAAAAGTAGCCGAGGCAGCTGTCGTGGGTTACCCGCACAACATCAAGGGCCAAGGCATCTACGCCTATGTGTCGCTGATGGCCGGAGAAGCCCCAAGCGATGATCTCAAGAAAGAGCTGATCACGCACGTTCGCAAGGAAATCGGGCCGATTGCATCGCCTGATGTCATTCAGTTTGCTCCCGGTTTGCCCAAGACACGCTCGGGAAAAATCATGCGCCGCATCCTTCGCAAGATAGCGGAAAACGATTTCGCCAACCTTGGCGACACATCAACACTGGCCGATCCGGCCGTCGTCGACGATCTCGTTAAGAATAGGGCTAACAAATAGCGCTATCGAACTACCGTGGCGCGTGAACGTGGAACACTAGCGGACTGGCACGACGCAAGGGGCTTTGGATTTATCCAGCGCCCCGGCGGGGCGAAGCTTTATGTCCACATGAAGTCGATCGGCAAAAGCGTCGACCGACCAAAGCCCGGCGATATTCTGTCATATGACATTGGTGAAGGTTCAGGCGGCCGCTCAGTGGCGCTGAACGTCGTCAATCACGGATCGCCTCCTCCGTCTAAACCCGCTGCGTCGGCTACGCGCACTGCGCCTGCGCCGCCCCCTCAGCCAGTGCCGGTGAAGGAACGCGAGCGCGCCAAACCCGGCATGTTGAATATCTCGATCCGCGTGATTGCCGCGGCGGTTATCATCATCCTGCTCGCCAACGGACTGATGATGCGGATACTGCCGTTCTGGGTTGGGCTACTTTACGTCATCGCGGGCATTGCCTCCTTCCTGTTTTACCAGGCCGACAAGCGTGCCGCTGAAAAGCGCCAGTGGCGTGAGCCTGAGCGGCGACTTCACCTGCTTGATCTGACGTTCGGGATCGTCGGCGGCCTGCTGGCGCAGCACATACTGCGTCACAAGACCTACAAGCCGGGCTTCGTCACCATCACTGCGCTGATTACTGCGCTGCATGTGATGGTGCTCGGCCTGATCATGTTCGGCGTCTATGCGCCGGGTTCGCTCGGCGAATTCTTCCGGCATGTATCTCCGGAATAGTTGGCCCAGGCTGACTATGCCTCAGACCGCGATATCCAAATCGTCGAGATCAAAATCGCCATCGTCCAGTCGGGCGGAGACATCTGAGCGGGTCGGTTTGGCATAGCGCGCAATCGCCTCGAACAGAACTTCACGCACGATTGGCTTGGCGACATGGTCGTCAGCGCCGGCTTCCTTGGCCTCGAGCACATGCTCGTCCGTCGCATTGGCAGATACAGCAAGCATCGGCGTTGCCGGACGGCCGTTGTCCTTCTCCCATGCGCGGATAGCGCGCATGGCGGCAAGACCACCCATGATCGGCATCTGGAGGTCCATCAGCACGAGATCAAAGCGCCCCGTCGAGAACTTTTCGAGAGCTTCCTTGCCATTTTCAGCAAAGGTGATCTGCAGGCCCGACTGCGCGAGCAGTAGCTCAACCACTCGGCGGTTCATCGGATTGTCTTCGGCGACCAGCAGACGCAGGTTTTCGATGCTCGTCTCTGTGTCGAAATCTTCTACCGCGACCGCCGTCATGGCGCCCAGGGCAGCGATACGATCGCGCGAGATCGGGCATGTGACCTCGAACGTCGAACCCTCGCCTTCCTTCGATTGAGCGGACACGCGGCCATTCATCATCTCGACCAGACGCTTGACGATCGACAGCCCGAGGCCCAGGCCGCCGAACCGGCGCGAAGTTGAAATATCAGCCTGCTCGAAACGCTCGAAGATCCGGTCTGCTAACTCGGGCGCAAAGCCAACTCCAGAGTCGGTGACAGTCAGACGCAACTGGGTCTCGCCGCCAAGCAGATCTTCCACCGTAGCGGCCACGGTAATGCCGCCTTCTTCAGTGAACTTGACTGCATTGTTGAGAAGGTTGCCAAGTACCTGGCCGATCCGCACCGGATCGCCGCGGAACACGCCATCGCAGCTGGCGGAGATGAAGGCATCAAAGCGCAAGCCCTTGGCTTCGGCGCGCGTGCGGGCGGCCTCACACGTATTGCGTAGCGCTTCCTCGAGTTCAAACGGCCGAACATCGAACTGGATCTCGTCGCCTTCGAGACGCGAGAACTCGACGAGATCATCCATCACACGCAGCAGGGTGCGGCCAGACGTCGAGATCAGGCGTACCATCTCACCCTGACGTTCATCGAGATGCGTGCGTGCGAGAACTTCCGAGACGGCCAGAACACCGTTCAGCGGCGTGCGGATCTCGTGGCTCATGTTCGACAGGAAGTCCGACTTGGCGGCGGCGGCGACAAGCGCGCGCTGTTCAGCTTCCATGGCCTTGAGCTCGATCTGCTTGCGAGCCGTAATGTCCTGGATGACGGCGAAAGCGCGCGCAGGCGAGCCTTTCACGGTCTTGAGAATACGGATGGACGCCGCATGCCATATCTCGCGATTGTCTGCGAGCTGTACGCGATACTCAGCGGTGTAAGGCGGGCCGCCGGCGAGGTGCGCTCGCCACTTGTTTCCCAGCATCTCGCGGTCGGACGCATGTATCCAGCTATCGCGGCCGGTCAGTGAATCGAAAGTCGGACGTTGCGGGAAGAAGTGCTTCCAGTCGCCTTCGAGATAGGTCTGGCGCATCTCGAAATCGAGTTCCCAGATCATCATCTGCGTAATGCTCATCCCGAACGACATGCGTTCCTTGGATGACTCGACTTCGTGCTGCGCGACAACGAATGACGTAACGTCTTCGTGCATCACAACAATGCCGCCAACGTCCCCATTGCCGTCTCGCCATGGCGCAGCCGACCATTTCAGCCAGCCAAGCTTGCCACTGCGGCTCTCGAACGGGTCGCGCTCGTGGCTAAGCGATTCACCGCGCATGACCTGGCGGTGAATGGTGCGCCACTTCTCGGGCATCCACGGCATCAGGTCGTACATCGACCGGCCGAGCACATCCTCTTCCTTCTTGTGGCGTTCCGCCATCCAGGCGTCGCTGGCCATCAGAACGCGCATTTCCGTGTCGTACATGCACACGGGCAGAGGCGCGGCCTGGAGAAAGCGGCGAACAGTCGAGTCCGACATCATCGCTGCCTGCAACGCTGCATGGCCATCGGACTTGTCGACCACCACGCCGTGCATGGCTTCGATCTGGCCGCGATCGTCGATCGACGGCGATCCAGCAACCTGAATCATGCGCGTCGTGCCATCGGCGCGGCGCATGCGGAATGTCTGACGAACAGGTTTGCGCTTCTCGAATGCATCGCGCGCTGCGGCGGTGACCGCGCTGCGATCTTCGGGATGAATCATCTCGACGAAGTCAGTCATCACTAGCGGCGGGGCCGCAGGGTCCAGCCCCAGGATTCGCGAAGTGCCGGGCGAACATTGAAGTTTGAAATCCCGGCCCGCGCGCCAGTGGCCGATGTCCCCAACCTGCTCAACGGCATCGCGGGCCGTTGCCGTCTCCAGGCGCTCCCGCTCCAGCGTGTCCTGGCGCGTCACATCACGGCCAACGAAAGAGATGAGCCCGGCGGGGCCAAGCCAGGAGAGTTCGGCATCAATCAGCTTGAGATCGCGGCCAATCTTGAAGCGCATCTGAAGCGAACGCGTCGACGTCTTCTCGTTGAGATTACGAAGCGTCTCGCGCACCGATTCACGGCGCTCATTCTCGAGATAGGAAAGGATCGAGGCGTCGTGCGCCCCACCTGCCGGGCCAGTCAGACGGCGATATGCGATGTTGGCGCGAACGACACGGCCATCCTGATCGATCAGCGCGAAAGCTTCGGAGACAGAATTGAGAAAATGCTCGGTGGCGGCTGCAAATGACTTCTCGATCACCTCGGGAGATGACGACGAACCCAATGGCAGAGGTGCGGACGTCATGGACCGGCGACCGATACTAGCGAATACCAGCCGCCATCTCGCGTCATAACGGTTAACAAACTTGTAGGTTGGAAGCGATTTTCCCGCGTCAGGAAGACAAAACTGCCCGCAGCTATTGGGAATTTTTAGCTTAACCAATTATGTTAAGAGCTTCCCGAGCTTGTTCGATACGCGCCATGTGTCGGCGGAACGGTTCCCAGTCATCCCGTTCAGCTATGTGAGCCCAAAGGTCTTCGACAGCCTCGATAACCAGGTTCGGTGGCTCGGCAGCTTTAAAATAGGTGTGAGACAGACGTTCCGGACGTTCGGGCTGGTGGCCCAACAAGGCTCCCCGGACCGCTTCGAATGCCGACGCGGCGTAGAGTTTTGAGAGAGGGCTGCCTGCAGCCCTTCCCTCGCTGGCCGGGCCGCCGAACCAGTCGAAAAACACTTGCGGCCAGGACGCGCGCGTCTCGTTCATCCAGGCGAACAAGGATTTGAGAAGAGCCAGATCCTGCTCCTCGTCGCTGGGTTTGAGACCCAGGACGCCCAGCATCCGCTTTCGGAAAGCTTCACGATAGAGGCCTTCAAATTGCTCCAGCTCATTTTCCAGCGCCGGAACCTCCGCCACGAGCGTCAAACATGACGCGAGCTGGCTCAGGTTCCACAGCGCGGCCGATGGCTGGCGTCCAAAGGCATAGAGCCCCTGTTCATCGAAGTAAGCGGCGGTGAAGCTGGGATCGGAATACGGCAGGAAGCGCCACGGGCCGTAGTCGAAGCTTTCACCCGTCACGACCATATTGTCCGTGTTGAGGACGCCGTGGACGAAGCCCGCTGACATCCATGACGCAGCTAGATCGGCCGTCGCGCTTACGACTTCACGCAACAGACCGGCTGCAGATGCCGCCATGTCTCCGCCGGCAGCTCTCGGGTGATAGTGGCGAATGCAGTACTCAACGAGTTTGCCGATCGCGTCGGCGTCACCTGCATAGGCCTGACGTTGGAATGTGCCGAAGCGGACATGACTATGGGACAGGCGCACCAGTACCGATGATCGGGTTGGCGAAGGTTCGTCGTGACGAGCCAGTTGCTCGCCCGTCTCGATCAGCGAGAAGGTCTTGGACGTATTCACGCCGAGCGCTTCCAGCATCGACGACGCCATGATCTCACGAACCCCACCTTTCAGCGTCAGGCGCCCATCGCCGGTGCGCGACCATGGAGTCTGACCAGAACCCTTGGTGCCGAAATCGAGCAGACGACCCCGCCCGTCACGGAGCTGAGCGAAGGTGAAGCCACGGCCGTCGCCAATCTGCGGATTGTAAACCTGGAACTGATGACCGTGATAAGCCTGCGCCAGAGGCTTGGGTAGCGAACCTTCAAGCGGCGTGAACTTGCCGAAGTGTTCGATCCATTCCGCGTCGCTGAGAGCGGTGAGCCCCACCTGTTCAGCCCACCGCTGGTTACGCCAGCGGATCGTGTGCCGCGGAAAATCCGCCGGATCGACGGGCGAATGAAATCGGCCATCGAGTTCGAGCAGCGCTTTTTCTGGGCGATAGATAGGGGTCATCGCTTACCCCTACCCCCTAAGATACGCTGGCGCGAGCCTACTGTGCCATCGGAAACCGCGTCACCAGGATACGCACCGGTTCTGCTTCACCACGGCAAGGACTTACCAGCCACGGGCGATCTTATTGCAGATTCAGCACCGCGTTCCACGAACGATTCAACGAGCCCGCTGACGATTATCTGGACCAGTTTCTTTGGCCGCCCAATTCCCGCCAGAATCTTGCGCCACACGGTCGCAGGTCGGGGGACATTCTCCCGCACATCAATGGAGCAATCGCTCGATGAGGCGACTGAACCTATTCAGTTCGCCCCCATGCCTGGGGGCCGGTCGGCCTCCCGCGCTTTCGCTCGGTAGCGTCTGACCTCGAAAAGCAACTGACGCCACACTGCGCAATTCCGCGCGCGTGGAGTCGCGCCTGATGCTTCGCCTTTCGGCGAATACGCGGGCGCATTTCGAGAGGAGACGCGGTCATGACCGCGCAAATATTCATGCGGACGCCCGCACGCGCGCGAACCGCTACGCCGCTTCTGGCATTCATCGCCGGCGAGTTCGCCGATGCGGTCGCCCAGGTCTGGCCGGCGCCCCACGCGGAGTTCTTCGCCCTCCCCGCAGCCCGCCGTCATGCAGCAGCGATCGCGCTGGCCGGCCTGGCACAGCGTCAGATCGGTCCGGCAGAACTGCGTCGCCTGGTCGAGTATCAGCGCGATGCCGTTGTCGCGGAGACGCTGGCGGGCGAGCACGCTCAAGGGCTTATGCGCGCATTGACGAAAGCCGGTGAGACGCTGTGGCGTGTAGATGACTACGGAGTATTCCTTCACCTTCTGGCCGAACCAATGGCCAATGAAGTCCTGCGCCATCTTGATCTGGTGCGCCCTGCCTACTTTGATCCGATCGCGAACCTGCCGCCAGCTCTGCGTTGCGCCGCAATTGTTCGGGCCGTGCCGACCAGCGCAGCCGCAAGCGATCTCGGTCGCGCCTTCCAGCTTGCGACGCGTATGCGTCGCCCATACGACGCCGGGCGGATCGCACGCCGCTGGGCGGCCGGGGGCGACACTCGCGCTGTGTTCACGCGCGCAGTTGAAGATCTCACGCCCGACGCTTTCCGTACCGCGGATGCAGCGCCGGTCCTGGGCGCTCCGTTCACGCGCGTTACCAGCCGCAAGCAGCTCGAGGCGCTCGCACTTGAGTTCCAGAATTGCCTCGCAGACCATACGGTGCGGATCGCGGATGGACGCATGGCGGTCTATGCATGGCGCGCCGATACGGCGGCGGCAATTGCGCTGAGCTGGGATGCAGCGGGCTGGCGTCTCGCGGAAGCAAAGGCACGCCAGAACGTCGATCTCGAGGAAGCGCAGCTGCGCGATCTCGCGACGCGCGTCAAAGCTGCCGGCGTCCGCATCGGCCCATCCGTCCAGACGCTCATCACGCGACTGGATGATTGGGCCAACAATACGAGCTACTGCTATCCGATCGGCCCGAGCTTCATCGAGCAACTCATGCTCGGCGACCTCTGGTCCTGATCTGATGACGACCTCACCCCGAAAGAGCGGGGCCTAAAAGCGGTGAGATCCACCCATGATCTCAGTGAACATCGCCGCATCAATCGGCACGTATGTTCCTTGCTCGACATCGACGACGTAGAGCGGGTCGCTGGTTTTGGACGGGTCGAAGTTTTCGGTCACCAGGTCGACTTTGCGATATTTGAGAGTACCCGTAGTTTCGACCTCGCCCTGCAGCCGCAGGAAGATCGGGCGTGCATAAGCCGGCAGTTGAGCCGCCAGGTGCGCGTACAAGCCTTTAAGATCGATGCCCTCTTGCGGCGTGATGGCCGCCATGCCCGCCCGCCCGTCATGGCCCGGTACTGCCACTCCATAAACGATGGCGTGCTTCACGCCCGACATGGATGAGCAGGCGATCTCCACTTCACTGGTCGAGACGTTCTCGCCTTTCCAGCGGAATGTGTCGCCGACGCGATCGACGAAGTAGATGTAGCCATCCTTGTCCATCTTCATCAGGTCGCCCGTGCGGAACCACAGATCGCCTTTGACAAACACATCACGCAACAGCTTCTTCTTCGATTGCGCCTCGTCATTGTAGCCATCGAAGCGCTGACGCGGTTCGTGCGTGATCGGACCGACCGCCTCGCCCGGCTCGTCCGGCGCCGCCTCGATGCATAACCCATCGGGTCCACGCACCGGCTGCTCGGTCTCGACATCGAATTTCAGAATGCGGGCCGGCAAGCGCGAGCGCAGCAGACGCGGGATGCGGCCAACCGCGCCAATCTTACCATCCAGGTTGAAGAAGTTCACATTGCCTTCGGTCGAGCCATAGAACTCGACGAGGTGGTGGATGCCCGTTCGCTCGACGAACTGAGCCCACACGTCTGCGCGCAGGCCATTGCCGAAGCCCTTCTTGATCTTGTGCCGCTTCTCAAGCGCGCTCACAGGTTGGTTCATCAGATAGCGGCCAAGTTCGCCAATGTAGACGAGCATCGTCGCGTCATTGGCGATCGCCTCTTCCCAGAAGTGCGAGGCGGAGAATTTGCGACGGAGGATCAGGCAAGCGCCGGCGTTGAGCGCTGTCCCGACGCCGCACATGCCGCCGGTTGCGTGATAAAGCGGGAGCGTTAGCAGAATGCGATCATTGGCATTCGCTTCGGTGGCATCCTTGAACACCCTCATCAGACCTCGTGCGCGGACGCCCGAAATCTTCGCAGCCTTTGGCAGACCCGTCGTTCCCGACGTGTAAATATAAAGCGCAACTTCCCCGCCCTTCACGCCAGCGCGCACGGAGCGGTTCGGGCGTTCGGTCCAGGATTTGTCGACCGCGTCATCGATTTGCGTGAGGCCATCAACTGGCCCGCCCAGGACGAACGCGCCGATGTCGAGCGGCGTTTGCTCACGCGCGGCTTCGAACTGTCCTGCCAGCTCCGGGTTCATCACGATTGCCCGTGCATTGGTGATCTTCACGCAATGCGACAGGCCAGCGCCCGTGAGGTTGTAGTTGATCAGCGCGGTCTTGACCGCGATCTTTGCCATGCCCGCCCAGAAAGCGATGTAGTCGGGCCGGTTCTCCATGAACAGCGCAACGCAATCGCCTTTGCGCAGACCAATCGCCTGCCCCCAATGCGCAAACTGATTCGCGCGCTTGTCGAACTCGGCGTAGCTGATTTCCTTCCCCTCGAAGGAGATGAAGATCCTGTCGCCGTGATCATCGACCGCTTCTTCGATCGCGTCCGCGACAGTGTACTCTTCCTCGGGGTCGAACTTGCCGATCGCGCCAATGATCCGGCGAAAGCCGGTCATGTAGATCCAGTCACTCTTGATGCCGTCGATCAGATTCATACGGGAGGACCGGTCTCAAATGCAGGATTATAAAGTCTACGGGCACGCAATTAAGGTCGCGTTGATAGAGTGTATCTCGTGAAAGATGTGATGAAATCACAAGAGCGCAAGCGCGCGCGAACCAACAACATCGTGTACTTTTCAGGGCACTAGCCTTTGTGAACATCGCAAGCGGCCCGACAAACGCATCCCCCGTGCGATTTTTGCGTTGTCTATTGCAGTGCAATAGCGCGAGGATCCGTATGGGCGCCCGTCGTTACCAAGCAGAGAATATTATTGGCTCACTACGTGGGCACGCCAGGAATGATTTGCCGACGGTTTCACCAGACGTGATCGGCGACGAAATGCTCGTCCGCTGATTCTCTTACTCTACGACATCGCGTCGTAGATCTCACATCGGAAGCCATCGACATTGTGGACGCGCCAGCGTTCGCCAAGCGAAGTCAGCCGATCATTGACCCACCCGTCAGGTGGTAACGTTCCGCGATATGCAAACTCGTTGCCCAGCTCCGCCATTTCGGTGGCGTGATCGTTGTAAAGCTTCTGCAGAATCTGGGTTCTGCGACGGCTATCGTCCGCTTTCTGATTCTCCAGATCATCGCGCTGCGACGCCACTTTTGCTTTGGTGAAACGCGCGACGCCTTTGAAGACGTGCGTCAACGCTAATGAAAACTCGGGCGCTCTTTGTGCCATGTTGTCATTCCCCATTACCCATCATCACGGCAGCATACCCCCGTGCCACACGCAAGTGACCCCCGATGGAATCTCGCGTATTTTGAAGTTGAGGAGTTGGTGTTGGTTCTTCGCCGCGCATCGATGCCAATCAAAAGTTCGGAAGTCACGGGAGTTTCGTTGTGAAGGTTTTGATGCGTCTCGCCATGGCCGCTGCATGCCTTGCGCTAACCGCCTGCGCGACACCGCAAATGCAGCCGCTTTCGTCGCCAGCGTCGCAACTCCCACCGAACAACAATCCCACGCAGATGAATCGCGACGCCGCCGCCAGCCGCGGGCCTGTTCGCAACCTCACAGCGCAGCCGGGAGAAGAGATCGTCACCATCCGCTACTGGAAGATCAAGAAGGGTGGGTACCCGCAATTCCTCGAAGCGTCGCGCAAGGGCATCTGGCCGTTCTTCGAGAAGATCGGCGCTCGCATCGTCGGCATGTGGGAAGTGATCCCGCCGCCGGATGGGAAATCCGCCTCACCTGACTACGACGAAGTTTATCTGACGACCCGCTACGCCAGCCTCGAACACTGGGCCGCAACACGTGACGCGGCCGCGATGGGTGGCGACGGCCCCGACTACGCCGCGCTGCAAGCAGCACTGGCGGTACGCCAGTCGTTGACGATCGAAACCAAGGTCACATTCCTGAAAGGTGCAACCGGCCCGCTCGGCCCGGTCTACATGCCCGGCACCGGCGAGACGTTCACGCCCGTGCCTTAGCGCGCGCAACTCTCCGGCTTCGTCTCGATCCGCATGAACTTCACGGGCGTCGAACCAATATTGCTGATCGCGTGTGGCCCCTCGGGCCCGGTCCAGACTGTCCGGAAGCCTTCAGTCGGCTCGACATCGTTGTGCGCGACTTCGACGAACTTCCCGCCTTCCATCTTGTACTGCGTGTAGCGGAACTTCGCGCCTTTGCCGCCAGTCTCACCCATGATCACGCTAGGTAGCGCGTGGATATGGATCGGCTCCGACGTCTGCGGCGGCAGATTGATCTCCAGCACACGGACATGCTCGTCCTCGAACACCACGCGATGTGAATAGGGCGCAGCCGCGACCGCATCGTGAGGATAGCTTTCCGGATTGCAGAACATCGGATCAGGCGGAAGGTGCTGTTGTGCAGTTGCCGCTGGGCAAATGGCGAGCATTACCGCAGGCACGAACATCCGCATGACAGGCTCCTTCGCAACGCAAGGACCGATTAAGCGCCACGGCCATCGTCCCCGCAACTCCCGCCCCGGTCACAAAACCTCGCTTGACCTGTGCGCGCTGGCATGGATTAGCCAGACATGGAGCCAGACATGACCGAACCGACCTACCGCTACGCCCAGAAGGCTGACACCCCCGCCCTCGTTGCGCTGATCGAGCGCGCCTATCGGGGCGAAAACGCCGCGGGCAAATGGACATCGGAGGCGCACCTTCTGAAGGGGCCGCGTACCAACGACGAGGAGATCGAAGGTCTCATCGCGCGCGAGGAAACCCGTTTCCTGATAGCAGAGGTCAACGGCAAGCTGATGGGCTGTTGCCTGTTGCAAGGCCTGCCTCCCGAGCCAGACACAAAGATCAACGCCGCCTATTTCGGGATGTTCGCCATTGACCCCGAGACCCATGGCGGCGGCCTGGGCAAGAACCTCATCGCCGAAGCTGAGAAGCGCGTTCAGGACCTCTGGAAGTGCAATCAGATGGTGATGACCGTGATCAACGTTCGGACCGCCCTCATCGAATGGTATGAACGGCGCGGCTATCGGCTCACAGGCGCAACGCTGCCCTTCCCCTTCTCTGAATCCACCGGTGAAACCACACGCGACTTCCATCTCGCGGAAATGCGCAAGACGCTGGCGTGAAATAAGCTGCGTTCCCTCGCGCCGTGCACGTCGACGGACACGGGAAATTTCTCGCAATCACCTCGGCTTGGTCTGGATTTTGCCCAGAACTCGGTGCTCACTCTCACTAGGACGCTGGGGAGCTGATCTTGAAACGCATACTGACGATGGCGCCGCTTCTGGCGCTTGCCGCCTGCGCAACGGAAGACCTGCAATCATTCGCGAACGGCCTGAGCATGGCCGCCGCCGATCTCGACTATCAGGTCAACGCACCTTGCCCGATGGGCATGCAACGCCAATTTGTCGACACGACGATCCCCGTTGGCGGGTACTCGCCCTACCCCGCAAATCCCTACGCCCAGGTCGGCTACCAGCCCAACCCGCTGGGCAGCGGATACACCTACTGCGCGACGATGGTGATGCCGTATTACGATGACCGCCGCGGCCATCATGATGGCCGCGGCGACGACTATGTCGATGGCTATCGCGACGGTTACCGGGACGGGCGGCGCGACGACTAGACAGAAAGTGATACGCAGGGCGCGCCTCGCCTCTCGCTTTCCAAAAATCGATGCATCATGCTCCGCCCGACGCTTCTGCGTCACGGGGGACGATTGATGAAAATCCGTCTGACATTGGCCGCGCTCGCCGCAGCGCCAGCTCTCGGCGGCTGCACCACGGATGAACTGGCGCTCTTCGGCACGGCCCTCTCGCTTTACAGCGACCTTGAGTATCTCGACGGCGACTGCGCTTTCGGGTTGCACAAATACTATGACCGGGATGGTCATCATCACTGCTCGATCCGCGATGACAAATGGCATCGGGACGGCAACGGCCATCATCACGACCAGAACTAGCGGCGTCGTGGCGCTGGCCATGCTGGGCCAGTAGCCGCTAAACTCGGCCCATGACCGAGACGCTCCGCATTCTGAAACGCTTCAACGGCCCCTACGATTCCGGCAACGGCGGCTATTCCGCCGGTCTTGCCGCGCAGCTTTTACCGTCAGCTGACGCCGTTGAAGTCACCCTGCGCGCACCTGTCCCGCTGGAGCAGACGCTTCGCGCGCATACGACGAATACTGGTCTCGACATCATGACCGACGATGCTTCAACGCGCATCCTCATCATGTCGCTCAAACCCGTCTGGCTTGAAACACCCAACGTCCAATCACCCGGTCTCGATGCGGCCACCGTCGCCGCCGCCAGCTACCGCAATGTGGAAGACCACGTCCTGCCGCACTGCTTCGTCTGTGGTCCTGCACGCCCCGTCGGCGATGGCCTCCGCATCTTTCCGGACTGGTTGAAAGAGCCCTCTGGGCTAGACAATCCCAACAGCTTCCCGATCGTCGCCGCGCCATGGCAACCTACTCCCGATCTCGCCGACGCCACCGGTCACATCGCACCCGAATACATGTGGGCCGCGCTTGATTGCCCCGGCGCCTTCGCCATCGAAAAGGAACCGATCCTGCTCGGTCGCATGACCGCCAAGATTCTCACGCGACCGACAACCAACGCTCCCATCGTCTCGGTTGCCTGGTCCAAGGGGCAGGATCGCCGCAAGCATTTCGCCGGCACCGCCCTGTTCAACGAAGCAGGCGACCTGCTCGCCTTCTCCGAACAGACCTGGATACAGATCGACGCCCACGCGCCGCCCAAAGAACTCTAGGCCTCGTCGTCCCGGCCAGGGAACCAGCCGCCGGCGCGATGATAGCAAGCTGATCCCTCTAGACTGGCGCCCCGGCATCGGGGCAAATCGCGCATGATCCCCGCGCTCTCAATCGGTCTCGGCCTGCTAGCGCTCGCCTCGCTGGTCTTCTGGATTCTGGCCATACGGATCTCGTACCGCATTGAGCGGCTGCGCAAGCCCGATCTGCCCACGCCGCGCCTGGCCTACACCAACATCTTCGCCACCGCCTTCTGGACACCGCCCGCCGCTGACCCGGTCGAGAAGAAGCTCCAGTCCGATCTGCGCACTCGCCTGATCGCGGCGCTCTCCTGCCTCCTCGTCATGGCCGGTTTCAGCTTCGCTCTGCCCCTGCTATCGGTTGAACAGACTACGGTAGCCGCCGCGCCTGCCGGTCCGCCGCCTGTGCACGCTGTGGGAACTACACTCAGCTACATCCGCTCCAACCAGAGCGGGACCAAACCTGAAACCATCCTCGTGCACATCCCTGCCGCCAACGAGATCCACGTCGCCAAGATGGCCGCGGCCTGCACCGATGCGGCTTACGTCACTGCAACAGTCGACCCCGCAACCAACGAAGCGACCAGCCTCGTCGGCGGCCGCCTGCAGCGCGATGGCACGCAACTTCCGCAAGCCTTTCTCGCGCTCGACCCGGCGCACAAACTGATCATTCGCTTTGGCGACCCAACCTCAGAGCCCGCCGAAACACCCGATGCGCCGTCGGCGCCGTGGCGCATGTACGATTTCGATCTCGCCGAATTCGCGCTGCTGGGGCCGCGCGATCCAAAAAGCTTCAGCTTCGGCGTGGCGATGACCTGGCCAGATGGCCCGCCGCCCCTGATCCGCATCCTCGGGGCAGCGAATGCGCAGTTCCTCTACAGCTCGGACAGCGGCGCAAAGCACCACTTCCGTATCTCCGGCCCCGCCTTCACCGATCCCGTCATCGGCGACCGCGGCGGCGAACTGATCACCGATGCAAAGTACGGCCACGTCATCGAAGCGCGCTTCGGGCGGCCCAACCATTCCAACTACGACAACTTTCTGCTTAAGCTCACTGCCGCAACCGAGGGCGAAGCCGGTACAAAAGTCTGGTCCGATGCACTAGCAGCGCACTGGGCCAACTGTCCGCCCGAGAAAACGCCCTAGCCCAATAACGCCAACGCTTCGCCGCAGATGCGCTTGTAGATCTGCTCGGTCGGAACAGCCTCAGCGCGCAAACCCGCCTGCCCGCTCCAAAGCTGCATGAAATCGGACGAGCCGCGATCCGCAGCCGCCTTCGACAACGGCGCAATCACGCTGCGTTGCGCGGGAAACGGCGCTGCGTCACCCTCATGCGATGCGAGTTCACGCACCAGTCGGTTCCGGATCGATCGAGCAGCGCGGCCGGAGAACAGCCGCGTCAGCTTGGTGGAGTTGTCTGCCGTGTCGGCCAGGGCCTGTTTGTACAGCGGCGACACCATACTCTCCGGTGAACGCAGGAATGCTGAACCAACCTGTGCGCCCGCGGCACCCAGCATGATGGCGGCGGCGACACCGCGCCCATCGAAAATCCCACCCGCCGCAATCACCGGAATGCTGACCGCATCCACGACCAGCGGAACCAGCGCCATCGTGCCCATGTCGTTCTCGTGCGCAGCCCCGATGAACGAGCCGCGATGCCCACCCGCTTCCGCGCCCTGCGCCACGATGGCGTCCATGCCGCCGGCTTCCAGCGCCCGCGCCTCTGCCACATTCGTCGCGTTGCCAACCAGTGTTACGCCTGCGCGCTTCAACGCTTCGACCACATGCGGCTTTGGCAACCCGAAGTGGAAGCTCGCCACCTTGGTCTTACACGCCAACAATACGTCCAGCATCGTATCGTCAAATGCCGGCGCCCCCACCTTTGGCGCAGCAGCTGCACCCAACCCAAACTCCTCATAGTATGGCGCCAACGCCGCTCGCATCGGCGCCGGATCGTGCCGCGCCAGATCTGGCTCCTCGTGCACGAAGAAGTTGAAGTTCACCGGGCCGCTGGTTCCAGTCGCCACTGCCTCGGCCGCCTGCCGCACCTGCTCGCCCGTCATCACCGCGCAGCCCAACGATCCCAGCCCGCCCGCATTCGTCACGGCAATCGCCATTGCCGAGGTCGATGCCCCCGCCATCGGCGCCTGCACCACCGGATGCTCAATGGCAAACAATGCTTGCAGGCGTATAACTGGCCACATGAAAAGCCTCCACGAAGTCTTCGTCTCAGATCAAAGGTGGCGCCGCTCGGGCGCTGGCGATAGTGTGCATATTCAAACGCAGAGGCGGCAGGAGATCGAGTTGGCAGAGGCGATACCAGACCCCGCGCCCGCAGGTTCAATACCGGTGGATCAGCTCATCACGGGCCTCCGCAGCGAAATGCACAAGAACGAGTACGTGCTCTGGCAGGGCCGGGGCAGCGGCCGCGCCTTCAATGCGTTCAGTCGGCCTCTCCTTCTCCGTTTCGGCCTCATCGCTGTTGCCTTCGCCCTGGCCCTCTGGTGGATGCTCGATAACCCGAACCCGTCCAACAACTGGCTGGCCTGGGTGCTGGTCCTCATTCTTGTGGGCCGCTTCGCCATCTTCGTCTTGCAGAGCTCAGCCACGCCAAAGCGGCAGGCCGCGATGCTAACAAACCAGCGCCTGCATTCTGTGGACATTGTTCGTCCCGAGACGAACTGGACGATCTCAATCGGCGGCGAGGGTCGCGCTGAAGGCCAGTACGCTGATCCTAGTCCTATTGTCGTCACCGGCACGAAGGAGCGGGGCCACATCAAGCTCAACCGGTCCGTCGGCAAGGTCCGCGCCTATCCACCCTTCATTCTGTTCAACGCCGAACGTCCGCTCGAACTGGCAGCTTTGATCAAGACCACGCTGAAAATCGACCAACCGATCGAGGACCGCACACGATGACCGCGCCTGCGGGCGATACGCCCGACTATCCAGACGATGAGGATGGCAACGCCCTGCGCAATATCGCGCGCAGCGGCTCGAACATGTCACGGCCGATGACCATCGACTTCGCCATAGACGCCTCGTCCAAGTCCATCGCCCTCGCCTGCCTTGGCGCGATCGAAGACGCTGGCTTCGACGGACAACTTTATCAGGACGAAGACGATCAACGCTGGGCGGTCTATGTGGCGATCCGCATGATCGCGGACTACGAAGGCATCACGCGCACTCAGAGAATTCTGGGCGAACTCGTCGCCGAACATGGCGGCACGCCCGATGGCTGGGGCACCTTCGGCAATGTCGACGAGCCTCAATGACCGCACCTTTCACACCGCACCTGCGCGAAGGTGAGCGCATCTTCTGGAGCGCCACGATTTCCGAAAGGCTCGTGCGCGCAGACCAGTCACGCCAGCGCCTCGTCGCTATCGGCGTCTTCATTCCCTCGGCGCTGGTCACCCTGTTGCTGGCCGCAGTTTTTCTCGGCTCCATCGCGCCACGCGAGACGATCAACCCCGATGCGATGCTCGCGCCGGTCTATCTGGCATTCGCGCTCGCCATCGGCATTCTCGCCATCGCGCAACTCTTCAAGCTCGCCCGGCCCAAGCAACCCGAAGCCACCGACTACGCCGCCACCAACGAACGCCTCATCGCCCTCGACGCCTCCGGCGCCATCAACGCTGAAATGCCGGCAAACGAAGTCGGCGACATTCTCGCCGGCGGCCCCCGCCTGGACCTGGCCGTCCTCCGCCGCGACGAAGCCAGCGATGCCTCCGCCTTCCCTATCCGCTTCATCGAGCAGCCGCTGGCGGCCAAGGTGATACTGGAAGACGCATATCCAGGGCCCGCCGAGCCTGTTCCGCCGGAGGAAACCTGAAACCCTTGCCACCACGCCATCACAGCGTATGGTGCGCGCCTATCCGAGGGGCGCGGGCGTAAGCTCGCTGAGATCGGCTCTGATACGAGCGAGCACCCTTAGAACCTGATCCGGGTCATGCCGGCGCAAGGGACGGGAACGATGTCAGACTTTCATCTCACGCAGATTCCGCCCTTCCACCGGCTGGCCATCGCCAGCATTCCGGAGGCTTAAGCCATGAACAAGCACCTCGACCCGAAAAGCCTCGAGCCATTCCGCGTCACCACCGGCCCGCTGCCCGCCTCGCAGAAACTCTACAGTGCAGCGCCCGGCTTCCCGGATGTGCGCGTGCCCTATCGCGAGATCAGCGTTCACCCCTCAGCGAACGAAGCGTCGATCCGAGTCTACGACACGACCGGCCCGTACACCGACCCGGCCGTCAGCATCGATGTGCACGAAGGCCTGCCGCGAATCCGCGCGCCGTGGATCGCTGCGCGCAATGACAGCGAGGCCTACACGGGCCGCCATGTGAAGCCTGAGGACAATGGCCATGTCACGGGCGACAAGCTGGTCACGCAGTTCCCGCTCATCCCCACGCCCCGCCGCGCCCTGCCCGGCAAGCAGCTGACGCAGTTCCAGTACGCCCGCGCCGGCATCATCACCGCGGAGATGGCCTACGTAGCCCACCGCGAAAACCTGTGCCGCGAGGCCATGGCGGACGGGGCCAACATCCGCCGCGCGGACGGTGAAGACTTCGGCGCGGAGATCCCCGCCTTCATCACGCCGGAATTCGTCCGCTCAGAGATCGCCCGCGGCCGCGCCATCATCCCCGCCAACATCAATCACACGGAACTTGAGCCCGTCATCATCGGCCGCAACTTCCTGGTGAAGATCAACGCCAACATCGGCAACAGCGCCGTCACGTCCTCGGTGGAAGAAGAAGTCGAGAAGCTGGTGTGGTCGATCCGCTGGGGCGCGGACACGGTGATGGACCTCTCCACCGGCCGCAACATCCACAACATCCGCGACTGGATCATCCGCAACAGCCCCGTTCCGATCGGCACCGTGCCGATCTATCAGGCGCTGGAAAAAGTCGGCGGCGATCCGGACAAGCTCGACTGGTCGGTGTTCAAGGACACGCTGATCGAACAGTGCGAGCAAGGCGTCGACTACTTCACCATCCACGCCGGCGTGCGCCTGCAATACATCCATCTCACGGCCAAACGCGTCACCGGCATCGTCTCACGCGGCGGCTCGATCATGGCGCGCTGGATGCTCAGCCGCCACAAGGAGAGCTTCCTCTACGAACGCTTCGACGAGATCTGCAATCTCATGGCGCAATACGATGTCTCGTTCTCGCTGGGCGACGGCCTGCGCCCCGGCTCCATCGCCGACGCCAACGACGCCGCACAGTTCGCCGAACTCAAAACGCTGGGCGAACTCACGAAAGTCGCATGGGACAAAGGTTGCCAGGTGATGATCGAAGGCCCCGGCCACGTGCCGATGCACAAGATCAAGGTGAACATGGAGAAGCAGCTCGCCGTCTGCGGCGAGGCGCCGTTCTACACGCTCGGGCCGCTCACCACAGACATCGCGCCCGGCTACGACCACATCACCTCCGGCATCGGCGCGGCGATGATCGGCTGGTTCGGCACGGCCATGCTCTGCTACGTCACGCCGAAGGAACATCTCGGCCTGCCCGACCGCGACGACGTGAAGACCGGCGTCATCACCTACAAGATCGCGGCCCACGCGGCGGACCTCGCCAAGGGGCATCCTGCTGCAAAGCTAAGAGATGACGCCCTCTCCCGCGCGCGCTTCGAGTTCCGCTGGGAGGACCAGTTCAACTTGTCCCTCGATCCGGAAACAGCGCAGAAATTCCACGACGCCACGCTGCCGAAGGACGCCCACAAGGTCGCCCACTTCTGCTCCATGTGCGGCCCGAAATTCTGCTCGATGAAGATCACCGCAGACGTGCGCGAGTACGCGGCGAAGCTGAATGATCCAACCGGCGCGCAAGGCGCGACGGCTCTTACGGAGCGAGAAATCGGCATGGCCGACATGAGCGCGAAGTTCACCGAGACCGGCGGCGAGCTCTATGTCAGCGAGAGCGGCAAGAAACGCGAGGCCATCGACTAGGCCTCGCTAGTCCAGCTCGAACAGCGTCTCCACCTTCGTCCCCAACGCCTCTGCCAGCTTCAACGCCAGCAGGGTCGAGGGGATGAACACGCCGTTCTCCACCGTGTTGATCGTCTTGCGCGAGACCGCGACCAGCTCGGCCAATTCGGCCTGAGTCAGCCCCGCCTTCGTGCGGACCTCTTTCAGATTGCTCAGCAGCTTACGTTCAGGCATCCGCCTCGCCGCGCTTTTCCAGGCGCGCAAACCGCACAGCCGCCACGAACGCGCCGAGCATCAGCACCAACGGCAGAACATCGCTCACGCTCAGCGCCACGAACAGGCTGGCCATCAGCGCGACCACGCCGCCGACCATCGCCGCGATCAGCCCCGCCTGCGACGCCGCAGCGCGATTGGCGCGCGAGAGTTCGTCGTCCAGCTCCGCATTGCGCCCCATCAGACTGAACGCAGTCGTCGAGCGCAACACCAGCACGATCACCAACCCGCAGAACCCGGCCATCCGCACGATCTCGACACCGCGCGCGGCGCCCGGCGTGATGGGCGCAGCCATGCTCACCGCCTGCAGCCCGATCAGCGCCAGAAAGATCGCGCCCGCCAGTATCGTCCCCCGCCGCCGCCGCCCCCGCACATCCGCACCCACCACCATCGCCCGCTCCAACCGCTATGTAACCTGTGGGTTACATGTCACCTTTGGGTTACGCGCGTCAAGAGGGGATTTTTGGTGCGATAGAGAGGCGCAATGCGGCGTCCTTCTGCTCGATGCGAGGCACTAAATTCTACTCGATAAGGACCACCGCGAACATGCTCAAGTACGCTAGCAAACTGAACGAACCAAGTGGCGCAAAGCGCGACCGCTCTTGCGCATCGAGAGCTGGGAATGGCGGATATCAGCGTCAAGTTCGCGCAGACCAGCGGTGAACTCTACGTCAGCGATAGCCGCAAAGGACATGAGGCGATTGATTGATAGCGTTCGCAATCGATTGACGCGTTAGCTGTGCCAGCCCTAGTCTAAATACGGGAAAAGTCTTTGGGGGGAGGCAACGTGCCAATCGAGCACGCGCATACATTTTTGGTGCAACCGGGCAAGAACTCTAAGGAGCCGGCCGACATTGATGGTGTCGGCGTGCCGTTAAAGGGTGGAATCTTTAAACTGCTCGATGGGATCTATTCCAACTCGGGCTCTGAGTGCGACATCGCGTTCTCGTTCAGGATGCAAGAAGATGGAGAGCAGCAGAACGACTGCAGAGATCTTATTGTGCAGTACATTGAGAACCCCACCCTGCCGAATGGCCGTAAGATTGCCTCCCGGTTGTATGACCACACCGACAAGCGATCCGGATTGGGCTTGCTTTTTCTCGTCTATGGACGCGAAGGACGACGGCATAAGCTCGTAGTTTCGCGGTTCCCTACCGATAGTGCGATCTTGGCTGATCAGCAGGGCGGCAAACTCGCGGTCGAGTTTCTCGAACGCGTCTTCATGAAGAGCAAAACCTCTTACAAAGCCGCCGCATTTGAAGACGGTTCCGTCAACGCGGGATTCTGGGAAGGACGTGCCGTCGATCGGCAGAGCGGCTCCGATGCATCGCAGTACTGGATCGAAGAATTTCTCCAAGCCGAATTCTTGACCACACCGGAGTCTGGAACGCGACGATTGGCGGTTGCCCTTCATAACGCAGCTACCAAAAGCGACGATCTGCTAGTAAAAAATGAAGTCGCTTCGGCGGTGACTCTTGGCGGAAAACTGGGACCCGGCCAAACAAGCATCGAAGAGTTTGCAACCCGATTCAATTTGTCTGACGAGACAGTCGCCGCAATTCGCGCGCAACTGCCGAGCGACAATTCAATGACCGAGAGATTCAACTTCATTGCCAACGAATTCAACAAGCACGTCGGTTATCGATTTGTAGAACTCGACAATGGGGCGATGCTTTCTGCATCAGCTACAAGGTTCGACGATGTGTTCAAGCAAGAGGAAGTCGGTGGCGCATCGTCCAAAGTGAAATTTACAACGATTGGCCAGGTGACAAATGAGCGAGTTGCAAGCTCCAAAGCTCGAGCCCGAACTGGAGGCGAAGTACAAAGTCCGGTTCGAGACGATCCTAAACCCACTCGCGGTCGCAGTTGAAAATCAGCTGAAGGCTTATCTCGTCGGTGTGGACAGAATTGATCGGGTCTGCGCCCGTCCGAAATCGGTGAAGAAGTTCATCGGCAAGGCGGGCAAGCTGCACGAAGGTTCACTTAAGTATCGTGAACCTCTTAGGCAGATCCAAGACCAGATCGGCGCTCGCATCGTCACATTCTACAATACTGACGTTGAAACTGTCGCGCCATTGGTCACGCAGTACTATAGCAAGCGCGAATTTACCTCGCATGTACCTGAATCCGAATCTGAGTTCGGATATGAGGGTAAGCATTTTATACTCAACATACCGAGAGACTTGTACCCTGCGACCTTCGATATCGACTTGATGCCTGACGTTTTCGAGCTTCAAGTAAAGACGCTGTTCCAACACGCTTGGGCCGAAGCGGAGCATGATCTGGCGTACAAGCCCGAAGTAGAACTCGATACAAATGATAAGCGTCTATTCGCATTCACCGCCGCTCAGGCGTGGGGTGCCGACAAGATTTTCGACGATCTTTATCACAAGCTCGAAGGAAAGAAGCCGCGAAGCACCTGAGAGTGCAGACTACAGAGAATCGTATTGCCCAGCACTCCAATTTGAATCTAAGCCATGTCCCTTCAACACAGGAGGCTCACATGGCACGCAAACGTCACGACGACGCCCCGTCCTTTCTTGCCGATGAGCAAGCGGCGTAGGGGTTATCCCAGCGAGACGCACGTCAAGCGCGGGAGGCGGTTTCATCAAGGGCGGTGAAATCGAGCTCACTGAAAAACTCGGTCGCAATGATCTCTGCCCGTGTGGCTCACGGAGCAGGTTTCAGGAACTGCTGCATGGCGTCCGGCCGTCATGATGGCGCCGAGCGCAAGGACTATTTTCAGGGAGTGAAGCTGGCTGGCGGTTGTGAGCGTAGCAGCGCCCCCTCAGTCGCCGCGCGACTGGGGGAGGTGGCGCGCCGCGACTTCGCGGCGTGACGGAGGGGGCGTCGCGATAGGCCATATGCCCCTCCCCCTTCGCGTCGATGCGCACTAAACTCCACACCATGACCTCGCGCTTTTTCCGGCGTCCGCTTTCGTGGGCTGATTATCGGGCTGTGGTTGATCTTGTGCCGCCGCCGGGGGTCGATGCGCCGGAGGGGGAGTATAATATCGCGCCGGGCAGCCACGCGCCCATCCTGCGGCGGGCGCCTGAGGGCGAGTATGCGCCGCGGCATGCGATCCAGATAGCGCCGGCTTACTGGGGGCTGGTGCCGGTGTGGTGGAAGCAGCCGCTCTCGGAGAAGAAGTTTTCGAGCTTCAATGCGCGGGCCGAGGATATCGAGGAGAGCGCGGTGTTCTCCGGCGCGTTCCGGCAGGGGCGATGCCTTGTGCCGGCTTCCGGCTTCTATGCGTGGAGCAGCGGAATGCCGTTTGCGTTCGCGCTGACCTCGGGCGCGTCGTTCTGCTTTGCCGGGTTGTGGAGCCGCGCGATGATCGACGGGTCGGAGTTCGATACGTTCGCGATCATCACGACGGAGCCGAACCTGGCCGTGGCGGGGATCGCCAATTCGATGCCGGTGATCCTCATGCCGGAAAACTATACGCGCTGGCTCGATAGCTATGATCGCGATCCGCATGCGTTGCTGAAGCCCCTCCCCTCCGATGCGTTGCGCGCCTGGCCGGCCAATCCGGCGGTGGGCAATGTTCGCAACCAGGGTGAGCATCTTCTCGGGGAGTAAGGCGCGCGATCCGCACTTGCGAAGCGGGATAAACATGGGATGACTGCGCGCAGGATCGATGCGCCGGACGGACGGACCATGAGCTACCCGCAAATCGAGGACGCGCTCGCCCGCAACGCGGCTGATGAGCTGATCTACATTCCGATCTCGCTGTCGATGGACCCTCCCGAAGAGGAATTCCCGGGCTATGCGGAGCGTGTGTGCCGGCGGCTGGCGAAGCATGATCATCCGAACGTGCGGGGCAATGCGATACTGGGGTTCGGACATCTCGCGCGGACGGCGGGGATCATCTGGAAGCCGAACGATGTGCGGGCGCTGGTCGAGGCGGGGCTGGCCGATCCTGATTCCTATGTGCGGGGACAGGCGGAGACTGCCGCGGGGGACCTTCGGCACTTCCTGAAGTGGAAGCTGAAGAAGCCGAAACAGTCGCGGATTTAAGTCGCGGGCCGGGTCGCGTGATTCGAGAGATCTGTGCCAGTTCTGAACACCTGTTCATGCCGGGCTCGCCTCGCGCCGGAAATGCGGCGCCTGCCGCAGAGTCAGTGCGTGGCTTTGCTGCCTCATCGCGTCGCAGATCGCGCTGAAAAGGCCGACGTGACTGTATCGTAATCCACCTCTGACTCTTTCGGCCATATTCGACACGTTGAAATGGGTGAAGCCGCGGACGGTCGCGGCGAGGAAAGGGTTTCGCCGGATCATGTCGTTCCAGGAATGCACGCAACTGCTTCGCGATGAGGGCACGCTTCGCATCAACGGAGGCGATTTCTCGCTGGAGGAACTGGAAGCCGCTGCCGCGCTCGCGCAGTCGGAAAAAGCTAGACTGATCATCTACAATCTGAAGGGCCGCTCCTGCGCCGACGTTGGCCGCATCGCTGATGCGGGCGGGCGTCAGGTGACGTTCGGCGACATCTTCCTGATCTAGTTACGGCGCTCGCACCGCATTCCAGTTGAAGAGGAAGTTGCGGTGCTCGGCCCACGTTTGGCCCTGGACGTTTGCGCCGACGAGACAGCCTGCGGAGTGATAGGGGCCGGCGCCATCCGTGGTGCGGAAACTCACGCAGGTTCTGCCGCGAGCGGTTTTCCAGCGGCCCGCCTGAATCTCGCTGTCGTAAAATGAGCCGGTTACCGAGCCATCGGCTGCGAGATTGAGCTCCATTGCCTTTGTGTAGGGCTCTGTGGGGCTGGTCGAGAGATCGACGATCCATTTGCCTGCAAGCGATGCGACGGGTGCGGGTTGCGCTGTGGCGCAGCCTGCCAGAGTGATGGCCGCGATAGTTGCCAGTGCGAGCCGCATTTTTCGTATCCTCTTTTTGGTTCGTGTGTACGCAGCGCGCGCAGGTTTGGATTTGCGCATGGAAGCGCGACCTCGGAAACAGGGCTTCCGAGGCAATCGGCGATAAGCGATTGAGTGGGGAAAGCGGCGGGCCGCGCGTACGCAGGCATCCGCGTGCGAGCACGCAGCCCCCTCCGTCACGCGCACAAGTGTGCGCGCGCCACCTCCCCCGCCTTTGGCGAGGGAGGACTTCGAGGGCGGTGTTTGCGTCCTCCACCACGCAAAGCGTGGGGGAGGTGGATCGATGCGGAGCATCGAGACGGAGGGGGCTGTTGGCGCCTTCGCGCTTCATGCGTTCCGCGCGTCTTGCGGCGAGCGTGTCGAGGTTGTCGAAATTACGCGCTGACTGCGCGAGACGCTTGAAGAGCTGGTGCATGCTCTTCGGGTGGCGGA
>DAINAT010000011.1:0-53588 GCA_036733305.1 Hyphomonadaceae bacterium
CAAGGATCAGCACAGGACTACCCACGGCGCGCCTGCATGCGCCCCGCTCCCTCAAGGGGGAGAGACGACACCAAGCATCCCGCAGGGCCGCGCCCGTGCGAACGCGAGATCATATCCGGAAGCGTGAACTCAGTTCACGCATTCCCCGCGAAGGCGGGGACCCAGTCCCACAAAGCAAGCGCGCATCAGCGCACGATATTTGACAACGCGCTCACCTACTGGCCCCCCGCCTGCGCGGGGGACACGGTGGTGAAGTGCTCGACTACCCACAACCACCGCCCACACCTACCCCCACCGTCCTGTCAGCATCCCCACCCGCCCCGCTTGCAGCCTTAACAACCCAGCGCAATGTTCCAACCATGAGGACGGAGGAAACTTCCCATGATCGGCTACGCAATGCTCGGCACCAACAACTACGATAAGGCGCTCACTTTCTACGACACCGTACTCGCCCCGGTGGGCGGCAAGCGCATGATGGACTTCGGCTCGCAGACCGTGTTCGGCACAGACAAAGGCGGCGCGATGCTCGGCGTCGGCGCCCCCTACAACAAGGAGCCCGCAACCTGGGGCAATGGCACGATGATCGCGCTGCAGATGCCCTCGAAAGAAAAGGTGCACGAAGTCTACGACGCAGCCCTCAAAACCGGCGGCACGTGCGAAGGCCCGGCCGGCGCCCGTGGCGACACGTTCTACGCCGGCTACTTCCGCGATCTCGACGGCAACAAGCTGTGTGCATTCTATTCGCCAGGCATGTGAGGCTTGCCCAGTAGCCGGCGACATGATTCCTTCCCTGCAAACGCAGGGAAGGATGCCCGCAATGATCGGCTACACAACCATCGGCGCCAAAGACATCGACAAGGCATTGGCTTTCTACGACGCAATCCTCGGCGAGCTCGGCGGCAAGCGCGTAATGGAAATGAAGAATGGCCAACTCTACGGCTTTGCCCAGGGCCCGCTGTTCGGCGTGACCAAGCCGTTCGATGGCGCCGCCCAGCATTGCGGCAATGGCAACATGATCGCCCTGCGCGGCCCCTCACGGGAGAAGGTCGACGAACTTCACGCCAAGGCTCTGAAGTTGGGCGGTGCGGATGAAGGCAAGCCCGGTGATCGCGGCGGCGGTTTCTACGGCGGCTATTTCCGCGATCTCGACGGCAACAAGCTCTGCATCTTCACGATGGGCGGCTAGGAGCCGTTTGAAAAAGCAAACGGGCCGCGCTGGTGGCGCGGCCCGTTGTCAATCTTCGGCTACCGGCAATCAGCCGCCAGTAAGCGCGCCCTGCTTGCGGGCGAGACTGTCGAGCGCGGAGCGGGCTTCGGGATCACCGCCGCCATTACCGCCATTGCCCGAGCGTTCACCTTCATTGCGACCACGACGTCCACGACGGCGGCGTGGGCGACCATTGCCTTCTTCGCCATCCTGACCACCGGCTTCGCCACCCTGGGGAGCGCTGTCCTGACGGGTCTGGACTTCAGCACGGTCGCCATCGTCGCTGCGATCGCTGTCGATATCATCATCGCCGTCGTCGCCATCATTGGACTGGTCGTCCATGACTTTGAGCGCGTCCTGCGTATCGCCCGACGAGATGCCGCCTTCGATCGCCTGGACGTTGCCTTCGCCAGGCTGCTGCGACTGCTGCATGCCGCCTTCGCCGTTCTGCTGCGCGAGCAGACGGTCGCGCGGCATCGTCGCCGCCATGACGCGGTAATAGTGCTCTGCGTGCTGCAGGAAGTTCTCGTACCTTACACGGTCACCGCCCGATTGGGCGTCGCGCGCGTACTGTGCGTACTTCTCATAGATCTGCGCAGCGGTGCCACGGATTTTGACTTCCGGACCGTTGCTCTCCAGCGATCGGTTGCCGTGATTGTGGTTGTTACCGCCACCACCACCGCCGCCGCCGGGCTTGCGCCCGCGCCCCCGCTGACGCTTCATGAAACCATCCCTGATCTTCAGAGTATTCGCCCCAGTTGGACGGAGTTGGGGTCTGCAATCCGCGCAAACCCAAGCGGACGCTTGGCTGATCTATCTGGAAACCCAGGAATCGCCTGCAGTCCGTCGATAAAGACGCTAGCCTTTTTGATGCGCCACGCCAAGTCATTTCCTGAGGAAATTCTGGGGCCATTCTTATGGTTTACAGAACTCAAGAAGCTCTGCGACCGAATGCAGCGCGCTCGATCCCGGCGAGATCGCGGTGGACCGCGATATCCGAGAGACCGGCTTGCCGCATCAACATGGTTACGGACGCGGCCTGTTCAATGCCGAATTCAAAACCGATGCAGCCGCCCGGCTTCAGCCAGCCCGGCATGGCGGCAAGTATCGCGCGATAGGGACCAAGCCCGTCGCCCCCCGGTGTCAGCGCCATGCGCGGATCATAGTCGCGAACATCAATCGCCAGCCCGGCAATATCGGCCTCGGGAATGTAGGGGGGATTGGAGACAGCCAGATCGAAGCCTCCCTCAAGTGGCGCATCCCAGCTGCCCTCCATGAATGAGACCCGGTCCGCCACGCCCAGCGCCTCCGCATTCCGGCGCGCGACCGCGATCGCCTTCGGCGAAAAATCAACGCCCACCCCGGTCGCATCGCCACGCTCGGCCAGCACCGACAGCAGGATGCAGCCCGATCCCACGCCAAGATCGAGCATGCGCCCACCCTTGGGCAGAGAGTCGAGCCCCTGCTCCACCAACAGTTCCGTCTCGGGGCGTGGGTCTAGTACGTCCGGCGTCACAACAAACCGCCTGCCATAGAAATCCCGCCACCCGCGGATACGTGACACCGGCTCTCCAGCCGCGCGGCGCTGGATGAGTTGCTCGAACGCGGTGAGAACAACCGGATCGACCGCATCCGTCTCGCGCAGGATCACATCGACCGGCTCGACGCCCAGTGCATGGGCCAGCAGCAAACGCACATCGCGCGGCGCGCCTTCAACGCCGACCTCAGCGAGACGACCCGCCGCCTCGCGCATCATGTCCCGCCAGCTGCAGTGGAGCGTCATGGCTTGATCGCGTCTTCCGCGGACTGATAGGCAAGCTTGAGCTTCTGCTCGAGCGCCGCTGTATTCCCCATCAGCTCACGGCCGTAGGTAAAGCGGGCATCTGCTCCGCTTGCCAGCTTGCCCGGGCCATGGATCAGACCAAATCGGCACTCGCCGCTCCATTGAGCAACCGGCGGCGCAGCGCCCGCAGTCGTGACCACACCGCAATCGCCAACCGGCGCATAACGCTCGTCCTTGTTCAGGAAGACCTTGCGATCCTTCACCGACACCGCAGCTTGCGACACCTTCGTTACCGGCTTGCCGGGCTTGATCTCGCCCTGAAGATCGAAACCCCGGTTCTCCCAGTCCGACACCACATCCAGGCTATCGAGCGTCGCACTGGCGATCTCGCCCCGCCCTTCCTTGGCCTTGCCGGTATGAACCCACGACACGCCGAGCCCAAACATTTCGCTAGCCGACGCCGGCAAGAGAGCCAGCGAGGCCGAGTAATCCTTCGATGCCTCGGCATAAGCGCCACGGCGCAATTGCAGATAGCCGCGCGCGCTCAGTGCGCTTGAACTCTGCGGCGCGAGACGCACCGCCGCGTTGCATGCCGCCAGCGCGCCGTCGAGATCATGATTGGTCAGCGCAAGATCGAAACACAGATTGGTCTGCAGCCCTGCATCATCCGGAGTGAGCTTGACCGCTACGCGATAATCGCGCGCCGCGAGATCCGGCTGGCCGAGCTGATCAAAAAACTGCGCGCGCTTCGCATGAACCGCCGCATCGCCCGGCGCAGCCGCGATCGCGGCGGCATAAGCAGCCAGCGCATCGACATACCGTCCAGCCGTGATTGCAGCGGCAGCTTCATCCAGCAGGCCCTTGGCCGCGCCCGTCTGCGCCAGGGACGACGTGGAAAAGCCCAACGCAACGCTGGCAATCAAGGCGATCCGCTTCAGACAGCTCGCGTTTTTGATCATATCCGGTCCGTCGCCCAACGCGCCTAAACTGCCCAACCAGAGCCACTGTGGGTTCACGGCCAATTCCGTCAATGGGGCCAACTCAGCACCGTTCCGGATCAGATGGTTTCCGTCGCAGCCTGCCATGCGCTAGAAGGCCTGAATGACCGACACTTCTCGCCTCGACGCCCTCGAAATCCGCATCATGCATCAGGATGCCGCGATCGATGATCTCAACAAGGTGATCACGTCCCAGTGGAAGGAGATCGACCGTCTCACGCGGGAGATCCTCAAGCTGGAGGATCGTCTCGCCACGGCCGAATTGTCGATCGATTTCAATCCCGCAGACGAGCCGCCACCGCCGCACTGGTAGGCCTCACGCCTCCAGCGTGTCGCCCAGCGCTACACGGCCACTCTGTGAAATCGAGAAATACGTGCCCAGCGTGTCGCGGCCGAAATGCTCGCGCAGCTGGCCGACCATATCAATGTCGCGTTCACCGGTATCGAGGTTCACGTGGGTGGCGATGCAACGGACGATCGGCTTGAACAGTGTCAGCTCGGCGCCGCCCAGCTTCAGCGTCTGGTTGACGACCCACTCATCCTCTGCCCACGGCTTCAGGCCATCGACATAAACATTGGCGCGAAAGCGTAGCGGATCGACTGGCTGGCCGATCGCGCGGGCAACCTCCCTTACGCTTGCGAGGTTCATCACCGAAATATAGCCCTGCGAGTCATCCATGAAGCGATAACCCGGCGGGCTTTCAAGCACCCGCAGCTTGCCCGGCGCATCCTCGCCGAGGAATGCCTGCAGGAAGTTCTCGACGGCGCTGCGGCCCTCTTCCGTATCCAGACGAGCTTCGACGCCAAAGCCGTGCGCATCACCGATATGGAATGCGCCGGTCGTGTCATCCAGCCGCGTCTTTACACGCGCGAGCGACGGGAAGCGCGCCAGAACGGTGAAACGCTGCTTGGAAATGCGTACCGGGTTTTCCGGATCGAAACCGGACGGACCAACCTCGATGGCGTAATCGCGGTCGCCGGGAAAGTAGGAACCTGCCTCAAGCTGCACAGCCGGCATGTGCTCGGGCGTGAGGCCTTTCACCGGATGGCGATAGATGCTTTCGACTGTTCCGCGCATGAGCGGAGTTAGCCCCTGCCGCGATAGGGAGCAACGCCCGTATCGGGCAGCCACAGCGCTTCAGGCGGCTTGGCTGTTTGCCAGAACACATCGATCGGAATGCCGCCGCGCGGATACCAGTAGCCCGCGATCCGAAGCCATGTCGGATCGAGCAGGTCGACCAGCCGTTTGCCGATCGCCACCGTGCAATCCTCATGGAAGGCGCCGTGATTGCGGAACGAAGTGAGGTAGAGCTTCAGGCTCTTGCTCTCCACCAGCCAGTCGCCCGGCACGTAGTCGATGACGAGATGCGCAAAGTCAGGCTGTCCGGTCACCGGGCAAAGCGAAGTGAACTCGGGCGCGGTGAAGCGCGCCAGATACAACGTGCCCGGATGCGGGTTCGGAACACGCTCCAGCACCGCCTCCTCGGGAGACGAAGGCTGTGATGCATTTGTGCCCAGCTGTGTGAGGCCAGAAAGCGGATCGGAAGGTCTGTTCGGGGTATTCATGCTGCTTGATCGCGCTGCAACGAACGTTTCGCAAGCGGCATTGCGCAATCGCGGCAAAACGAACTGGTCAGTTTGTGTTTCACCGAAGAAAATCCCTTCCCATACTGAACAGTAATCTCGCCAGACCTAACGCCGTCAGGGGTGCGAATCCCGCTCTCGAACGCGTGAATGCCATGCCATTCCGCCACCAACTAGCACCGATCTTGCCTGATTTTTGTGCAAACCCACCCTCGCTACTGTCATAAAAATGGGCGGTAGCGCTGCGGCGCACAATCCAGATGGGAACGTGCTTCTGGTGTGTCTGCTCGGATCGCCAATGTCCCTCTCGAGGACGGGTGCGTGCCCCAGCGCGCCCAGCCTGCAACCCCGCCTGCGGGTCGTTTCAACGTGAGGGGAATAAAGGATCAATAATGCGCAACCTCTTGGTACTCGGTTTCATCGCGGCGGTTTCGGCAGCTCCGGCCTTCGCTCAGGAAGTCACGATCTCAGGCAACGTCGGCCTGACGACCGACTACGCCTTCCGCGGCATCTCGCAATCGGATGAGAGCCCCGCCATCCAAGGCGGCCTCGACGCCTCGTTCGGCGACTCGGGCTTCTACCTGGGCACCTGGGCCTCCAGCATCAACTTCGGCACCGGCGGCGCCAACATGGAGCTGGACGTCTACGGCGGCTACAAGTTCGCCCTCGGCGGCGTGAACATGGACGTCGGCGTTCTCGGCTACCTGTACCCGAGCGCCTCGGATGACGGCGCTGAGCTCGATTTCTGGGAACTCTACGCCAAACCGTCGATCGCTCTCACTGACCAGTTCACGCTGGGCGCTGCCTTCGCTTACTCGCCGGAATTCACCGGTGAGACCGGCGATGCCTTCTACTACGAAGTCAACGGCGCGTTCGCCGCCACGCCGGAACTGTCGTTCTCGGGCGCTGTCGGCGTGCAGACGGTCGACACGGACGGCCTCTTCGCTGGCGAAGACAGCTACACCACCTGGAACGTCGGCGGCACCTACTCCGCCCTCGGCCTGGGCTTCGACCTGCGCTATCACGGCACGGACGTCGACAATGCTCCGATCTACGACGACCGCGTGATCTTCTCGATCAAAAAGGCGCTGTAGTTCGAATCCGGCCGGGAACGGTCGGGATCGAAAAAACGGTTGCCTGACGACCCAGTCGTCGGAAACAGTAGAGCCGTCGCGGTTTCGCGGCGGCTCTTTCCGTTTCAGGCTTCCGATGCGGCGACCGCTCGAACGACTTCTACAATAAGGCCGGGAGGCCAAAGACGGGGGGACAGTCATGACTGCCGTCGAAACCCTCCAGCCGGCCATCATCTATCTCGGCGCAGGCCTTGCCGCCGCCCTCGCCTCACGCGCCGTTAGGCTCAGCCCGATTGTCGGCTACCTCGTCGCGGGCCTGGTCATCGGCCCGTCCGGCTTCGGGCTTGTCCAGAACAACGAGACATCCCACTTCCTCGCGGATCTCGGCGTGGTCTTCCTGCTGTTCGATATCGGCCTGCACTTCTCGCTTCGGGAAATAAGCACGCGCCGTGACGACATGATCGGCCTAGCGCCCCTGCAGATCATCCTGTGCGGCGGCGCTTTCGCTGGCATCGGCATCGCCTTCGGATTCCCCTGGCCTGTCGCAGCGCTGGTCGGCGTCTCGCTGGCGCTCTCCTCCACCGCTGTCGTCGCGCGCATTCTGTCAGACCGAAACCAGCCCGGCTGTCCGATGGGACGGTCCGCCACTGCGGTCCTCGTCGCACAGGACATCGTCGCAATCTTCCTGCTCACCTTCGCAGCTTCCCTCAGCGGCGATCCGGACATGCTGGGCATGGAAATGCTGCTGGTTCTTGGCAAAGCCGTGCTGGCCCTCGCCCTCGCCATCACCGCCGGACGCTTCGTCGTACGGCCGCTGTTCGAATCCCTCGCCGCCACCGGCAATCGCGAGACGTTCACCGTCGTTGCCCTGTTCATCGTCCTCGCCGCCAGCGCCGCCACCGCCCGCGCGGATCTCTCGCTCACCCTCGGCGCGTTCCTCGCCGGCATGGCCGTCTCCGACACGCCCTACCGCCACGTGGTGCAGAACGAGGTGAAACCCTTCGCCGGCCTGCTGCTCGGCCTGTTCTTCATGAGCGTCGGCATGGGCGTGAACCTGCCCGCCATGGCGGCCATCTGGCCCGCCGTGCTGCTGACCGCCCTTGTCATCGTGATCCTCAAAACCGTCGTGGTCTTCATCGCTGCCCGCCTCAATGGCTGGGCCATTCCCGGCGCGACCCAGCTCGGCTTCCTGCTCAGCCAGGGATCGGAGTTCACCCTCGTGGTGGTCGGCATCGCCTCCATTTCCGGCGCCATGCCGGGCAACTGGGCCGGTGTCATCACCACAGCCGTCGCCGTCACCCTTGTTGCAGCGCCGATCTGGACGTCGCTCGGCCTGCACATCGCCAAGATGCTCGCCGAGAACTCGAAAACCATTTCGCCCGATGTCGCCGACGCTGCGGAAGAAGAACACGTCCTCGTCTTCGGCATGACGCCGGAAGCCCGCCTCGCCGCCGACGCCCTGCGTGATCACCACATCCCTTATGTCGCTGTCGAAGCAGAGCCCGAGCGCTTCGTCTCAGCAGCCTCCGACGGCTACACCATCGTCTTCGGCGACGCGAAGGATACACGCCTGATGGAGACGATCGGCGCAACACGCGTCCGCGCCATCGTGCTCGGCGGCTCAGGCTTTACAGCCCCGCAGGCCGCCACCACCGCCGACGGCAAACAACCGCCGCGTTTCGTCGCCGTCATGACCGGCGCAGAGCGCGTGCGTCAGGCCGGTATGGGCTATCGCTCGCACCTCGCCCACGCCGAACCGCGCGGCGTCGAACTCGTCACCGACCTGCTGACGGAATTAGGCGTGGATCAGAAAGCGATCGCGATCTGGATCAGTGGCGAACTCGAACGTCGCGGCCTGATCGACAAGCCGGAAAAAGACGACGAGACGGAAGCCGCCTAATCAACCGTCACAACACGCCGCATCCACGGTTCAGCCAGCTTCACCAGCACGACGGCCAGTGCAGACTTCAGCACCATGCCGACAAGGAATGGCGCAACGCCATCCTCCCATGCGGATTCAGCTCCGATCAGCGCCGCCAACCGCATCCAGCCCGCCCCCAGAATGATCACGTGCCCCACCAGAAACACCAGCGACATGGCAATCCACCCGCGCATCACAGGCTTCTCCGTCAGCCAGCCACAGACGAACGCCGCAATCACCATGCCCGCGAGATAGCCTGCTGTCGGCCCGGAGAAATGCTCGAGCCCGCCCCCGCCATCGGCCAGCAATGGCAAGCCAATCGCCGCCAACGCCAACCATGTAATCACATTCGCCGCTGCCAAACGCGCGCCCGCCAACCCGGCGACAAGCAACACTGCAAGCGTCTGCAGCGTCATCGGCACAGGATACATCGGCGCTGAAATCCACGACGAAGCTGCGATCAGCAGGCTTCCCCCCAACACCGCCGCAATGCCCCACGTGGCCGGCCTGTCGGCCAGCACCGCGCGCAGGGGCGCAACATGGCCCGGTGACATGATAACTCCCCAACTTCCCACCAACCTGAGAGAAAGGTAGCGCATCGATCGACATCGGCTCCGCGCCCTGTTGCCGCACATGTTGCGCCGGGGCCATGATCCACCGAAGGGATAGGTGCGTAGACTCGCCGCACGGGAGACTGAACTGACCGGTACATCAACACGCGCGAGATCTGTCGCCGCGCTGGCCCTTCTCGCCAGCGCAGTGGCCGCTTGCGCCAGCAGCGAAATATCCATTCCAAAGTTGGCGGAAAAGTATGGCTTGCCGGCCTCGCATACCCTCAACCCATCGCCTGGCCTGCGTGTTCACTACACCGACGAGGGCAATCGCGACGGGCGCACGCTGATTCTGATCCACGGCTTTGCCGCATCAGTCCACGCATGGCGACCATGGATAGAGCGCTTGAAGCCAGACTATCGCCTCGTCGCCATCGACCTGCCCGGCCACGGCCTCACGCAGACCCCACAAAACTATCGCGCGACGCTGGCAGGGAGCGTCGCGCTGATCGATGCGCTGGCAACAGAAATCGGCACGCAGAATTTTGTACTCGCCGGGCATTCCATGGGCGGCGCCGTGTCGATCGCTTATGCAAAGGCGCATCCGGAAAAACTCGAAGGACTGGTTCTCGTGGACGCCGCCGGTTGGCCGGGCGATCGCGGCGGTCCGCCTGCCTTCGCCGCCCTGTTCAATAATCCCGTCGGCCGATGGTTCATCAAGCTGATCAATCCGCGGCTGTTCGCCAACGGCGGCCTCAAATCAGCCTATCGAGATAAAGCACTGGTCACGGACGCGCTCATTGATCGCTATGTCGACCTCGCAATGGCGGAAGGCCATCGCGACGTCCTGCTCACTCAGCGCATGCAGGCCGAGCCACCGTGGACGCCCGTCGACTTCCACGCCATTCGCGTCCCCACACTCGTGATGACAGGCGAAGACGACGCCATCATCCCGGCCGACGATGCCCGCGCCATAGCTGCGGCCATACCCGGCGCGAAGCTCATTCTCTATCCGGAGGCGGGCCACCTTCCGATGGAGCAGTTTCCCGACGAAACCACACGCGATCTCCGCGCTTTCCTCGCCACGCTTGGACCGCCCCACCCGTAGGGTGTATCAAAGACGCACCGCGCCGCTCAACGGCAACGCCGCGAACTCAATTCAACGGCCCGCCCCACTTGGCCAGCATGGCGACGTAACTCATCCGCACCTCAGATGGCAGGCAGACATCCGCAATCGCTTGTTTCATCAGCGATGAAGCCGCTGCACGATCATCAAGCCCAACGTGCGCGGCGACCTCAAGCTGCGTAACAGCAACCGCTTGCTGCGCGTTCGATGTGTGCGGACGCGCAGCCACAGCCAACATCAGCGCACCCCCGTAGTCACGGCTCGTCAGCGCAGCATTCGACGCATTGAGATTTTCAACAAAGGCTTTCTTCGCGACTTGATAACCCGCCCCAACGCACGCTGTCGGCTCTGCAAATGCAGGAGCGGCCAAACAGGTAAAGGCAAACGCGAGACCGAGAGCTTTCATGATCAGGTTCCCCAACTTGATCCGCTGAGCCTCTCACACTTTCCCCCGACAAGTAACCGCTATGTCCATTGGCGCTTTGGAGATGCGCTTCGCCGCATGATCGGCAATCGCAGCCGCTCAGCTGGCGCCTTTTGCCTTCACCGCCTCATCTGAAAGCGCGAAATTGGCAGAACTCACCGCCTAACGCTCTGGCGCTCAATCGCAGCATTCTGGCATAATCGCGCGCACAGTCGTGTGCTCACGACCTCGCCCTTCCCTTCGCCAAAAACGGTTGGCTCTGATTGCTGAAACGACTGGCAACTTTTGCACTTCTGATGCTCTCCGCCTGCGGCGGTGAGACGCCCGTGAACATGAAGGACCCGGCGTCCGTCGCCGTGAAGTTCGTTGAGGCGTACAACCAGCGTGATCTCGCGCGCATGCTGCCGCTGGTCGATCAGGTCAATCTCGATGCTGTGAAAGAAGCGCTGGCGCAGGGCCCAGGGAGCGAACCGTATAACAGCATCTTCAATCCCGACATAACCCAGATGATGGCCACTCAGAACGGCAGGGTCGAAGGCCCGCGTTATGAACAGCGCGACGCCATCATGACTGTCGGCAAGACCGAACAAGGCGATGTCTACACGATCGAGCTCGGTGAGCGTGACGACAAGACCTGGGTCATCGAAGCCTTCTCGATGATGTCAGAAGCCGAGTTTGAGAACCTGCCCCACGAGCCGCCACCGAAGCGCTGAGGCTATTCTGCGGCCATGGCGCCTGCGGCAGCCGCCAGCCTGTCATTGATCCAGCTATGCACGAATGCATTGGTGCGCGACGCCACGCGCGTCGGTAAGCGGTTGAAGGCGTGCGGCGCATCGGGAACGACAACCAGGCTCGCATTGCCGTTCGCCGCCGACCAGCGCTCAGCCATCAGCGTGCTGTCATCGATCAGCGGATCAATCGTCCCGCACATCAGAACTGCTGGCGGCAGTCGCGAGAGGTCAGCATAGAGCGGCGACACTGCCGGATCGCGCCGCTCTTCCTCGCTCCTGCCGGGCAACAGCTTGGCGATGCCCGATATCATCGCCGGCCCGTCCAGCACCAGCGTATCGCGCGGCGCGCTCCGCACGCTTGGCGTGCAGGAAAGATCGTAAGGGCCGTAGAACAGCACGGCGCCGCGCAGCCGACCGAAATCATAGCGCGTGTCACGCAACTTCATCACCGCGCAGGCCGCCAGGTGGGCGCCCGCAGATTCTCCACCCACGAAGATGTCCGCGACGTCGAACTCGGCTTTGGAATGCTCGAACACCCAGTCAGCGGCCGCCGCGCACTGTTCAATCATGCCTTGTAGATCGACATCCGGCAGCATCGTGTAATCGACGCTCACAACAACCAGTCCGCACTTCGCGGCGATGCGCGCGTTCACGCGATCGTCCATCGCAGCGATCCCGATCGCCCAGCCTCCACCGTGATAATCGACATAGACGCCGCGAATTTCCCCCGCCGGCATCAGGATGCGCAGGTTCGCTGTGTAGCCCTTCCACTGGATCTTGCGGGTGGTTGTGGTCACACCGGGAACGCCATGGGGGATGAACGCCGTCTGTGCGCCCAGCATGGTCTGGATCATCAACTTGCCCAGCGGCGTCGGGGCCCGGAACCGCGGCGCCCAGCGCAACTGCCGGTTCATACGCCGCGCTTCGTCCAGCTCGTCTGGGGAAAAGTCGGGAAGGGAAACCGGCATCGCAAACCCCGTCTGGCCCATTATAGGTAGGTTCAGGGTTACCCTCGGGCAACGCCCAAAACAAACAGACCCGCTCAATCGAGCGGGCCTGCATGGTTTTAAATGTCAGATTTCAGTTCGGTGACAGATCAGCGGCTCGTGCTGCTCTTGAAGTATTTGAAGAAGTCGCTGTCAGGCGACATCACGAACGGCGTGCCGGTCTTGATCGATTTGTCGTAGGCTTCGAGCGAGCGATAGAACGAGAAGAACTCCGGGTCTTTGCCATAGGCAGCCGCGTAGATCTTGTTGCGTTCAGCGTCGCCTTCACCGCGCAGAACCTGAGACTTCTGGTTCGCTTCGGCGAGGATGACTTCCACCTGCTTGTCCGCTTCACCGACGATCGAGAGATAAAGCCCCTCACCCTCGGCGCGGTACTGGTTCACCTTCTGCTGAAGCTGCGACTTCATGCGCTCATAAACACGCTGGGAGTTCGCTTCAGGCAGGTCGGCCTGGCGGATGCGGACGTCGATGATCTCGATACCGAGAGTCGTCATCTGGGCCTGCAGCGCGGTCTTGATACGCTGCATAACACTGGCGCGCTGGCCTGAGATGATGTCCGGCTGAGACACTTTACCGAGTTCGCCGCGCAGCGCTGCGTTGAAACGCTGACGGAGCTGGGCGAGGCCGTTTTCCATGCTGGTCGCGGCCCTGAAGAACTGGGTCGGGTCCTTGATGCGCCAGCGCGCGATCGCGTCGACGTTCAGGCGTTGCTGGTCGGCGGCGGTGATCTCGGCCGAATCCAGGTCGAAGCCCATATTGCGCTTGTCGTAATAGATCACGTTCTCGACGACCGGCACCTTGAAATGCAGGCCGGCGCCGCGTGTCGCGCCGTCGGCGTTGACCGCGTACTGGTACTGGCCGAAGCGCAGAACGATCGCCTGCTGGTCGAGAGCGACAATATAGAACGCGTTCGCGAGGATGATCAGCACACCCGCGGCGATCACGCCGCCAATGATGAGGAGCCTTTGCATCGTTATTGCCCCTGGGTCGGTTGTTGGCGACCGCGCAACTGGTCAAGCGGCAGGATAGGCACGGCCCCGGATTTACCATCCAGGATGGTCTGTTCGGTACGGCCGATGACCTTTTCCATGGTTTCAAGGAACATGCGTTCGCGCGTAACACGCGGCGCCGCACGATACTGGTCGTAGACCAGGTTGAAGCGATCCGCTTCACCGCGAGCGTTGGCGACCGAGGCAGCCTTGTAACCTTCAGCTTCCTGGATCGTACGCTGGGCCTGACCTTCGGCTTCCGGGACAACCTTGTTGCGGTAGGCGATGGCTTCGGCTTCGCGCTTGGCCTTGTCCTGCTCAGCGCTGGAAACTTCGCGCTGGACGTTGACGACCTCGTCCGGGGCCGATGCGCCGCGCAGCGAGATCGAGATGACTTCGACGCCGGCTTTGTAGGAGTTGAGCGTCTGCTGCATCAGATCGCGCGTGCGGGTTTCGACGACCGTACGGCCCGTCGTGGTGATCGGCTCGAATGCCGACGTACCGACAATTTCGCGCATCGCACTCTCGCCGATCTGCTCGATCAGCACGTTTGCGCCCGACGAATTCTCGACGTCCACAACGTTGAACAGGTAGTCGCGCGGTTCATAGACGCGCCAGTTGATGACAAAGTCGATGTCGATGATGTTTTCATCGCCCGTCAGCATCAGGTTCTGCGAATTGCCGCCGCCGATCTCGGTACGGATCTCGGTGTTGACCGGCACCACGATGTGACGCTCGATCGGGTTGGGCAGACGAATCCGGAAGCCCGGTTCCTCATAACGATGGAATGTGCCGAAACGCAGCACCACAGCGCGTTCCTGTTCGTTCACCTGATAGATGCCCGTGAACAGCCAGCCGACGATGCCGATGGCCAGAATGATAACCAGGCCAGCCATGCCAAAACCGCGGCCCGAACCGCCGCTGCCGCCACGGCCGAAATTGCCGCCGCCGCCATTGCCGCCGCCGTCCTTGCGTTTGAAACGGTCCTGCATGCGACGCAGGGTTTCTTCGAGGTCGGGGCGATCCTTGCCGCCGCCACCACCGCCACTGCCGCCGCCGGTTGGCTTGTTGCCGGGCTGATTGCCGCCGCCGGGTTTGCCCCACGGGCTATCGCCACCGCCACTCGGCTTGTTGCCGTTGGAATTATTGCCGCCGCCACCCCAAGGACCACCGCCCCCGCCGCTGCCCTTGTTGTCGTTCCAGGGCATAGGCCCGTCCTCCTGAGTGCACGTGTCTGGAGAGTTGTGTCTTCCAGTAGTTGAGCCCGCATTAAAGCCGCTTCAAGGCTGCCGGATAAGACAGTTTCTCCCTGCAAGCGACTTGCCATGTCTCTGACAAATGCGTGATTCACCAGGGGCGTAACTTGGCGAACCACCCGATCTTCATCGCCTCGTAACCACCATTACTTGTCATTGGCTCGGTAAACCGGCTCATCCGGCCCATTTGGCGACGTTCTTGCAGCTTGGAGACCCATGCTGGCCAGTCAGATAATCTCCTCCGCAAACGAACCAACTGACGGCGTTTACGTACCCGTGCGTCGCGAAGTCACGGTCGTGATTGCCGCTTGGCGCGCCGCCAACTCGATCGGCCGGGCCGTCGCCTCCGCCCTCGCCCAGCCCGAAGCGGCCGAAGTGGTCGTAGTGGACGACGCCTCGGGGGATGATGGCGCGACACTGGCCGCCGCCCGCGCCGCCGATGATGGCACCGGCCGCCTGATCGTTCGGGCGCTCGATAAGAATTCCGGCCCTGCCGCCGCCCGCAATCTCGCCATTGCCGTCAGCAAGGCGCCGTGGATCACCATTCTGGACAGTGACGACTATTTCGAACCGGGCCGCCTGCGAGGCCTGATGGCGCTGGCCGACAAAGGCTATGACCTGATCGCCGACGACCTGATGCAGGTAAAGGAAGGCGCGCCGCGCGAAACCGCTGAACCCCTGTGGTTCAACGAGGGCGAGGCCAAGCCGATCGACGTCGATTTCACCTACTTCATCAAAAGCAGCATTCCCCGCTCAGCGGACCGGCCGCGCGAGATCGGCTTCATCAAACCGATGATACGTCGCGCTTTCCTCGAAGCTCATGCCATCCGGTATGACGAGAAGATGCGGCTGGGCGAGGATTTCGACATCTATGCGCGTGCGCTTGCTGCTGGCGGGCGGATGCGCCTGATCCCGTGGACCGGCTATATCAGCGTGATGCGCGAGCGGTCGCTTTCTACCCATCACTCGCGTCATGACCTGGCGCAGCTGGACAATGCCAACACGCGCCTGCTGGAAAAGGCCGATAACGCCGAACATGCAAAACTGCTGCGTGCTCACCGTTTCCACATCGGCCGCCGCATCGCCTGGATCGATTTCATGGAAGCGATGAAGAAGGGTAATATCTTCCGCGCCCTCTCGGTTATGCTAAAGGACCCGCGACAGGCGCCTTACCTGGCTGGCCAGTTTGGCGGCGTGATCGTCAACAAGATCACCGGGCAAAAGCCGAAATAGGCGCCTCCCGAAGTGGAGTTGCGATGCCGTCTTCCCTCGAAACATCCGTTCGCGCAGCGCTTGATAGCGTAAAGGACCCGGTTTCCGGGAAGGGCCTCAGCGCGTCTGGCCGCGTCACCGGACTGGTCGTACGCGCCGACGGCAAGATTGGCTTCGTTCTCGAGACAGGCATCGGCGCAGCGGACGAACCTCTGCGCAAAGCAGCGGAAGAAGCCGTCGCCCGCGTTACCGGCGTGACCGCTGTAACTGCTGTCCTCACAGCTGAAGCCACAACCGGAGCGCGCACCGTTGCGCCGCCGCGCCCGGCATCTATCCCCCGCCCGGCAACACCTCCGCCTGCGCCCGTCCCACCGGCCCGCCCAGCGCGCGCCATCGTTGCCGTCGCTTCCGCCAAGGGTGGCGTCGGCAAATCAACAGTTGCCAGCAATCTTGCAGTCGCCGCGGCAAAATCCGGCCTGCGCGTTGGCTTGCTGGATGCCGATGTCTTCGGCCCGTCTTTGCCGACCATGTTCGGCACGGTCGGCGCCAAGCCGGAACTGACTGCAGCGAAGAAGATGATCCCGGTCATGGCGCACGGCGTCGCCACCATGTCGATCGGCTATCTCGTCGACCCCGATCAGGCCGTGGTCTGGCGCGGACCGATGGTGATGTCCGCCGTCAGCCAGCTGATCAACGACACTGAGTGGGGCGACCTCGACATACTCTTCATCGACACGCCGCCGGGTACCGGTGAAGTGCAGCTGACACTGGTTCAGAAACTGCCGCTCGACGGCGCCGTCATTGTTTCAACGCCTCAGGAAGTAGCGTTGGCCGACGTCCGCCGCGGCGTTGGCATGTTCCGCAAAACGCATGTGCCGGTTCTGGGCGTGATCGAGAACATGGCGTGGTTCGAACAACCCGACGGTTCCCGGGCCTACATTTTCGGGGAAGGCGGCGCGCAACGCACCGCTGAAGAACAAGGCGTGCCCTTCCTCGGCGCCCTGCCCATTCTTTCCGCGCTGCGCGAAGGCGGTGATGCGGGTGTGCCGGCGGCGACGGGCGCTACGAATGCGGCGGAAGCTTTCCGCTTGCTGGCTGAGGCCGTGAGCGAAGCTCTGACGGCATCACCCAACAAGCCCGCGCCGAAAATCACCTTCGAATAGCTAAAGCGAAGCCGGGCCCTGATCCACGGCTGCCTCACCGAGCGACATCAGGGCGCGCTCCACGATCTTCAGATCCTCGCCATCGCGCGAAGGGCTGGCCGCCATGCCCTCAGTGGCGGCGCGCTGGCGCGCCAGAGCGTCGGTTTCGACCTGCCGGAGCTTCGCCACCTTCGCGTCGCGATTGAGCTTGTCATCGGAAAGGATGCTCTCGACGCAGGCATTCATATCGCTTGGCATGGCGGGCTCCATACAGATCATCGCTGGATCAACTCATCCCGGTTGCAGATGGGCAAGAAGAAACTTCGTCGTATCGACCACATCGCCGCTCTATATTGCGGAGCGCTGCGTGCCTGAAAGGCCCTCGCCGTTAACGATTGTGAACGCCCTACGCGGCAGCGAACCACATCTTTATTGGCGCCTGAGCCGCTGAATCTCCTTGCAAGCGCGCGCGTCTCACTTAACGTTTTGTTTACGGCATCACGCGTGTCCGCTCCGAAGTCTGGAAGCGTTAACGCGGGAGAACGGGAGGCTTGGTCCGGTGCAGCCACACGGCAAACCGGGCGCGGACGGGAGTAGCGTATGGGCCACACAGTTCGACTGCGCGGCGAGTTCTGGCCGCAGGACCATTGGGGTCGCGTGACCAACGCCGCCATCGTGCGCGATCAGATCGCGCAGCCCGCTCTTGAAGCCGCCGATGAAGCTGCCGACGCCGCGCTGGAACGCTTTGGCGACCGCCTGCACTCCGTTTATCTCTCCGGCCCTGCCGCGCGTGGCCGCCCGGGTGGCGCTGCCTTCTTCGTACTGCTCCGTCTCGGCGCAAATGATGGGCGCAGCAACGAGAGCTGGGAAGCCGCCATCGCTTCGCAGATCCGCCGCCGTCATCCACGCGTGGGCCGCGTCGCGGTCGCCGTGTTCAACTGGAAGGATGTCTTCACCACGGATGGCGCCTTCTCGCCTGCCCGCTTCCGCCTCGCCGTGAACTCGGTATGCGTTGCCGGCCGCAACATGACGCGCATGCTCGCGCCGCAACGGATCGATAGCGCCGCGATGAACGGCGACATCCTCGGCTTCCGCTCGCGCATGCTGAATGCTGCTGGCCGTCTGGCCGCCGCTCGCGCGCCGGATCGTGTCCGCGCTGCCGCCATGGATGCCGGCCATGCCACGCTGGCCGCCGCCTTCGCGCTCGTGATGGATCGCGAGCAGATGTACACCGAAGACCTCGATCTTCGCCGCGATCTGTTCACGCTGAACTATCCTGGCCGCAGCAAGGATCTCGCTGAGGCCTATGCCATGGCGACGCGCCCCTCGCCCGACGCCATGAAAGCGCTCGTCTTCATCGATAACGCTTGCCGGTGGCTCACGCCGATGACGGATGCATGGCTCAACGCCAACAATCCGCAGCGCTCGGAACAGCTGAAGGCCTAGGGTAGGTTCAGGACCTCGAAGGCGGTTCTTTCTTCACGCGTCCGCGTGCATCAAGCTCGGCCCCGCAGGCGATGCAGGTCGTGCCGCCCCACATCATCTGGTCCATGCTGTTGGGTGTGCGCACCTTCGGCTGTTCGCGGCCGCACTTCCCGCATGTCACCGGCTTGCGGAAAATGATCAGGATGATCAGCACCGCGGCCGTCGCCACGCCGCCGATCAGCGCTGCCAGAAATGCCTGCTCCATGCCCGAGTCCTTTTCGTCGCGTCACGACAAAGTGGCCGTAGACCGTCCGCTCTGACACTTCTATCAGGAATGAGACACGGCGGGAGACTGGAAAATGACCACGAAGCTCTATGCGATCGTCAGCGCCTTCGCACTCGCTGCCTGCGCCACGCAGGAGGCGCCCGCGCAGCAAAACGCCAATGGCCCATCGAGCTTCACCAAGGCCGTCCACGACCAGACGCGCACCGAACGCCCCTTCTCCGACACACGCGATTTCGACTTCGCCCAGCGCGGCTTCATCGCCACCCGGAAGGACCCGCTGATCACCACGGCTGCCGGCCAGCCAGTGTGGAATCTCGCGGCCTTCGACTTCCTCAAGGCTGACGCTCCAGCCACTGTGAACCCCAGCCTGTGGCGGCAGGGCCAGCTCATGGCCAAGCACGGCCTGTTCAAGGTCAGCGACACGATCTGGCAGGTGCGCGGCTTCGACCTCGCCAACATCACCTTCGTGAAAGGCGCGACCGGCTGGATCATCATCGACACGCTCGGCTCCAATGAAACCGCCAGGGCCGCGCTTGATCTGGCCAACGAACATCTCGGCGCTCGACCGGTTGTTGCACTGATCTACACCCACTCGCACACCGATCACTTTGCTGGCGCAGCGGGTCTCGTGCAACTGGCAGACGTTCGCGCCGGCAAGGTGCAGATCATCGCGCCCAAGGGCTTCCTGGAAGCGGCCGTCGGCGAGAACGTCATCGCTGGTCCCGCCATGCAGCGCCGCGCCATGTACCAGTTCGGCGTGCCGCTGCCCAAGAGCGTCGATGGCCTCGTCAATGCCGGCATCGGCCCGGGCCTCTCCACCGGTACGACCTCGCTCATCCCACCCACCAAGGAAATCGCCGCCACCGGCGAGGCGCTCACCATCGATGGCGTAAAGCTCGTCTTCCAGTTCACGCCGGGCACTGAGGCTCCAGCCGAAATGAACGTCCACTTCCCGGACTGGAAAATCATCGACATGGCGGAGAACGCCAACGCGACGCAGCACAATATCCTGACGCCGCGCGGGGCTGTCGTGCGCGACGCAAAGGTCTGGGCTGAGGGGCTTACCAAAGCCCTCCGCCTCTTCGGTGACAGCGATGTCCTGATCGCGAGCCATGGCTGGCCGCGCTTCGGCAATAGCGAGATCCGCGACTATCTCGGCAAGCACCGCGACGCTTACGCATTCCTGCACGACCAGACCGTCCGCCTGATGAACCAGGGCCTCAACGGCGACGAGATCGCCGCGCGCCTGAAGCTCCCCGCTGAGCTCGACCGCGAATGGTATGACCGGCCCTACTACGGTTCGCTCTCGTTCAATTCGCGCGCGGTCTACCAGCTCTACATGGGCTGGTACGATGCGAACCCGTCCAACCTTGCTCCTGTTCCACCCGTCGACACCGGAAAGCGTTATGTCGAAGCCCTCGGCGGAGCAGCTCGCGTGAGAGAACTTGCGCAGGCGGCCATCGACAAGGGGGACTATGGCTGGGCTGCGGAGCTGCTCAACCATGCCGTGATGTCGGACAACACGGATACAGCCGCGAAGGAGATGCTTGCCCGCGCTTACGACCAGCTGGGCTGGCAGACGGAGAACTCGCTCTGGCGCAATATCTATCTCACCGGCGCGCAGGAGCTGCGTTCCGGCGTCGGGGCGCTGCGGGCCAATCCGGCTTCGCAGATGGCGACCCTCGCCAACCTGCCGATGGGGGCGCTGTTTGATCTTCTCGCTGTGCGCCTCAATTCGGAGAAAGCTGCGGGGCAGATGCTGAAGCTCGCCTTTGTTCTCTCCGACACGAATGAGCGCAGCTATGTCACCATCGCCAATGGCGTGCTCGTCCACGAGGAGATCGCGGCGCCCGGCCCTGTCGACGCCACGCTCACCCTGACCCGCGCCGACTTCCTTGGCTCGATCTTTGGCGGCCAGCCGCTTCCGCCAAAAGTCGCAAGCGGGGCCGCGAAGATCGAGGGCAGCCCTGCCGCCCTGCTCAAGCTGTCGCAATGGATGGACCCGCCCAACCCGGCCTTCCCCATCGTGACGCGCTAGACCGTCAGATCATTTCCCCGCATCACGAACACATCGCCATCAGGATCTGGGCGTAGCCCTTGATCATGCGGCCGAGATTGTCGACCGACAGACGCTCGTTCGTGCCGTGGAAGCCGTTGAGATCAGCGTCGTCATAGATGGCGGGCGCGAAGCGGTAGATCGCATCCTTGCTGACCGCGGAGGCGTAACGCGCATCCGTCGCGCCGATGACGAGGGCGGGCGCCACCGGCACCTGGCCGCCGCCGGTCGAGCGGGCAACGGCTTCGAGCACGCGATAAGCCTCGCTATCCATCGACGACACGGGCGAAGGCTCGGAGCCGATGCCGCCTTCATATTCGGCAACGGTCAGCCCTGGGATGTGGGAGGTGACGTCCTTCACATGCTGGATTACCGACGCGACGCTATCGTTGGGATGGATGCGGAAGTTGACCACGGCGCTGGCGCGCTGGGGCAGCACGTTGTCCTTGATCGATCCGCTCAGCATTGTCGGCGCAGTGGTGGTGCGGACGATGGCGTTGGCGGAGGCGTCGCTGCCCACCTGCCCCGTGATCACCGAACCGAGCAGCCACTGGTTGGCGAAAGCGAGGCGCGTGACGAAGGGAAGGTCTGCCGCGACGGCTTCGATCATCTGGGTGAAGGGCGGCGCAGAGAGGTCTGCCGGCATCTGCTTTTCTTCGAGCGCAACCAGCGCGCGGGCGATGCGGACCGCGCCGCTGTCGCGTGGCGGACGCGAGGAGTGGCCGCCTTCGGTGGTCGCGGTGATCTGGAGGGAGATGTAGCCCTTCTCCGCCACGCCGATCAGTGCGGCGGGCTTGCCGGTGAGCGGATAGTTGTCGAGCACGGCATAGCCTTCATCGAGCACCATGGCGGGCGTGACGTTGCGCGACTTGAGCGTGGCGAAGATCGCCTGTGCGCCGGCGCCGGAGACTTCCTCGTCATGGCCGAAGGCGAAGATCACCGTGCGCTTGGGGCTCCAGCCGGATTTGGCCAGCGCGTCCCCGGCTTCGAGGATGGCGATCAGCGAGCCCTTGTCGTCCATCGCGCCGCGGCCCCAGATATAGCCATCGGCGACGACGCCGCCGAAGGGACCGTGGGTCCAGTCTGCATCCGTGCCGGGGTTCACGGGCACAACGTCCTGGTGGGCCATGAGGATGACGGGCGGCAGGGAGGGATCGCTGCCGGCCCAGGTGAGCAGCATGGCGTGGGTGAGGATCTTCTCCATCGTCATCTTGGCGAAGATGGCGGGGTAGCGGGCCTGAAGCGCGGCTCCGAGATCGATCCAGGGCTGATCGGCGCCGGGCTTGGGATCGCCCGATGCATAGGTGACGGTCTGGATGCGGATAGCGGACCCGAGCATTTCGGCTGCGGCCGCGACATCGACCGCTGGAGGTTCCGGTAGCGTTATCGCGGCGGCGCTCGTGGTTTTCGGGCCGAACTGCGAGGTGCGCCAGAGCGCGACGCCGACCACCAGGGCGACAACCAGCGCCACGCCGCCGAGAATTTTCAGAGCCAGTTTCATGTCCGTGTACCGCCCACCGTTTTGCCCGAGCATGATTTAAGACAGCGCAAAGTGGCAGCGGTCAACTCGCCGCCGGGACGGGTGTGCGGGGCGAGCACGGGTTCGCGATCCCGCAGGTGCGGGGTTTCGCAGATTTGGCGGTGAATGGCGGCTAGCTGCTGTCACAGGCGGCGAAGGCGTTGTGTGCGGCTGGCGCGAGTGTGCGCGCGGTGGTTTCGATGTGGCGGGCGTGGCGGGGCAGCTGCGTGTTGGGAGCGGCGGCGCGGGCCAGCATCAGCGTGCGCTCGCGCTGGGATTGCAGACGGCGGGCTGTGCGGTGGATCAGCGCTTCGGATTTGGCCATGGCGCGTTCGAGCGCATCGAGGCGTGCGGCGAGGATCGGCGCGGGGACGAGCTTCTGCCATTCGTCGTGGTGGCGGCGCCAGTCGGCCTGACTGTCGAGACGCAGCGGCTTCTTGCGGCGCTTGCGCTTGGGCGTGTCTTCGTCGGGCGGCTCGCGCAGGACGGTGTAGTCGAGATCCACGAACACGCCGTCATTGGGTGACGGGCGCCAGTCGGGGTCGGTGCGCGAGAGACGGACCCAGCGGTCGAGCGGATGGCGCTGCTTCGGGCGCGGCAGGATGGGACCGCCATTGTGGCGGTGTGTCGGTCGGCGTGTGGGGATGCGGCCAAGAGCGAGGATGGGGTCGGAGGGGAAGCGGATGTGCGCATAGGGCTGGGGCTCGCGTGGCGGCATCCAACGCGGGGCGCGCACGACGCCGGAGCCATAGAGGCTGAAGATGCGGAAGCTGCGTGTCGTCGCATGTGTTGTGCGTGGCGTTGGAGTCCCGAGGCTGCGTTGCTTCACGGGCGCGGGCGAGAGGCTGAGCGCTGCGATGAAGATCAGGCGGCGGAGGGCGCTTTCGGCTTCGCTGAGCCAGATGGAGAGGCGTGCGCCTGTGGCGCGCCTGATGCCCGCGCGGATGTGCTCGCGGCTGAACTGGTGAAGCACGAACGCAATGAAACGCGCCGCCTCCTGCCAGAGGGCGCGGATGGGATCGGGGACAAGATCAGGCGCGTGGTCCATGCGCGCAGTATTGCGCGCGGTTTGTGGGGGTGGGGATGGATGGGTGTGGGATTTGCGATGAATGCGGGATGGGGCGTTGGTTTTGCGGGGGAAATTGTGTGCGGGCGTGTGGGGGATTCAGCGGAATTCAAACGCCCTCTCACCCGCCCCTCCCGCCCCGGACGTGATCCGGGGCGGGACCCAGGGACGGCTTGCTCCAGCGCGCGTAGCCCTGGGTCCCGGCTTTCGTCGGGATGAGCGGGACAATGAATTGGCGATGTTGTGTTTGGGAGAGTGAAGGCGAGTGTCTTGCTATCGCCGGAAGCGGTCATTCGCGGTGAGTCCGTTAAACTAGGCTATTGAAGTCCATCAAGTTCAGCCACGCCAATTTCACTATCTCCACTTAGCGTTCGAGCGTTGGGATTTGCATCTGCTTTCGTTCAATCGACGGTTCGCTCTCGCCTTTTGCGATGATCGCAGCAGCCGGTGTTTGTACGTTTGCCAAAGCATTTCGTTCTAGGCGGCGGCCAACGCGCATCGGGTAGGCCAACTAACGATCTGAAGCTGCCGTCGATTCCTGTTACGTATTCACACGATCTAAGTTGGGGAATTTTCATGATCACACGCGCCACTTTACTTCTTGCACTGATCGCTCCTGCCGCCATGGCCGAACAAGCGTCAAAGCCCAACGGGCTGTACTATCACTATTTTTCGGAAGCTCGGTTCTCACAGGGGCTCGGGTCGGCTGGAACGCTCGCGGTGGAGAGGCTCGTGAAAAGTGGCGCCGAAACAGGGAGAGGCACGGCAACCTGTGAGATCGCGGAGGAGAGCGTTCGGAACTTCGAAATCGCCGTTTATCACATTAATAGGTTGGGTGTGCGTCCAGCAAATACCGAGGAGTCGCCCGAATGGATTAAGAGTCGTTCTGCGGACATGCGCGAGTGGCGCGACCGAGCGACCACGCTGCGAGATCAGGTTTGCGCACCCAGCTGACCCGCACATCTAACCAGCCGCTGCAGCATCGAGCCCAATCGCCAGTCCACCCGGAAATAGCTGCTGTGCGGTGCTGAAACTAAAAGTTCGAAATCTCATTCTGCGAATGACCGCTTTGGGTCAAAAGCGGTCATTCAGCGGACTGGCGGCGCGGTGCATTTTCAATGCACCCTACCCTTCAAGGGTGGATGGAAACCCGGCTTGTTATCCCGGCCGCAGCGTCCTTCGACGGGCTCAGGATGAGGGTGGAGAGCCGGGACCTGTCGGGATGGTGTCGGGTTCTCACAATGGGTCCCGGATAGCGCTGCGCGCTTCCGGGATGACAGGTGGTGGGGATGGCTTGCAATCGTTTGTGCGTCCCACTCCTCCCGCCCCGGATCACGTCCGGGGCGGGAGGAGTGGGACAAGGAACTCGGGTCGCTTCCCTTGTCGCCCCTGGGTTCCGGCTCGCGTGCTTTGCACGCGTCTGGAATGACGGGAAAAGTGCGGTGCATTTTCAATGCACCCTACGGGGGTGGCGCTCGCCTCTTCTTTGCTGCGGGGCGCGATTTTGGGGTTGGCTTGCTGGAACTGTAGGCGACGAGGATCGCCGGCAGGAGGCCGGGGAAGCGTGTTTCGATTTCCGCCAGGCGGGAGGTGTTGCGCATCTCTACTCCCTGCCGCTCCGAGCGGATCAGACCGGCTTCACGCAGGACGCGGAAGTGTTGTGACAGGGAGGATTTGGGGATGGGCTTGTTGTTCACGCTCGCGAACGCTGCGCAGATTTGCGCACACGATGCGCGTGCGATCTCTGCAAAGATCGTCGCGCGCACGGGATCTGCCAACGCGTGGAGAATGTCCTCGGCGCGGATGTCTTCGCTGGCGGGGTGAAACAGGGGCCTCATGAATCTTTATCTAAGGGGTCTTGAAGGCGCGCTCAATAGTTCTCAATTCCTGAACTAACGAACAATCTATGTCGTTTCAGGAAATCAGGAACACCCCATGTCAAAACTTGATGGCAAGGTCGCTATCGTAACCGGCGCGTCCAAAGGGATCGGCGCCGCGATCGCCAAGGCGCTGGGCGCGCAGGGCGCGTCAGTGGTCGTCAACTACGCCTCCAGCAAGGAAGGCGCTGACGCCGTCGCCGGCGTGATCAACCAGACGGGCGGCAAGGCGATCGTCGTTCAGGGCGATGTTTCGAAACAGGCAGACGCCAAAGGCATCGTCGCTGCAGCGATTGGAGCTTTCGGGAAGCTCGACATCCTCGTCAACAATTCCGGCGTCTATGAGTGGGGCGCGCTGGAAGACATCACCGAGGCCAGCTTCCACAAGCAGTTTGACATCAACGTGCTGGGGCCGCTGCTCACTACACAGGCGGCGCTTGGTCACTTCACGGATGGCGGCAGCGTCATCAATATCGGCTCGGCCGTCAGCACAGCTCTCCCGCCGCAATCATCGGTCTACACCGCCACGAAGGCGGCCGTTGATGCGATCACCGGCGTGCTGGCCAAAGAGCTTGGCGCCCGCAATATCCGCGTGAACTCGATCAATCCGGGCATTGTTGAAACCGAAGGCAGCCGCTCGGCCGGGTTTATCGGCTCGCCGCAGGAAGCCGCCTTTGTCAGCCAGACACCGCTTGGCCGCACGGGTCAGCCTGATGACATTGCGGATATCGCGGTGTTCCTGGCTTCCGACGCTTCGCGCTGGCTCACGGGCGAGAAGCTGATCGCGAGCGGCGGGCTGCGCTAACGCTCTCTGCCGCAAAACAAACCGGCGGCCCTGCTCTTCTTCTGGAGCGGTGGCCGCCGTGCTTTTTTGCTTGCCGGTTCTGGCGCCGGTTTTCGGGGAGGGAGCGTCTTGCGCGGCCCGTCTTCTCAGGCCGCCTGCTTGGCGGTGATGCCGGCGTCCCATTCGAATTCGGGATAGAAGCGATCCATCATGCGCGAGACGTAGGCGACGAGGCGCGGGCGGGCGATTGCGGATTCGCGCACGGGGGAGGTGAAGTAGGGCGTCATCGTGCCGGCGAGCGTCGAGAAGACGAAGGCGTCTGCGCCGCAGGGCTGGTCGCCCATGAGATAGGGCTTGTCGCCGATGAACACCTCGAGCGCATCGAGCGAGCGTTCGGCCAGCAGGGTGATCTCCTGCTCGTTATGGCGGCCGATGCCGCGGGCGAGGAAGCCGGCGCGGACGCGTTCGAGCACATCCTTCTTGATGGCTTCGCGCTGTTCAGGCGGAGCGCCGTTGAAGAACTGGGCGGGGCCCTTCTCGAAGTTGGCGGGGACGAGCCAGCGGAAATAGACGGAGGCGGGCGAGAGCTCGCGGTCGATCATCAGCTCGATGGCGAGGGCGGTTGCGCGTTCCAGCGGCGAGAGGCCGGCGTCGAAATCAATGCCGTATTCACGCTCGAGATGCATGCGGATGAAGGTGGAGTCGCCGATCAGCCTGCCGCCATCTTCGATGAAGGGGAGCTGGCCTTTCGGACCCTGCGCGGGATTGGACGGATGCTTCTCGTAGGCGAGGCCGGCCATGCGCAGATGCACCTCGGTCTTGGTGACATAGGGGCTGACTTCGGGAAGGCCGAAATTGGGGCCGAAGCCTGAAAGCGTGATCATGGTGGTGTCTCCCTTGCCATTCCCTGGGCGCTTGGCCCCTTGCCTGCTTATTCTTGGGCCCGCTTGCGTGGGCGAGCCTGATGACACATAGATGCCAGATGGCTGCTGACAGCATCCTGTCAGCAGGGTGCGATGGGGCGAAAAATGCGGAAGGCGGACCGTCTTTTCGAGATCATCCAGATCCTGCGGCGCTCGAAGAAGCCGGTGACGGCGGATGCGATGGCGGCGGAGCTGGAGACGTCGAAGCGTTCGGTCTACCGCGATATTTCGGCCTTGCTGGCGCAGCGCGTGCCGATCCGCGGCGAGGCAGGCATTGGCTATGTGCTCGACAAGGGCCTCGACATGCCGCCGCTGATGCTGACGACGGACGAGATCGAGGCGGCTGTGCTGGGCGCGCAGTGGGTGATCAATCGCGGCGATCCGCAATTGTCGAAGGCGGCGCGGGATCTGTTGGCGAAGATCGAGGCGAGCATTCCCGAACGCTTGCGTCCGTTCATCGATGATCCGGCGCATCGCGTTGCGCCGGCGTGCGATCGCGCCAAGGACGTGATCGATCTCGGCGTGGTGCGCGGCGCGATCAATGGCGCACGCAAGATGCGGCTGGAGTATCGCGATGTGGAAGGGCGCGCGACGGAGCGCGTTATCTGGCCGATCCTGCTGGGGTATTACGAGACCACGCGGATCATCTGCGCGTGGTGCGAGACGCGGAGGGATTTCCGGTCGTTCCGGTCTGATCGGATCGTCTCTGCTGTTGTGCTGGAGGAGCGCTATCCTGAGCGCCCCGCTGCGTTGCGGGTGAAATGGCGCAAGGCGATGGAGGCGGAGTGGAAGAAGCGCCAACCGGAATGGGAAGCGCGCAGGGCTGCGGCATCCAGAAAAGCTGCTTCCTGATCCCTGCTCTGCCCCCTGATCTGCTCTTCCCTGGCGCCCCAAACAAAAACGCCGGCCCTGTGAGGGGCCGGCGCAATTGTAGAGACGTCTCGCAGATCAGAAGCGGAGCTGAAGCTCTGCGCCAACCGTGCGCGGACCGCGGAGGGTTTCCGACGTCGTGAGGCACGAGGAGCCTGGACGGCCACCCGGAGCAGCCGACGAACCAGCCGTCGTGTTGCAGATGGTCGGATACGAGTTGAGGTTCGTGCCCTCGCGCAGGCCGGGGCCAACGCTGTCGTATTGCTCTTCGTCGAACACGTTCTTGACCCATGCGATGAGCGTCAGGTTGCCATCGGCATTCGTCCAGCTCAGGCGGCCATCGGTCTGATCCCAGCTCGGAACCTTGGTGTAGCTCCGGTTGAAGATCGAGACGTAGGAGATGTCCTGCCAGAAGTAGCTGAGCGAGGCGTCCAGCGTCGAACCATCTTCGAGATCGAAGGTGTAGGTGCCGTTGAGCGCGATCTTGTGCTTCGGCGTGAAGGGCAGAAGGTTGCCTTCAACCGATTGACCCTGGATGCCCGACGCGGTCGGCGTGCCGAGCGGCTTGGCCGACGGATCGCGTGCATACGGATCAAGCGAGTGAACCAGCGAGGGGGTCTCGCCGATCTTCGGATCAGTGAAGCCGTAGTTCAGGATGAAGCGCAGGTTATCGGTCGGGTACCACATCGTCTCGAGTTCGAAGCCCGAGAGATCGACTTGCGGCAGGTTGACGTACGAGGTGTACGGAGCCGGACGGACAGCGCCGCCACCCGGATCTTCCGGCACAATCGTGTTCGGCACCTGATAGCCCTGGTAGTCGTAGAAGAACGCCACCGCGTTGGTGGTGAGGTTCCAGTCTTTCCAGTCGCGCTTGAAGCCGAGTTCGTAGGCGTTCACGAGCTCCTTGTCGGTGTACGGTGTGGCGAGCAGGATACCGTAGACCTCGGCAGCGCCGAGACCGCCCGGTTTGTAGCCACGGTTGTATTTACCGTAGAGCAGCGTGTCGTCATCTGGCTTGTAGTCGACGCCGAGCACGCCGGTGACTTCTTCCCAGGATGCGCGCAGATCGCGATAGCGATTGCCCGTGGTCGGATCGAGATAGATACCGACGCGCTCCTGACGGTCTGTGCTGTTGGGGTTTGCGTTGATGACGCCCTTCCCCGCCAGACCCGTCGCCGGATCAGCGCCGCCAAGTTGCGACGTCACGTCGATCTTGACCGGAACAGCTGCCGGAACGGCTGCAGCGATGATCGGCAGCGCGTTGGCGCCGAGCAGAGCGCGAAGGCCAGCGTAGGCCGGCAGTGCGGAGTAGGCGCCGATATAGCCGCTGCGCAGGGCGTCCTGCACAACGTAGTGGTTCACGATCCGGGCGTATTCACGTCCGTTCATCTTGTCCGTCGACCAGCGCAGACCGGCGGTGATTTTCCATTGATCGTTCACCTCGTAGTCGCCTTGCACGAAGGCGCCATAAGCGTTGTTCAGACCCTGGTTGCTCGTGAAGAAGATGAGCGAGGAGTCCTGCCACGGAGCGCCCGATGCCGCGGTGCGGCCAGTCGCGCTCGGCAGCTGAACAAGGCTTGCAGGCCGCGGAGCTCCGGTAAACGGACCCGCATTCTGCAGCCAGAGGTTTGCCGCGTTGTATTCCCAGATCGGACCACCCGGGTCCGTCATGTTCGCGGTGAAGACCGTCTGCGTGTAGTTTTCCTGGTACTGATAGGCGCCGCCAACAATTTGAAGCGGACCATCCCAGGTCGAGATGAAGTTCAGTTCGTTCGAGAACCATGCGCGGTTCTCGGTGTAGTCAGACTGACGTGCTGACTGGATCGTCTGCCCACCGCGGGTGAAGCGCGAGATCGGGGAGTTATCCTGATCCTGCTGAAGATCGTAGTTATAGTACACGTACCCGCCGAGATATTTGATGTCGAAGGAAGGTGCGTGCCAGACGACTTCCGCCGCGATTTCCTGCGTCGGCGTCAGATGTGCGTACGCCGTGAAGTCGGCGTTGAAGGCGTAAGGATCGGTGGTCGACGGGTTTGTGTTCTGCGTGCCGAGCTGGGTGCGACCTGGATCGAGCAAGCCGGCGAAGGCGTTTGGCGCGATATCGGCAGTCGAGTTCGCAAACAGGGTCGAATATGGCTGCACCGATCCGACGCCGGTACGAGCGCCTGGAGCGCCCTGGCGGTGCCAGGCGAGACGACCATAGCGGACCCACCAATCGAGATCCTCCCCGATGTCGCCTTCGAGTTGCGCCTCGACGTAGTATTCGTCGTTGCGCAGGCCTTCCGTTTCAGACCCCGAAGCGTTCCGCAGGAAGCCTTCGCCCTGCTGGATACGCGAGCCGCCGACGCGATAGCGCAGCCAGTCGGTGATCGGTCCGGCAACGGTCATTTCGACTTTTGAGGAGTCGAAGTTGCCGGCACCAATGTTGAACTGGCCTTCGAACTCATCCGTCGGACGTTTCGAGATCAGGTTGAGCGCGCCGCCGATCGAGTCGCGGCCGTAAAGCGTGCCTTGCGGACCACGAACGACCTCGACGCGATCAACGAAGATCGGCGCGCGGCCGGCCGGGATGGCCGACGAGAAGTACACGCCGTCGACATAGTTCGAAATGCCGGAGCGAATACCGAAGTTGTTCGACGTACGCGTGATGCCGCGCATGCCGAGACGGTCGCTGGAGGTCGAGTAAGAGAGGCCCGGCGCAAAGTTCGTGTAGTCCTGAACGGTCTGCAGACCGATCTCGTCGCGCAGATCGCTGGTGATAGCGGTAACGGCGATCGCGATGTCCTGGACGGTTTCTTCGCGCTTCTGGGCGGTGACGACGACCACGTCGCGAGTGCGACGATCTTCTTCTTCAGGCGGAGCCTGAGGCGGTGTTTGTGCGGTTGTTTGTTGAGCCATCGCCGGCATAGCCAGTCCGAGGGCCAATAGACTCACTAATGAAAAACGATTGATGTGCGCCATGCGACGCGTCCTCCCTGGCAATCCTCCCGCGGCGTCTTTGTTTTTTTGACGCCGGCGCAAACCGCATCGTTGAGAATTTGGTTCGCGCGAAGTCAGGGTGCGAGCACGAGTCGCTTGCGTCAACGCCACGTAAGGGAACACCGTACGCTTGGCGCCAAACAAACAAGTGTTGTCTGCTGCAATGCATCAGCATCAACTCTGACGTTACGTAAGAACATACCGCAGATACAAAAACAGAGTTTTCACTCTGCAATGACTGGTGGGCGGCTTTCGAACATTTTGAAGCGCGCCGAATACTCTTCGGCCGTTCAGCATGTTTCTCTGGCGGCGCAACAAAGATGTATTTTAGCACGCCCCGAAAATTATTTCGGTTTGTTCTTGCATGACGCAGAGTAAACTTACCCAGCGTTTTGCATGGGCATCGCAATACGGCGTAGTCGACTGATTTTGTGAATCAGATTGCTTCGACCGTGATGCTGGCAAAGTCGCCGCGCCAGAGTTTACGCGCTTCCGCAAGGGAAGACTCGCCCTCAGCTGCCTTGCCCTGCCCGATCTGGGCGTTGCCGAGAACCCAGAGCGCGAGCGCGTCATGCTTCCAGGTTTTGAGCGATGCCGCGGCTTCAGTTTCGGCTTTCGCGAAATCTCCGGCCTTGAGGCTGGCGGCGGCCAGTGAGCGGCGAACCGGGTACCACCAGGTCGGCGGGTCCATCCAGTCGCCGAACTCTTTCTCCTGAAGCTCCATGCCTTTCTTGAAGGCTTTGGAGGCGGCGCGGGGATTGCCTTCGGCCATTGCAAGGCGACCTTCGAGAACAGCCAGCGCGACGCCGCCTTCAGGGTCCTTGCCGGCAATCTTGCGCAGCTTGCCGAGTTCGGTGCGAGCGCCGGCGGCATCGCCTTTCTGCAGCAGAGCTTCGCCACGGGCGTAGGCGCGATAGATGCCGAACTCAGCGTCGGTGCGCGAGCTGAGCGGAAGCGCGAGCATCTTGTCGGGTGCGTAGCGCGCCAGCGCCACATAGGTGCGCGGCGTGGGATCGAAGCGCTGCTTGTCGCCGGTGTCCGGATAGACCTTCGAGACATGGTCGGCGTATTTCAAGGCGAGTTCGCCATCGCCGGACATCATCGCGCCGGCGAGGCCGAAGGCGAAGTTGTGCGAGTAGTACATCGGCATCTTGAAGTCGGCGAGCATGGGCGGACGCGGATCACCACCGCCTGCGACCCATGCCGTATCAGCCTCGATCGCCTTTGCGTTCACCACGGCGGCGTCCTGATAGAGCCCCGCCCGGAAGAAGGTGTGAGCCGGCATGTGGACGAGGTGGCTGGCTTTCGGAGCCAGCGCGCCCAGGCGCTTGGCGTAAGACAGCGCGTCTTCGGGGCGGCCGTCGAATTCGGTGGAGTGGATGTAGTAGTGGATCGCGCCCGTATCGTCGGGGTGATCTTTCAGAACCTTTTCGAGAAGCACGAGCGCACGCTTGAGATCTGCGGGCTTCTCCCTGCTCGACGCCATCATCAGGCTGTGGGCTGCGAGGACGGATAGTTCCTGCTCTTCAGGGTAGTCAGCTGCGATCTTCGCGAATGCATCTGCAAATGCTGGTTCGGTACCAGCGTCCTCTGCGACGACGCCTGCCTCCCCCGCCTTGCCCTTGGCCTTGGTTTCGGGAGCGGGCGGCGGGGCGGTGTAGCGCGCGACCATCGCTTCGGCGAGGCGGAGCGCTTTCGTATCGCCCGGCTTGGCCAGTGATTTCGCGCGTTCGGCTTCGGCGAGCGCGACTTTGCGTTCGTCGTCCTCGATGCCGTAGTTCAGCGTTGGACCGAGCGCCCATGCATAGCCCCACGCGCACATCGAACATGTCGGATCGAGCTCAGTGGCGCGCTTCATCGCGGCCTTGGCGTCCCTATGATAGAAGGCGTGGCTGAGGGCGAGGCCGTAGTTGAACCATGTCTGGGCTTCGGCGTTCGCGGTATCGACCTTGAAGCCGCCCGTGCCCATGCCGTCGGAGAGCTTGATGTCCGGCTTGGCTTCGCCGAGGCCCAGATCTTCTGCCGAGCAGAGAGCGTTGAGGGCGATTAGGGCGTCCGCAACCGGATCGCCGCCGCGCGCGGCGAGCGGGGTGACGGGCGCCACGACAGCTGGACCGGTCACGCACGCAGTCAGCGCGATCATGCTTACGATTGCCAGATGTTTCCGCATCAGTCCCTCCGCCGTCGGACACACGGTTTAGCGCAGACTGGCCGGAGGGCCAAACACGTTAGCGGCGCTGGAGTTCACGGATAACGAAAGGCGCCTCGTTTTCGGCATCGGCCGCGTGGCGGATGGCCGAGACTTCGATCCATTCGGAGCGGTCGAATTCGGGGAAGAAGACGTCGGCTTGTCGCTCCGCCTCGACTTCGGTCAGGGTCATGTGCGTGGCGAGGTCCAATCCGGCAGCATAGATTTCCGCGCCGCCGATAATCGAGATTTCCGGGAGATCTGCCTGCGAGGCCATGGCGCGCGCGGCGGCAACGGCCGGGGGCAGACTGGAATAGACAAACGCGCCGGGCGCCCGGAAGTCGAGATTGCGGGTGGCGATGATGTTGGGGCGGCCGGGCAGCGGACGCTTGGGAAAACTCTCCCAGGTCTTGCGGCCCATCACCATCGGCTTCCGGGCCGTTACATTCCGGAAGTTGACCATGTCGGCCTTCAGCCGGAACAGCAACCGGCCCTCGAAGCCGAGTTCGCGACGCTTGCCTATTGCAGCGACAATCCGGACCCCGATTGGATCATTGCTGATGGGAAAGGTGGACGATGACACGCTGGACCCTGTAATGACGCCGCGGACGGAGTTTTGAGCGCTGCCAGTCGAAGCGTCATTCGGCGACCAGCGCAAGTGGGTCATAACCAGTCATGGACGTCGTCTGGAACGAGATCGTCTCCGCCCTGACCAACGGGAACCCCGGCCAGCTTCCGCTGGCGCTTGCGGGCATCGCGGCGACGGGCGCGATCATCTGGTATCTCAAGGGCAGAGCCTGGGCGTTCGCCTATGTCGCGCTGATCCCCTTTCTCAACTGGACTTTCGGGCGCCCGCAACTCGTGATCGGCGGACCGGCCGAAGCAGTGGGCATGATCGAGTTTTTCGACGCCATCCGCCAGGCGCACATACCGGTGATCGACCTGTCGCAATGGTTCGGCGCGATGGGCGGGCCGGGCGCGCAGGTGATCTTCAACCCGCTGACGGTTGCGACGGGCATGGTCTTCGTGGTGCGCGACTTCGTTCAGCGCGAGATGGGCCATCGCGTGCTGATCCTCATGGCGCTCGCGATCGCCTGGTCGTTCTATTATTCGTGGCCGGTGATCGCCCTCGCCTCCGGCATTGCCTTTGCGATTTCAGAAACCGCTGACTGGCTGATCTTCACCTTCACCAAATACCGGCTATCGACGCGCATACTGCTGTCGAGCGCGCTTGCGGCGCCGATCGACACGACGGTCTTCCTGTATGGCGCGGACCTCGCGCAGGTAATGGCGGGGACGGCCGAGCCGGGCAGCCAGTTCAACCTCGCCAACTGGATCTTCTTCATCCTCGGCAAGATGATCGGGGCGGTCGCAGTGTCGGCGATGATCCGTTATCGCGAGAAGCGCGGCGAAGTGGACCCGGCCGCGGCCTGATCATTTCAGATCCCGGAAAACAACTCCGGAAAACACGCCGGGAAAACAACAAGGGCGGCCCGATGGGACCGCCCTTCTGCAGCTCTTGCGAGCTTCAAGAACGTCAGACGACGCTGATTAGTGCGTCTCGGCCGGAGCAGCCGGGGCCGGAGCGGCCGGAGCAGCAGCCGGGTCAACCGGAGCAGCAGCCGGGTCAACGGTCGTCGTCGTCGTTTCCGTGGTGGTCGTGGTGGTCTCAACCGGGGCAGCGGCTTCAGCCGGAGCCGTGGTCGTGGTTTCGGTGGTGTGGGTTTCGACGGTCGTTTCAGCCGGTTTCGATTCCGAGCAGGCGGTGAAGCCCAGGGCGGCGACGGCGGCAACCGCAGCGATGGTCATTTTCATAGGACAGATCCCTCCGACGGATCATACCCGCCTCGAGGATGAAGGTCCGGGCGGTTCCGGTTCATCATCTGGGCAGCAAAAAAGAACAAGATGTTGAATCATTGCGATTTCTACAGCTTGGTTTCGTGAAGCTTAATGAGGCTGCAAAGACGCTGAATTGCCTGACATAACGCCGCTGACACGACCATTTCGCCAGCGGCGATAACCTTGAATCCATTCGGGTGTCAGAGTGGCGCGTTGCAACCGTGCGTTGCCGGCACACATTAATCAGACTGCGACCGGCGCCTTGATGTGTGCATCCGGCGCGTAGTCAGTCAGCGTGAAATCTTCGTAATCCCAACCGAACAAGTCCGTTTTGGTTGGGTTGAGAAGCAGCTTGGGCAGCGGCTTTGGTTCGCGCTGCATCTGCAGCCGCGCCTGCTCGAAATGATTCGCGTAGAGATGCACGTCGCCGAAGGTGTGGACGAACTCGCCGGGCTGAAGCTTCGTCGCCTTCGCCATCAGAATGACGAGCAAGGCGTAAGACGCGATGTTGAACGGCACGCCGAGGAAGACGTCGGCCGAGCGCTGGTAGAGCTGGCAGGACAGCTTTCCGTTAGCAACGAAAAACTGGAACAGGCAGTGGCACGGCGGCAGCGCCATCGAGTCCACGTCAGCCGGATTCCACGCCGATACGACGAGGCGGCGCGAGTTCGGGTTCTGGATGATTTCGTTCTTCACCCACTCGATCTGATCGATCGTGCGGCCATCGGGTGCAGCCCAGCTGCGCCATTGCTTGCCATAGACCGGACCAAGCTCACCGTTTTCGTCGGCCCACTCATTCCAGATGCTGACGCCACGCTCCTGCAGCCATTTGACGTTGGTTTCGCCGCGCAAGAACCACAGCAGTTCGACAATGATCGACTTCAGATGCAGCTTCTTGGTGGTGAGCATCGGGAAGCCGTCGGCCAGATCAAAGCGCATCTGGCGGCCGAACACGCCGCGCGTGCCTGTGCCGGTGCGGTCGCCGCGATCGACGCCGTTGTCCATGATGTCGTTGAGGAGATCGAGATATTGGCGCATGTGCCCGAACCCGAGTCGTGAAAGTGGCTCAAGTCATGGGGGGATGAGGCGGCCTTGGCAAGCTTTGCAGGCTGGGCAGGTTTTGCAGATTGGCCCCGCCCTGTGCAAAACTCCCACCTTCAAGAACATGGGATCTGTTGAGGGCGTCCAAGTGCTGATCATGACCGTCTATCTGCGTGTTCCGCCTGATCAGGTGGAGGTTCTGCGGCCGCATATGCAGGCGGTGATCGCCGCATCGCGGCAGGAGCCGGGCTGCGTCTTCTATACACTGGCGGAAGACCTGGCCGAACCGGGCCTGATCCGCGCTTTCGAGATTTATACCGACGATGAAGCCCTGACGGCGCATGGCGCGTCGGTCCACTTCCAAGCCTGGCGGGCGGTCAGCGGACAGTATCCGCGCGAGGAACGAACGCTGTATGACGCCACGCGCAGGGCGTGAGCGACACCGGCGGAGCCAGCGTCACACACTGTCAGATGACGCTTGCATAACAAAAGCGGACGTCATGGCGCTTCACGGCAAAGGGCCGAACGCCATGACGACACTTATAATTGCGATGCACGTAACTGCGATGCAGGCGAAAAAGCTCTCGCGCGCGAAACGCTGACGCCGGATTCCGGGCGTCAGATCGCGTCGAGGCCTTCCATCAGGATCGGGTCGATCTCGACACGCTTGCCTTTGCGATAGTCGCCTACGGTTTGTACCGCTTCGTCGCGCGACAGTCCCTGACGCTTGATCAGGCGATCGACGAGGAGGCGCTCGTCGCGGCGGGACTCTTCAAGGGTGCGTGTTTCGACCATGGCGCAAACTCCCTGCGTAGTACGAACTAAGCGTATGCAAGTACTGGTTGTGGGTGGTCCCCCGCGCGAAAACGCGTTCGATCGCCCGTTGTTCCGATACCGGAACACCAACCTTCGCTGATGTCCGTGCATCCAGTTGAAGCGCTCATATGGGGCGAGGATTGGGCGATGGAATGACAGTCAGATTAAATCTGCTCACCTCGTGTCGCAGACGATCTCAACGCTCGAAAGATGCTGCGATGCGAGCAACGTGCTGCAACGCCCGCTGCGCACCGCCCTGACGATTGGTGATCCATATGGCGATGTGCAGTCCGTTGCGATTTCCTACGACATACATCAGCGCCGGATCGTCATAGACGTCGAAGAAGCCAGAGCGGTGCACGGCGAGCAACTGGACGAGTTCAAGACCCTCGGCGGTGTTTTTCGCTTCGACCGGATAGCTTTTTTCGTTGCCGTCCCAGACTTGGCCGGGAATCCGGTCTGCATCCAGCCAATCGATTGAAAGACCTGCGCGGGAGGCCTTTTTGAAGGCTTCCAGGCTATCGAACCGCTCGGAGTGGCCGACCGTAATCATCCCGTCACATCCGGGGTGGCCAGACATGGTCGAGCGCCAGTTGCGGTAGGCGACCAGCATGTCTTGGCCAAGGCCGTATTTCTCGGCGTGGGTCGGATAGGACGGGATGCGGTTGTACGGCTCGGGCATCAGCACCGAGCCGCCACCGGGTAAAGACATCCGCGTCTTCGACAGACCGAACAGGGTAGCTTCGCCCTACTTCCTGGAGAGGTTGGCGGCCCGCTGCGATCTATACCGCCTCATCCGGCGCTATCGGCTTCGAGGATCTTGGTGCGGAACGCGAGACCGGCAACCGCGGCGCCGATCATCGGAGCAAGGATGAACAGCCAGAGCTGCTGCAGCGCTGCGCCCTGCACGAACACGGCGGGCCCGAACGACCGCGCCGGATTTACCGACACGCCGGTTACCTGGATGCCGACGATGTGGATGACCGTGAGGGTCAGGCCGATTGCAAGACCAGCGAAGGCTGATGGCGCCTTTGATTGCGTCGAGCCGAGAATAACCGTGACGAATATGAAGGTGGCCACGATCTCGAATGTCAGGGCTGCCGTCATCGAGTAGCCGCCGAGATAGGCGTCTCCGAAACCATTTTGGCCAAGGCCATTGGCGACCAGATCATAGCTCGGCTTGCCCATTGCGATCACGTAGAGGATGCCGGCGCCAACCAGCGCGCCAAGGAATTGCGCGACCCAGTACTGCACCATCTCGTTCACGCCCATGCGGCCAGCGAGATAGGCGCCGAGCGACACGGCCGGGTTCACATGGCAGCCCGAGACCGGTCCGATGCCATAGGCCATCGCGACGATCGTCAGGCCGAAGGCAAACGCGATCCCGAGCTGGCCGACAATGTCGGACCCGGCGAGCACCGCCGCTCCGCACCCGAACAGCACGAGCGTGGCAGTACCCAGAAATTCGGCGAGCAGCTTCTTGAGCATCCGTCCCTCCCAAGGTTTTTTCGGCGGTGTCGCCGACAGCAGAATGCTTACGCAAATGCCCGAGCCGCGCCAGATGGATTCTCCCGGCGGGCTACAGGGAAAAAGGCGACGATGCAGGGGACTCTTGCCGACTCAGCCCGAATGTTCTATTTTTGTTCTCGGACTGGAGTCTGGGTGATTCTGGAGTTGCGATCATGGCATACGACGCTGGATTTGCGAGTAGTCAGACATATCGGGCGCAAACGATCGCCACGGGATATGTGACGATGAACACGTGCGATATCATGCGCGCTTCGCGGTTTTATGAGCAGATTGCCCGTGAAATGGGCGTGAAGCGTGCGGTCGAGTCTGACGATTTCGTCGGCTGGGGCCTGCCGGGTGTCGCCTCGGGCTTTGGCGTCGCCCTCCCCGGCGCTGTTCGCGAAGTTGAACGCGGAATGGTGCCGCTGCAGGTCGAGGATATCGAACAGGTGCAGCGCCTTTACGAGATCGCGCTGGAAAATGGCGGTGCGGGCGAAGGCGAGCCGTGTGACCGCGGCGGCTTCTATGCCGCTTATTTCCGCGATCCGGATGGCAATCGCCTGAACGCGTTCTGCATCAGCCGGCACTGAGGCCATCACTCCGGGGGCAAAGGCTCCGCCGATGCGTTAGGCTTCATGGCCGGCATTGAGGGAGCAAGCCTTGTACAAGATCGTCTACGCTCTGCGGATCATTGGCGCGATTGCCCTGCTGGGCTTCGTCGCGCTCATTTTTCTTGCGATTTTCGGCGTGGATACGGGGCTGCTGGGCCGCCGCCAGTAAGTGTTGGCGCTTAACCTATTCCGCCCTATATTCATCCCGTCCCCGCAAGGGGACTATGGCGATAAACCCTCGCGTAATAAGCGGACCGGACCCGGGGGCAGTGCCCGGCGGCTCCACCAGATTTCACCCCGGTCATGGCCGGGCTGTCTGGGGCCGACACAGGATCGACGGACGTGTAAAGGCGAAGACTTTGCCCGCTTTGGCCCCGATAGAAGCCTTTTACGCAATAGTTGCCAACGACAACTTTGCTCAGGACCAAGCTCTTGCTGCGTAAGCAGCGGAACTAGTCCGCACACTTAAGTCCTGCGCTCTAGCAAGTTCAGGCGGGGCTCGGGGCGGCGCCTGGCAACAGAAGCCGCCCCACTTAATTTTCGCGACAGTTGTGTGGTTGGTTGGGCCTGTTGTCCGGGAATGGGGAATAGTGAGTAGGGAGTAGTTGGACTGTGGTCCGAGCCCCGCTCTATTCCCTACTCCCTACTCCCCGACATCGTCTCGCGACCTATCTCCTCGCGCACACGCTGCAACGAGGAGATTTCCATGAAACGCACTGCGGAAGCTGTCTGGTCCGGCGGACTGAAGGACGGCAAGGGCTCGATCTCGATGCAGAGCGGGGTGCTGAAGGACAGCCCCTACACCTTCAAGGCGCGCTTCGAGGATGAGAGCGGCAAGTCGGCGACCAATCCGGAAGAGCTGATCGCAGCGGCGCATGCGAGCTGCTTCACCATGCAGCTGTCGTTCTTCCTGCAGGAGGCGGGACATCCGGCGGCGAAGCTGACGACGCACTCGGAAGTGACGGTTGGCCCGGTTGAGGGCAAAGGCAATACGATCTCGAAAAGCGCGCTGACGCTGCGCGGCAATGTGCCGGGCATGAGCGAGGAGCAGTTCCTCGAGCTGGCAAACAAGGCAAAGGCGAGCTGCCCTGTCTCGCGCGCACTCGGCGCGATCGAGATCACACTGGACGCCAAGCTGGAAAGCTAGAGCGCGGCGGCGAGCACGGCCTGCGTCTGCTCGATGTAGAAGCCGTGCATGCGCCACAGGATGAGCGTGCTGACGGCGACGTAGGCAAGACCCGCAGCAGCCAGCCATGGCATGGCGCGCTGCGCCAGCGGCCCGAGCCTTGTGTCGTCGTCGCCGGTCATCAGCATCAGCACGGTGGATGCGATGAGCAGGCATGAGTTGATGTGATAGCGCGGCGTTGTCGCTTGTATCAGGCCACCGTCGATCCGGCCGAGCGCCGCCAGAACGCCGCTGGCGATGAGGAACAGGCTGAACCACAGGAGCGGGTCCGTGCTGCGGAAGCGCGAGAGGATCAGCTTGCGCAGGATCAGCGCCCAAAGCGCGATCCCGAGGGCAGCGCTTGCCGCCATCATCGCGTAAAGCGCAGGTGTAAAAGCCAGCGGGTAGGACAGTGCCGAGCCCGAGAAAATCAGGGCGAACAGCACCACTTCAAACGGCCGCCCCAGCGCCGCCATCGGACCCGGATTTCCCGGAACGCTGACATAAGTAGCGAAGTGCGCAAACAGGAACGCCGCCAGCACGGCCATCCAGACGCCCGCATCGACCCAGCGCTTCTGAAACAGGAGGAACATGCTGCCGAGCGCCAGCACGACAAAGCCATTGCCTTGGCTGATGCACGCCAGCAATCCGCAGGCGAGCGCGCCGAGCATCCAGCCTGCCCCGCGCTTCGCCAGCATCCAGAAGGCAAGCAACGCCAGCGCGATCACGCCGTAGTTGGAGATCGCCGTCATGGCCCACAACATGCTGTCGGCGGAGGTATAGCTGAACAGCATTGTAGCGATGAACAACACGGTTGCGCCAGCGGCCTTGCGAGCGCTCAACGCCCGCCTTGCCAACACGGCGAACATGCCAACCAGCGAGAGATTTCCGATCACCGCGAGCAGCGTGTAATCCTGCGCGCCCGTGATTGCCCGCTGCACCCAGAACATCAGCTTTGTCGTAACCAGCCTGTGTTCATTGTGCTGCGCCCAGAGATCCGGCCAGGGATTGGCGGCGACCCTTGCCTGCTCAACTGAGCGAGAGATGTCGAAGTCGTCGCCGAACGGCGCGCCGGGCGCGAACAGGATGACGCACGCGAAGAACGCGACGATCAACGCCGCCGTAAGCGCCGCGCTGACCGGATGGCGGCGCCAGAACGGCTTCGCCGTTTTCATGTCTGGTGTTTCCGCCACGCCTGCGTCCCTGTCCTGCCGCGCTTCTAGCGTGCTTCGACGAACAAGGGCATCCCGCGTTCAGGTCGCAGGGTGATGCGGATGTTGGGCTCGACCGTGTGGTTGGGGTTCGGCAGGAAGCGCAGCTCGCGCACCAACGTTGCCAAGATCGAGATTGCCTCCATATAGGCGAACTTCATGCCGATGCAGATGCGGGGGCCTGCGCCGAAGGGCATGTACTGGAAGCGCGGGATGCTCTTCGCGCGCTCCTCCGAGAAGCGATCCGGATCGAAACGCTCTGGATGCTCCCACAGCATCTTGTGGCGGTGCATGATGTAGATGAGCGCGAAAGCGAAATCGCCTTTCTTCACCTGCACGTCGCCAAGATCGATATCTGACTGAGCAACGCGATCGATGATGGCGACGGGCGGATACAGCCGCATCGCTTCCTTGATGACTTGTTCGTGGAACGGCATGGCGTCGATCATTGCGGCATCGACTGGCTTGTCGCCACAGACGTCGAGTGCTTCGCGCAACAACCGTTCCTGAATCTCGGGCGCGTTGGCGATGAGATAGAGCGAGAAGGTCAGCGTCAGCGCCGTGGTCTCGTGACCGGCGCCGATGAAGGTGACAACATTATCGCGTAGTTCGTCGTCCGACAGGCCCTTGCCTGTTTCGGGGTCGCGCGCGGCGAGCAGCAGGCCGAGCAAGTCATTGCGCGTCTCTCCGCTGGCGCGGCGGCGATCGATGGCATTGACAGCGGATTGCTTCAGGCCCTCCGCGGCCTTGCGGCCTTTGCCACCCCAGGGGCGCGGCACCCATTCGGGCGTGCCGAACATGTCGAGCATGTCTGGCTTGCCCATGGTCTGGATATAATCCTCGACCGTGGTTGCGATGCGGTCGAAGCCGAAATTCGGATCAGCGCCGCCGAGGATCGTCTCGACGATCACATCCAGAGTGGCGTGCTGCATCTCTGCCATGACGTCGATCGGGCCGGCCTTTGCCTTGGCCTTCATGCGTTCGACGGTTGCTTCAGCGGACGATGCGAAAGCCGGCGCCAGCGCGCGTAGCTTGTCGATGCGGAAGGCGGGCGATGCGGCGCGGCGCTGGAATTTCCAGTGTTCGCCTTCGGACGTCAGCAGTCCCTCGCCCAGCGCAGGGCCGACCAGCTTCTTCTGGAATTGCGATTTCCGGAAAATGTCGGGGTGATCGAGGAACACCGCCTTCATGTGTTCCGGCTTGCGGAAATAGTGGAAGGTCCGCCCGATCCAGCGCACACCGTGATACGGGTTCTCGTACATCGCGCGCGGCCAAACATAGAGCGGGTTGGCGATCATCTGCAGCAGGCCGTGCACCATCCCGAGCGGCTTTTCGGGCGGCGTTACGGTTTGCGGGATGAACGGGGCGTCGTTCAGCGTGTCGGCCACAGGTCAGATCTCCAGCGCCTGCGCTATGTCTGCGATCAAATCGTCAGGGTTTTCTACCCCAATGGAGAGCCGAACAAGGCTTTCCGTGATGCCCAGCCTTTCGCGGCTCTGCTTGGGCACATCGGAATGCGTCATGGCGGCGGGGTGTGAGGCCAGCGTTTCGGTGCCGCCGAGGCTGACGGCGAGCTTGATCACCTGAAGCTTGTCGAGGAAGGCGAAGGCTTCCTTCTCTCCGCCATCGATCTCGAATGCGAAAGTTGAACCCGCTGTTGCGCACTGGCGCTTGAACAGCGCGTAGTCGGGATGATCCGGCGGCAGGAAGCCGAGATACCAGACCGACTTCACGCGCGGATGCTTCTGCAGGAAGGCGGCGACCTTGCGTGCGCCAAGCTCTGCCGCGTCCATGCGAAGCTTCAGCGTCTCGAGCGAGCGCAGCAGGAGCCACGCTGTGTGGGGATCGGTCATTGTGCCGAAGATGGTGCGGAAAACGGCGACCTGCCCGACCCACGCCGCGTCACCGGAGGCTGCGCCTGCGATCAGGTCGGAGTGGCCGCCGACATATTTGGTGAGCGACGTCACGCAGATGTCTGCGCCATGTTCCAGCGGCTTTTGCCAGAGCGGACCTAGGAAGGTGTTGTCCACGATTACCGGCGGTCGGCCGGCTGGTCCTTTCAGGCTCTCGGAAATCTCGCGACCTACGGCGATATCGACCAGACCGTTGGTTGGGTTGGCGGGAGTTTCGATATAGATCGCGCCGACCTTGCCGCCTGTCTCTGCTGCAAGCACCGAAGCCTGCTTGGCGGCTTCACGGAAAGCATCGGCGCCGTCTTCCGCCATGAAGCCCACGCCCTTGATGCCGAACTGGGGCAGCAGGGTGTGAACGAGGAATTCGGTGCCGCCATAGACGGGCTCGGAGAACACAAAACTGTCGCCGGGGCGCAGGAAGGTCATCAGCGTTGTCGAGATGGCGGCCATGCCTGACGCAAAGGCCAATGCCTTTTCGGCGCCGTCCCATACGGCGAGCCTGTCTTCCAGAACTTCGAGATTCGGGTTGTTGATGCGCGAATAGATGAGGTGCATTTCCTCATCGCGCTTCTTCTCGCGCAGCCCATAGGCGAGTTCGAAGGATGCTTTCCCTTCGGCGGCATTACGGAAAACAAATGTTGAAGTCTGGAAGAGCGGCGACTTGAGAGCGCCCTCGGAGAGGCCGGGCGCGTAGCCAAAGCCCATCATCAGCGTTTCGGGCGAAAGCTTGTGTTCACCAAGCTTTGTTGACCGATATGACTTCGGGTTGCGTGTCATAACGCTGACGATAAGCCTGTTTGCCGGGCAACGAAATGAATTGTTCTGTGTCGCACTTGCGTAAAGCAGAAGGTTGGGCGTTATCGTCCGCTACAAGGGGCACGGAAAAAGGTTCGCCTCGGGCTTGAACCTAATTTACCGAGCTTACATCAGGCTTTAGCTCTCAAGGCTAGGCGAGGGAGGGCAACATTGGACCGGTCACCGGGATCCTCGAAGGATCATATCGGCTATAATGCCCTCACGCAGGCTGCTCTTCGCGGCGTCGTGCGTGCAACGCTTGAGCGCGTTTCGAAACTGGAGCGCCTGCCGGGCGATCACCATTTCTATGTCACCTTCCGTACGCGCACGCAGGGCGTGCAGATGGCGGACTATCTCAAGGACCGTTTCCCCGACGAGATGACGATCGTCGTCCAGCACCAGTATTGGGATTTCCAGGTCTTTGACGACCGGTTCGAGATCATCCTTAAATTCTCGGGCGTGCCGCAGCATCTGCGTATTCCGTTTGCCGCCGTGAGCCGTTTCTTCGATCCGTCGGTCAATTTCGGCCTGCAGTTCGACACGGACGGCAACGCGACCGACGCGCAGCCTGCGATCCTGCCGGGTCTTGGCGAATCAATGGAAACGTCTGATGCCGCTCCGGCGGAGCCTGCTGAAGGGACTGTCGTCTCGCTCGACGCCTTCCGCCGCAAGTGAGCTCGGATGCGGCGGGCTCAGAGCCGCCTCGCCTCTCCGATGAGGAGATGCTGGCGCGGTTCGCCAACTCCAAGAAACGTCCGCCCTGCACCGAGACTCTCGGCGCTCGCCTTACGCATGTCGATCAGGCGAACATGATCGCGCGTTTCGCGTTTGAAGCGCGGGCCGAGTTTGCCAATCCGACGGGCGCGATTCAGGGCGGCTTTATTGCCGCGATGCTGGATGAAGCGCTGAGCACGACGGCGATTATCGCTTCGAACGTCACGATGAATGCGCCGACGCTTGAGATGAAGGTGTCGTTCCTGCGCCCGCTGTTCGTCGGCAAGGCGACGGCGGAGGCGCGCATTCTCAAATGGGGCAAGTCGACCTGCTTCATTGAAGGCGAGCTGTTCGATCACGAAGGCAAGCTTGTCGCCAAGGCCAGCGCCACGCAGGCGCCCAAGGCTTTCAAGCGCTTCTGAGCTGAGCCTCACCCCCTTCGTTGACTTGGGAGCCCTTTGGCGGGAGTGACATTGCGTGACCCGCGCCAACGACATCTGCCAGTCCTATCTCGGCGTTGCGCCGTGGATGGACCCGCTTGCGGCCCGCCTGCCCGGCCTGCAACCGGTGCAACCGGGCGAGTGGCTGCAACGTGATGACGCTTTTGATGGGCAGCTTGGTTATCGCGACCGGCTTCTGAAGGAACGGTTGGCCGATGTGATGGCGGCGCCTGCCGAATCGGATCGGGCGGAGCACGATTTGCTGGCGGCTGCTCTCACCGAGATCGAGGCTGATCCCGGCTATATGCGAATCGGCGATGCGATCGTGCGGCCGGATGGCGTTTCGGTGTCGCTGACGCAGGATCGGCCGCTGATCACGGCGGCGCGGCTCGCGCAGGAGGATATGCTGATCCTGCAGCCGGGCGCGGATGGCTATACGCTGACATCGGGCGTGCTCTGCTTTCCGGCGAGCTGGACGCTAGCGCAGAAGGCGGGACGCGGGATGATGGGCATCCATCAGCCGGTCGATCGTTATGACGAGGGCATGGGCAAACGCGTGGATCGCGTGTTCGCCATGCTGCAGCCGGATCAGGCGGTCTGGCGAGCCAACTTGCTGTGCTACAATGATCCCGAGCTCTATCAGCCGCGCCTGGAGCATGAGCGCCGGCCGTTTGATCGCGACAAACCCATCTGGGTTCGCGTGGAGCGTCAAACGTTGAGACGGCTCGGCGCGTCGCCTGCCGTTGTCTTCACCATCCACACCTGGCTGGTGCCGATCGAGCGGCTGTCGCCCGAACAGGCAGCCACCCTGCCCGAGATCGTGCGCAATGGCGGCAGCATGGGTGAAACCAACTGATGGCGCCCCCGAAGGCGCACATCCTGCCCGACCGGCTCGCGCCTGATCTGAAAGTCTGGTTTGTCGGCACGGCAGCGGGGCCGCGATCCGCGGCGGAGCGGGCGTATTATGCGCATCCGGGCAATCGCTTCTGGCGGGCCGTTCACGAAGCGAAGATCACACCGCGTCAGTTTGCGCCGCACGAATATCCCTTGATGCTCGATCTCGGCATCGGCCTCACGGATTTCTGCAAGGTCAGCTGGGGCGTCGACGCCCAGATCGACAAGGATCATTTCGATGTCGCTGGCTTCACGCGGAAAGTGAAACGGCTGAAGCCCCGCACGCTCGCTTTCACCAGCAAGACGGCCGCCAGCCTGTGGCTGGGCAAATCAACGGGCCGCATCCAGATTGGCCGGCAGGATACAACCCAGGACGATGGCCCCGCCGTATTCGTCCTGCCATCGCCATCTGGCCTCGCAACGTCTTACTGGACGATCGCTCCGTGGAAGCAACTCTCCGCTCACCTCATCAGCTTGTGAGTTCGTGAGAGCGGGCTTGCAGCGCTACCAGTCTGGTTATCGGGTGAGTTGAGGGAATCCCAATGACGCAGGACGTTGTGGCCGCGGGGCCTGCTGAGGCCCGCGAAAAGGGTAATCTCGACCGCGCCACGATCGTTTCGACTGCGTTGCGCCTTCTTGACGATGTCGGCATCGATGGCCTGTCGACGCGCCGCCTCGCGGCTGAGCTCGGCATCAAGAGCGCATCACTTTATTGGCACTTCAAGGACAAGGACGAACTGCTCAACGAAATGTCGGGCGTGATGTTCGAGGAATGCCTGCATCGACCAGATACCAGCCAGCCGGGTTTCAATGCGCTGGACTGGCTGGCCGATGGCGCGCGGGCGATCCGCCGGACGGCCCTGTCGCGCCGCGACGGGGCGCAGGTGATGGCGCGGCCACGGCCGAAGGCGTCCAAGGCTCCGCTCGAGGATAATGTGCAGGCGCTCACTGGTTCGGGCCTGAACGATGCCGAAGCCCGGATGGCGACGCAGACCTTGCAGCGCTTTGCCATTGGCGCGGCGATGCAGGAACAATCCGACGTCGGCGCCGGAAACGTTGCTGGAACCGGGGACGAGGGATTCGAGTTCGGCCTGAAGACCTTTATTGACGGCCTGCGGGTGCGTTTCAGCGACCGGACGCGCCACTAGCACGCTCGGCCCTGCAGCTCTTACGCGAAACGATCTCCCCGTCTCATGCGTTAGGGGAGTATGGCGAACTGGCTTCACCCCAATCAGCACGTTCGCAAGCTCATCGGCATGGGCGTGGTCACCGTGCTCATGGCGTTGTGGGGCTGGTGGCTGTTCAACTGGCTCACCCCGCCACAGCACAACCCCTTCAAGCCTCTCGATCTCGTTTCCAGACCCGGCCTTGCGACCGGATATAAACTCGATCGCCTTGCGGCCAGCCCGGCGCAGTGCTTTGCCCTGCTGGATGCAGCCGGTGTTAAATACACACGTGTGGATCGCGAGGGATCGCAGCCGCAATGCGGGTTGCACAATGCGCTGACCCTCGACCAGTCGCTGACACCCTACTCCTCGACGCTGTCGATGAGCTGCCGCCTTGCTGCATCGCTTTATGTCTGGGAGCGCCATGTGGTGTTGCCGGCCGCCGAGCGTGTGTTTGGTCAGCCGGTCGATCGCATCGAGACCATGGGATCGTATTCCTGCAGGCGCGTGAACAGCGCGAAGGAAGGCCGCTGGAGCCAGCACGCAACCGGCGACGCCGTCGACATCTCGGGCTTCAGGCTCGCCGACGGAACCAAAATCATGATCAAGGACGAGTTCGGCAAGGACACCAGCAAGGGCCGCTTCCTGAAGGAAGTGCGCGACAAGGGCTGCAGCCTGTTCTCGACCACGCTGAGCCCCGACTACAACAAGCTGCACGCCGATCACCTTCATTTCGACATGGGCTTTTCCAGCATCTGTTCGTGAGGGTGACGCCTATCGGAGCTGGTGTTGGGCCACTCCGGCCCTATATTCGGGCCATGATCCGCATTGCAGCCATAGCAGGCCTCTGCTTCGTCGCTGCGCCTGCATTGGCGCAAGTCAGCGAGCCACTGCCGCGTTTCGAAGCGCTGGAACAACAGCAGCGCATGGCCCAACAGCGCGAGATGGATAATCTCGAAGCCAATCGCCAGCGCGATCTCGCCCGATCCGCGCAGCCCAATTCCGGTGTCAGCGAAGCCGAGCGCGCCTTGCGCGACCTGCAGCATAACCGTGCGCGCGAGCAGCGATTACTGGAGCTGGATAGCGACCGTCAGCGTGTGCAGCGCGAACGCGACCTCGCCAATGCAGCGCTGCCGAATGCGCGTATCCCGCGCAATTCCTCTGTCGTGATTACCGATCCGGAACGCTACATCCTGCCGCCGCCTCCGCCGGGCAAATACTATGCGCGCGTCGAAGGGCGTTTCGTTCTGGTCGATGAAACCTCTGAGCTCGTGACCAGCATTCTGCCCGTGCAGCCAACCGATCCCACCGCAGATTTGCCAGCGGGTCCACTTCCATTGCCCGAACGTGGTCTGCCGGTGCGCCGCATCTCGCCGGGCTCCGCCAGCGTGATCAAGGATTTTCGTGCGCTGTCCCTGCCCGCCCCGCCGAACGGCCAGTATTATGCGCGCGTTGATGGACAGACCGTGCTGGTCGATGGCCGCACAGAACTCGCCCTGAAATTCGTCGATCCGCGCTGAACCGGAGGCTGGCGCAGCCAGCCTCTTGCGTAACCGGCAAACCGCACCCACTCTCTTTCCATCGTCAACTTAACGGAAGGAGGTGATCCAATGTCAGTCACAACGAGCCGGGGCTTTTCCCTGACCAGCGATCTGTCGTTCGGAGCAACCTTCGTACGCAGCATCGCCTGATCGGGCTCGGGATCGCCGCCGCGTTGCGCGCACGATCCCTCGTAGCCTGATCTCTGGTAACTATGGGGCGATAGCTCCGCTCAAATGACGGGAAGGGCCGCCGGCAATCGCCGCGCGGCCCTTCTTGTTTCTGGATTACGAATAGCGCCCGCTTGTTTCCGGAATCCGGTCTGCCATACATCGTCCTCTGTCCGGGGAGAGACGACATGGCCCGCACTCAACTGTTTGGACGTATCCGGCTCGCGATCGCGAACGCACGCGCGGCTTTGCCTGATGCGCCAGCACCGGCGCCGCGCGCAATCTCGCGTCGCTCCGCGCTCATGCTGATGACGGCTGCAGCGGCGTGTACGCCGGTGCGCAAGTCAGAGCCGGGAACGCCGGGCGCTGTTGCGATCATCGGTGGCGGCACGGCTGGGCTGACGACAGCGTGGCGGCTCGCGAATGCGGGCATTGCCTGCGAGATCTTCGAATCCAGCGGCCGTACGGGCGGGCGCATGTTCACGCTGCGCGACTTCACGCCGGAGGGGCAGTTCTGCGAACTCGGTGGCGAGCTGGTGGATTCCAACCATACCGACCTGATCCAGCTGTGCGGTGAACTCGGCATTCCGATCCAGCGCCTGCATCCTGAAGGCAGCGGGATGAGCGATCTGTTCGACATTGGCGGCAAGCCGCGCCTTGCGGGCGACCTGCTCGATCCGGCTGCGCAGACGGGGCCTTTCCTTCCCGTCGCGGCGCGGATCGCTGCGGATCAGGCAGCCCTGCTCGATGCGGATGACAACTGGACGGCGCGCGCGATCGAACTCGATAAGACGCCGCTTTCGCAATACCTGGAAAGTCTGGCGAGTTCGACCGAGCGCTGGGTGATCGACCTGCTCGCCCTCTCCTATCATGCCGAGTACGGCATCCCGATCGACCAGCAATCCTCGCTGAACCTTGTCGATCTCATCGGCGCCGATGCGACTTCCAGCTTCGAGATGTTCGGCGACAGCGATGAGGCGCATCGCATCCAGGGTGGCAACAGCACACTGCCGGAGACGCTGCTGAAGCGGCTTACCGTGGCGCCGCTTGCAGATCGTGTACGCGTCAACATACGCCACGAGCTGGCGAAGATTGCCCATGACGGCAACGGCTTCCACCTGACCTTCAACAACGAGACCAACCCGAAAGTCGAGCGTACGTTCGAGCGTGTTGTGCTGACGCTGCCCTTCACGCGGCTGCGCGAAGTGAACGGTCTTGGCGGGCTTGGGCTGTCAGCCGACAAGATGAAAGTGATCAACGAGCTCGGCTATGGCGTGAACGCCAAGCTGATGGTCGGCACGACATCGCGTCCGTGGACGCAGCAGCTGCTGGGCATCAACTCGCCGCTGACGGGCACGATCTATTCCGACCGCGGCTTCGGCGTCGTGTGGGATACGAGCGCAGGCCAGGAAGGCACGGGCGGCGTGCTGACCAACTTCATCACCGGCGCTGCGGCCAAGACGGAAGAGTCCGCCGTTCTGGCGACGCTCGAATCCAGTCTTGCTTCGCTGTCGCCGGATCTTGCTGGCGCGTTGAACACGCGGGTGCGGGCGAGCTTCTTCTGGCCCAACCATCCGCATACCAAGGCGAGCTATGCGGGGCCGCTGGTCGGCCAGTACACGACCTTCGCGGATGTGGGCGCAGCGCCCGAGCTCAACAACACGCTGTTCTTTGCGGGCGAGCATACCAGCGCGGAGAGCATGGGCTTCATGAATGGCGCGGTACAGTCAGGCGAGCGCGTGTCCAGACAAGTGCTTGCCGCGGGTTAGGCGGGAACGTTCCGGCGGTTCGGGAATTAGCATCCCTGAAACGAGGGAGCCTACCGTCATGAACGCCATCCTGCTCGGCGCTGCCAGCCTTGGCGCGTTTATCGCCATCTTCACCGGAAATCCGTCGGCGCAGGCAGAAGCCAAGGCAGAGTTGGCCAAAGCGGAGCGCGTGTTGATCGAGGATCGCGGCGAGATGAAACAGATGACCATTGCCGACCCGAAATCGGGTGAGACGACCAGGGTTTCGGTTATTTCGTTTGCTGACTGACCTTCCGGCAGAGCCTGGCCAGCGGAGCCTGGGGGGCTGGTGCGGGAGGTGGGGGTCGAACCCACAAATCCGTAAGGACGACGGATTTTGAGTCCGTTGCGTCTGCCAATTCCGCCACTCCCGCGAGCTGCGAGGGGCGGTGTTAGCGCAGGCTGAGGCTGTTCGGAAGCCCTAGGTCCAGCTTAGCCGGCGATCACGCCCGGGTTGACCAGTTGAGCACTGAAATAGGCGCCCAGGATCACGCACATCACCCACTGCGGAGCAATGCGCATGGAGGCCGTGCTGATGTTGCGGAGGGTGCGCATTTTACGAACCGGAGCCTTGAAGAACGCGCGGGACTATCCAGCGCGTCTTCAGGGATCGTCGGCTAAGATCGCAAACATCCGGTTCACGGGATGCAGAAAATTCGCTCGAAATTGACCGAACACCCTGCCCGCAGCAGCTAGTGCAGCAGGGCCGCTGCGGCGAAGCCACCCACAAGAATTACCACGAAGAGCAGCATGAAGAGGCCGATACGCTTCTCGATGACGGGCGCCAGGGTGGGGCCGAAGGTCTTGAACAGCCATGCAACCAGGAAGAACCGGACCGCGCGGGTGACCAGGCAGGCCAGGATGAAGATCGGCAGGTTGAACGCCATCGCGCCGGAGATGATGGTTACCAGCTTGAACGGGATGGGCGTGACGCCCTTCAGGAAGATGATCCAGACGCCGGCTGCCGCATAGGACGCGCGGAGCTCTTCCTCTTTGCCGCCATAACCGAAGATCGAGATGATGGCCGAGCCGACCGCTTCGAACAGGTAGAAGCCGATGGCGTAGCCGAGCAGCGCGCCGAACACCGAGGCGATGGTACAGCCGAAAGCGTAGCGCCATGACCGTTCCGGGCGGGCGAAGCACATCGGGGCCAGCATGACGTCTGGCGGAATCGGGAAGAACGAGCTTTCGGCAAACGAGATCGCCCACAGCGCGGGTTCGGCCTGTTTGCCGCCGGCGAGGCGGATGACCCAGTTATAGAGGGCTCCGAGCGGGCCCTTGGCCTTGGGAGCGTGGGCGGGTGCAGGCGCCTCGTTAACGGTGCTGGCTTCACTCATCGAACGGCTGTCCTGAATTGCACGAACCGGGTTTCAACCCGGCGCTCCCCTGCGCCTAGCATGGGCCGGGCCAGATGAAACCTGAAGAAGGCGCCAGACTAGCCCCATGAGGTTGAAACTATCGTCAACAGAGCGGTCATTACGCCTGGACCGGCCACCCGTGCTGCCGGCGATCTCGGCGGCCTGCTGTTTCGTCGCATTGTCGCCCACCTGCCCCTCGATACCTTCATTGCCATGGAAAAGTTGCCGCTCGATCGGGTGAGGTGGCCGCTCGTAGCCCTGCTTGCATCTGCGGGCATGCTAGCGGCGGCCTACGGCATCTTCGAGACGCTCCTTCACCTTGCCCCCTGCCAGATGTGCTGGTGGCAGCGTTACGCGCATTTCGCGACCTGTGCCGCGGCGCTGGTCGCCATCGTCCTGAACTGGCGCGGCGCAAGCGCACAGCTGATGACCTGGGCCTGCATCCTGATCGGCTTGACGTTCGCGGTAAGTTTCTTCCTCGGAACCTGGCACGCCCTGTTCGAATGGAACCTGGCTCCGGGTCCGGACACCTGCGAGGCGGGCACGGGGTCCGAGCCGATTACCGGCAATCTTTCGGATATCCTGTCGAGGCCGGTCGGTATCGTTTCGTGCAAGGAAGCGATGTGGCGCTTGCCGAACGCGCCGTGGGGACTTTCCATGGCGGGCTTCAACGGGATTATCTCCGGCGTGCTGATGGCGCTGTCCTTCTTCGCCGCAACTCAGCCGCCGATCCGCGATACTGCCAACGAACCAATCCAGCCATGAAGGGTGGGCAATCGTGAACCTTTCCACCAACCGCCGTGACGAGATGCTGCGCGTCGACCATGCCGGAGAGTTCGCCGCGGTTGCGATCTATCGCGGGCAACTGGCCGTGTTCGAGCGGCGGTCGGGGCACGAGCGCATCACGGCGCAGCTGAAGGAGATGGAGGCCGAGGAACAGGACCACCTCGACGCCTTCAACAAGATGCTGAACGCCGGCAATGTGCGCCCGACGGTGCTGTCGCCGATCTGGCATGCGGCGGGGTTTGCGCTGGGCGCTGCGACTGCGCTGCTTGGCAAGGAAGCCGCGCACGCGTGCACAGAAGCGGTCGAGACCGTGATCGAGGAGCATTATGGCGACCAGATCACCGAGCTTGAAGCAGCCGGCGAGACCGAGCTGGCGGCGCGGATGACCAAGTTCCGCGACGAGGAAATCGCGCACAAGGAACTGGCGGCGGCCGAGGGTGCGGCGCAGGCGCCGGGCTATCCGGTTCTGTCGGCGCTGATCCGCTTTGGATGCAGGGCTGCGATCAAGATCAGCGAGAAGGTTTAGGCTCGCGGAGTGAGCCGGCAGTCGGGCGCGGACAGCGTTGGTCGAGGATGATGCGCCGCCCCCTCCGTCTCGCACGCAAGAGCGTGCGATCCACCTCCCCCAGTGCTGCGCACAGGTGGAGGCAATTCCCCACCGCTTCTCTTGCCTCCACCAGTCGAAGACTGGGGGAGGTGGATTGCGCGTAGCGCAAGACGGAGGGGGTGGCGGGTTCAGACATGATCTCTCGTTGGGACCAGCGCTTGCTGTCCGTGATGCGTGGTGTCGTCTCTCCCTCAATGGGAGTCGGGGCGCGTGTAGCTGCGCCGTGGGTAGTGCCTGTGCCTGCTTGCGC
>DAINAT010000012.1:0-49281 GCA_036733305.1 Hyphomonadaceae bacterium
GTCGTGGAAGAGAGCCAGTTCCCGCTGGCGATCGGCCGCCGCGGCCAGAACGTGCGCCTCGCTTCGCAGCTCACCGGCTGGCAGATCGACCTGATGACGGAGTCGGCTGACTCCGAACGTCGTCAGCGCGAGTTCAAGGAGCGTACCGACCTGTTCCAGAAAGCTCTGGATGCCGACGAGACGCTGGCCCAGCTGCTGGCTTCGGAAGGCTTCGAGACCGTGGAAGAGATCGCCTATGTCGAGATCGATGGCCTCGCCTCGATCGAAGGCTTCGACGAGGAAGTCGCGGGCGAGCTGCAGGAGCGTGCGCGCGAATACCTCGAGAAGCTGACGGCCGAGCTGGTCGCCAAGCGCAAGGAACTGGGCGTGACCGACGAGGTTGCGGACATGGAAGGCGTGACGCCGCAGATGGCCGTGAAGTTCGGCGAGAACGACGTCAAGACGATCGACGATCTCGCGGGCCTCGTGCCGGACGATCTGGTCGGCTGGAAAGAGCCGGGTCCGGATGGCAAGCCGAAATTCGTTCCGGGCCTGCTGGTCAAGGGCGAGATGAGTCGCGAAGACGCGGAACTGTTCATCCTGAAGGCGCGCGTTGCGGCTGGCTGGGTTGAGCCGGAAGCGCTGGAAGCAGCGCTGGCGGCGCGTGCAGCTGCTCTGGATGCGGAAGAAGCCGAGCTCAATGCGGCTGAGACGACAGCGGACACGGCCCGTAGCCGTGGCGACGAACTCTTCAATCTGAAGGGGGCGAATGCCTCAAGCGACCAGTGATGGCCAACTGAGCGGCATTGAAGAAGCCGAAACCGACGCGGGTCCGCCCCGCGCCGGCAAGGCGGGTGCGCGTGATCCTGAGCGCCGTTGCATCGTAACGATGGAGCGGCGCGAACAGGGCGATCTGATCCGATTCGTGTTGGCGCCGGACGGGCAGGTGACGCCCGATCTGGCGGCCAAGCTGCCGGGGCGGGGCGCCTGGGTGACGGCGTCGCGCGAGGCGATCGACCTTGCCGTGAAGAAGGGCGCTTTCCACCGGGCTTTCAAAAAGCAGGTAAAAGCGGCGCCGGATCTGGCTACCCAGACTGAGCAGTTGCTGGTGAAGCGAAATCTTGACCAGCTGGGCATGGTAAAGCGGGCCGGCGATCTCATATTGGGCTTTGAACAGGTTCGCGAGGAAGTGCGCAAAGACGCGCCGGCCTTCGTGATCGAGGCTTCCGACGGCTCGGAGGACCAGCGCGGCAAGGTGCTCGCCCTGGTCCGGGGGCTCTACACGCCCGAGCCCGACGAGACGGGTAAAATACCCGGAAACCTAGAACTTCCGCCTGTCATCGGGTGTTTTACGGCCGATGAATTGGGCATGGCCTTGGGGCGTGAGCGTGTGATACACGCTTGCGTCAAATATGGCCGTATAGCGCATGCCTGGATGGGGGAGCTGAAAAGGCTTTCCGGGTTCCGGGCCGTATGGTTGCCGGGTTGGCAACCTCGCAGTGCTACGGGGCGACAGAATAGTGACGACACCCAGGCCCGTGTTTCCGGGGGCGATCCTCCGGACTAGCTGGCTTGAACGACGCCCCCCGGGGTGACTTAGCGACTCCCGGCTTTGCCGGACCCAATCGAAAATCTGTAACGAAGAGACTGATTTGAGCGACACCAACAACACGGACAACTCTGGACGCCGCCCGCTTACGCTGAAGCGGTCGGACTCTGGCACCGTGAAGCAGAGCTTCTCCCACGGCCGTTCCAAACAGGTCGTGGTCGAGACGAAGAAAAAACGCGTGGTGGTGACGCCCGGCGAAAAGCCGAAGGTGGTCAAGCCTGCCGAGCCTGAGAAGCCCGCGACGGCTGCAACAGCCGCCGCTCCTGCTGAGGCCGCGCCGAAGCTGACGGCTGCCCAGGAGGCGCTGCAGAAGTCGTCTCTCTCGCAAGCCGAACTCAAGGCGCGCCAGGCAGCGATCAGCGCAGCTCGCGCGGATCAGGAACGCCGCAAGGCCGAACAGGAAGCCGTCGAAGAGGCGAACCGCCGCCGTCAGGAAGAGGCCAAGCGTCTCGCTGAAGAAGAAACGCGCCGGGCCGAAGCTGCGGCGCGTGGCGATGTCGCGCCGGTTATTCCGGACGATGAAGCGGAAGAACGTGGAAGCCGTGGTGGACGTGGTGGCGGCGCTGGCCGCGACGGCGGTCGCGATAGCGGCCGCAGCGATCCGCGTGGCGCTCCGCCGCGCACGGGCGCAACAAGCTTCAGCGGTGACCGCTTCAACAGCGATCGTGCGGCTCCGCCGCGTGGTCCGGGCGGCGCTGTGCGCGTGCGCCCCGATGGCGATCGTCCGCGTGGTCCAGGTGGCCCTGGCCGTGGTCCGGGTGGACCTGGCGGCGCAGGCCCGCGTCCGGGTGGTTTCAGCGGCGACCGTGGTCCGCCGCGTCCGGGCGGTCCCGGTGGTGCAGGCCGTGGTCCCGGTGGACCTGGGCCGCGTGGTCCAGGTGGTGGTCCGCGTCCTCTGGCGCCGCTCGATCCCGATGAACTGACACCGCTGAGCGAACTCGGCGGTCGCGTCAAACGCGTGAAGCCGGCGGGCGACGATGCTCCCGGCGGCGCTGACCGTCCGGCCCGCAAGGATGAGCCCAAGCGCCGTCAGGGCAGGCTGACTGTTTCGGCCGCGCTCGGCGACGATGATGAGAAGCAGCGTTCCTACGCCGCCGTGAAACGCGCCCGCGAACGCGAGCGTGAACGTCGCCTCAAGATGGCTGGCGGCGGCAGCGAGAAAGTTTCGCGCGAAGTCATCCTGCCGGAATCGATCACGGTTGCCGATCTGGCCAACCGCATGAGCGAGCGTCAGGCCGACGTCGTGAAATTCATGATGCAGCAGGGCGAACTCGTGCGCTCGACCGACGTGCTGGATGCGGATACCGCCCAGCTCATCGTCGAGGAATTCGGCCACACCGTGAAACGCGTGGCGGAATCGGACGTCGAGATCGGCCTCGAAGGCCATGAGGATATCGACGACCATCTCGAGCCGCGTCCGCCGGTCGTGACCGTCATGGGTCACGTCGACCACGGCAAGACGTCGCTTCTTGATGCTCTCCGTCAAACTGACGTCGTGTCGGGCGAAGCGGGCGGCATCACGCAGCACATCGGCGCCTATCAGGTTCAGCTCAAGTCCGGCGAGAAGATCACCTTCCTCGACACGCCGGGCCACGCGGCCTTCTCGTCCATGCGCGCCCGCGGCGCGAACGCCACCGACATCGTCATCCTCGTGGTGGCGGCGGACGATGGCGTGATGCCGCAGACGATCGAGGCGATCCACCATGCGAAAGCGGCCAACGCGCCGATCATCGTGGCGGTCAACAAGATCGACAAGCATGACGCCAAGCCGGAAAACGTGCTGACGCAGCTTCTGCAATACGACGTGCAGGTCGAAGCGATGGGCGGCCAGACGCCGGCCGTGTTCGTCTCGGCGCTGAAGAAGACAGGTCTCGACGAGCTTACGGCTACGATTTCGGCGCTTGCCGAGATTCTCGAACTCAAGGCCAACCCTGATCGCGACGCCGATGGCGTGGTTATCGAATCCAAGCTCGACAAGGGCCGGGGTTCGGTCGCGACGGTGCTGGTCAAGCGCGGTACGCTGAAGCGTGGCGACATCGTTGTCGCCGGCGGTCAGTGGGGCCGTGTGAAGGCGCTCAACAACGAGCGCGGCCAGACCGTTGATGCAGCTGGACCGGCAACGCCGATCGAAATCCTCGGCCTCGATGGCGCGCCCGATCCGGGCGATCAGGTCGTGGTCGTCGATAGCGAAGCTCGCGCCCGTGAGATCACCGATTACCGTCTGCGCACCAAGCGCAACAAGACGGGCCCGGCAACGCGGGGCGGTACTTCGCTCGACCAGATGCTGGCGCGTCTCAAGGAAGGCGGCGGGGCAGCCGGTGGCGGCCTCAAGGAAGCTGTGTTCCTGGTCAAGGGCGACGTGCAGGGTTCGGTGGAAGCGATCACGCAATCGCTCGAGAAGCTGTCGACCGACGAAGTCCGCGCGCGTGTCGTGCTGGGCGCCGTTGGCGGTATCTCGGAGAGCGACGTGCAGCTGGCTATCTCGGCCAACGCTCCGATCATCGCGTTCAACGTCCGCGCCAACAAGCAGGCGCGCGATCTGGCTGAGCGTGAAGGCGTCGAGATCCGCTACTACTCGATCATCTACAACCTGATCGACGATGTGAAGAACACGCTGTCGGGCATGCTGGCGCCGGAACGTCGCGAGACCTTCCTGGGCTACGCAGAGATCCTGCAGATCTTCAACATCTCGAAAGCGGGCAAGGTTGCCGGTTGCCGTGTGTCGGAAGGCATCGTGCGTCGTGGTTCGGGCGTCCGCCTGCTGCGCGACAACGTGGTCATCCACGAAGGCACGCTCTCTGTTCTGAAGCGCTTCAAGGACGAAGTTCCGGAAGTGAAGCAGGGCATGGAATGCGGCATGGCCTTCGCCAACTATCAGGACATCCGCGAAGGCGATCAGATCGAATGCTTCCAGGTGGAGCTGATCGAACGCCGCCTGGAATAGGGCGTCCTGCGTTTCAACAATGCGAAAGCCTCCCGTGCGATGAGCCGGGAGGCTTTTTCGTTTTGGGGCAGGATGAAGGGCCAGACCGATTCGACTGGCAGGGGAGCGCGTATGTCCATTCGTGTCACGCATCGGGCAGCGCCGCTGGTCGCGACGCTTGGCGGCCTTAGCGCTGCGGCGGTTTTGGCCGGCGTTGTCATCTGCGTGCTCAACGGCATTCCGGCAGCGGTCTGGGGGCGCAATCTTGCGGCGTGGATGGTTGGCGGGATTGCTGCGTGCCTTCTCTGGCGCGGTGGGACGTGGGTGTTCATTTCAGCGCTGGGCGGTGCGGTGTTGTTGATGGGGTGCAGCTTTCTGGGCCCTGAGCAGATGGGCGTGCATCGTTGGGTGAATGCCGGTCCTGTTTCGCTGAACGTCGCGGTGATGATGTTGCCCGCAGCGTTGGTGGCGCTGGCATGGTTGGGGCGGGGGCGTGTCTGGCCTTGGGGGCTGGCTCTGGTGCTTCTTGTCATGCTTGCGATGCAACCGGATCGGTCTCAGGCGTTGGCATTTGGGGTGGGCGTGATCTGGCTTGCGCTGCGCGATGATCAGAAACTCTCGATGCGGCTTGTGACGGGCAGTGTGGCGGCGTTGACGATTGCGGGCGCATTGTTGAGGCCGGACCCGCTGGCGCCTGTGCCTGAAGTGGAGGAGATCCTGCTTCTGGGCTATGCCATCGCACCTGCATTGGCGGTTGCGGCGGCCGTTGCGTTGCTTGTCTTTGCGCTAGCGCCCGCTGTGCTGACGTTGAAGGGCGCGCCGATTGTCCGGCGTGCGGGTGAGGTGTTGTCGCTCTACTTCCTTATCAGCGCCGCCATGCCGTTCGTGGGCGCCTATCCGGTTCCGCTTGTCGGCATCGGCATGAGCCCGATCCTCGGCGCATGGCTTGCGACGGGTGTCCTTGCTTGCCTCGTGGTCTCGGAGAGGGATGGCAGGCAGGCAAGTTGAGCCGGTGCTCGGGGGCTTGCGTCTCTTGAGCATTCTGCGGCTACGGGCGAAGCTTCCGGCATCGGATGAGGCGCGGCGCGCGTTTATCGCGTGGTTGCTGCAGAAACTGACGCCGGAGGCGCGGGCGCGTAGCCTGATCGATTGAATTTCACGGACCGGCTGAACCGGATGTTCACCAGACGTTGGCATGGTTGAAGGCATGGTAACCCTTCGCCGACGTGAAGGGTGTTCGCGCCCCGGAGGCCAGCATGAACCAGGCTTCGATCCTCTTCACCGCTGCCGTGATGGCGATGGCTGGCGCGTGGTATGCGTTGCAGGATGGCGCGCTGGAAAAAGCCGAGAGCGCTATCAAGGAAAAGCCCGCCATGATCGTGGCGCAGGCTGATCACATCGCGAACCTGCTCGAAGAATAGTCCAGACTATCAACGCGCTTGCTGCGGCTGGCGCGGCTATCGGAAATCGCTAGTCTCTGAGCCAACGGACATGAGTTCCGGTGGGAGAGAAATCGATGTCGCAGCTCAAGCCAAAATTCAGGACACGTGCGTTCGCGGGATGCGCTGCGGGCGCGCTTGCGGTTGTTTCGCTCGCGGTGGCGCCGGCGCTGTCGCAGACGGCGGGTGGGGCGGGCAAAGTCGATGTGAAGGTGTTGTCGTCGCGCGCGGAGTTTGTGTCGGGCGGCGATGCGCTGGTGGAGATCAAGGCGAGCGAGGGGGCGAAAGCGAGCGAGCTGAAGGTGGCGCTGAATGGCGCGGTGTTGGAGACGCCGCTGAAGTTCGACCAGCCGACGAACACGCTGCGCGGCGTGGTGAAGGGGCTGAAGGATGGCGCGAATGTGCTGGCGGTGACGGGCCCCAACGGGCTTGGCGCCAAGCAGGTGCTGACGAACTATCCGATTACCGGGCCGATCCTGGCGGGTCCGCTGATGACACCATACGAGTGCCGCACGAAGGAATCCGGGCTGGGCGAGCCGAGCGATGCGAACTGTTCGGCGCCGACGAAGTTCGAGTGGTTCTACAAGCTGGCCGATGGCGGGGCTTACAAGGCTTATGATCCGAAGGGGCCGAAGCCTGCGGATGTCGGCACGACAACCACGATCGAGGGCAAGACTGTGCCGTTCATCGTGCGCGTCGAGAGCGGGGTGATTGACCGGTCGATTTATCGCATCGCGGTGCTGGATGATCCGGCGACGCCGGGGGTTGATGGCGAGGGCTGGAACGGGCGCTTCAGTGTGACGTTCGGCGGCGGCGCGGGCACACAGTACAATCAGGGCGTGAACCAGCCGCAGGCCGTGCTGAGCGATCTCTATCTGGGCCGCGGGTTTGCCTATGCGGCGTCGACCGAGCTGGTGAACCAGCAGCATGGCAATGCGGTTCTGCAGGGCGAGCATCTGATGATGCTGAAGGAGCATTTCATCGAGAGCTATGGCGTGCCGAAGTGGACGGTGGGCACGGGCGGGTCTGGCGGGGCGATCCAGCAGCAGGTGATCACGCAGATGTATCCGGGGCTGCTGGATGGCATCCAGCCGTCGCTGAGCTTCCCGGATTCGACGATGAATACGGCTGACTGCGGCGTGCTGCAGAACTTCTGGAAGTCGGAAGCGGGCAAGGCTTGGACGCAGGAGAAGAAGTCGGCGGTGGAGGGCTATAGCCCGGGCACCTGCATTTCGTGGGAGCGCTCGTTCGTGCCGGTGATGATGGCGACGAATGCGCCGGGCTGTGCGCTGAACGACAAGGCGCTGCTGTATGATCCCAAGACGAACCCGAAGGGTGCGCGCTGCACGATCTCGGATATGCGCGTGAACGTCTATGGGCGTGACACCAAGACCGGATTTGCGCGCAAGCCGCAGGACAATGTGGGGCTGCAGTACGGGCTGAAGGGTCTGAACGACGGCAAGATCAGCGTGGACGAGTTCCTGCAGGTCAACGAGCTGGTCGGCGGCAATGATATCGACGGTAATTTCATAAGCACGCGGTCGGTGGGTGATCCGGCGGCGCTGAAGGCTGTCTATGAAAGCGGGCTGATCAACACGTATGGCGGCGGGCTGAAGAATGTGCCGATGCTGCATTATCGCACCTACACGGACACGACGACGCCGGGCGATATCCATGATCGGCATCGTGACCTGACCATTCGCGCGCGTCTGGAGAAGGCGACGGGATCATCGGCGAACCAGGTGATCTGGGTGGCGGATCGTGCGCCTTCGCGCGACGCGCAGGTTACGGTGAACCTTGCGCCGATCGCGCTGGATACGATGACGAAGTGGCTGGATGGCATGGCGGCGGATGCTGCACCGCTGAGCCCCGAGAAGGTGGTGAAGCACAAGCCGGCTGATGCGGTGGATGCGTACTGGACGCCGGATGGCAAGCGCGTGAACGAGACCGCGAGCTGGGATGAGGGTACGTCGTGGAACAAGACGTATCCGGTCCATCTTGAGCCGCGTCTGATCGCGGGCGCGCCCGTGACGAACGATGTGATGAAGTGCCAGCTCAAGCCGGTGAACTTCGCCGACTACAAGGTGACGTTCTCGAAAGCGCAGAAGGCGAAGATGAAGAAGATCTTCCCGGATGGCGTCTGCGACTGGAGCAAGCCGAGCGTGGGCTACTCGCTGATCAAGGGGACGTATCAGAAGTACTAGACTAGCCGACTACCGAGACATGGCCGCCGGACCCTCACGGGTCCGGCGGTTTTGTTTTCAGTCGTTGTGCTCGATGAACTCTTCGATCTGGTTGACGAAGTCAGTGGCGAGGGGAAGCGATGGGTTGGTGTAGGTCGCGATGTTGCCGGCGCGATCGGCGGGGGCTTCCTTGAGGACGTGGTTCATGTCGTTGACGAGCTTGAGCTCCGTCTTCGGCGCCTTGTTCAGGAGCCTGGCGTCTTCAACCGATACCTGGATGTCGCGTGTGCCCTGGACGACGAGCGTGGGTTTCTTCGCGCGGCGGACGGCTTCCACCGGGTCGATGCGCATCAGCGATATGAGATAGGGTTGGGCGCCGGGCGAGAAGACGCGGGCGAGGGCGGGGTGCAGGGTGGTCACGTCGACGGTGCGTCCCTGTTCGAGCTCGTCGATGGCGTGCAGTGCGGCGTCGAGGATGGGGGCGTTTGCGGGATTGCTGCGGAATTGCTCGCGCAGCACGTCGCCCAGCGGGTGGCCGACGCCGGAGACGAGAATCAGGCCGCAGACATCCTTGCGGCCTTCGGCGGCGAGCGAAACGAGCAGCGCGCCTTCGGAGTGGCCGAGCAGGAAGACGCATTTCGAGCCGCGCTCTGCCTTGATGGCGTCGATCCAGGCGTGGATGTCGTCGACATAGGCTTGTGGCGAGGTGATGTTGGGATCGCCTGCGCCGGCGCTGCCGAACAGGCCGCGCTTGTCGATACGCACGCTGGCGATGTCTTCCGCGATGAGCGCTTCGGCCAGGAGCTTGTAGCTGTTGGCGTCGACGCCTGCGGGGCTGTTGCCGTCTCGATCGGTCGGGCCTGAGCCGGGAACGATCAGGACGACGGGGTCCTTGTGGCGCTTGTCGACCAGAGTGCCGTGGAGTTGGCCTGCAGTGATCTCGGAAATGGCGGGCTGGATGTCGCCGTCGTCGCTGAAGCCCTTCGCGGCAGCCACGATGCCGACGACGACCGCGAGGCTGGCCATGACGGCGCCGAAGCTCTTCGCCTGCTTTTTCGATTTCTCGGTGTGGGGGTCGTCATTCTCCTCGCCATAGCCAAGCGCCTTGGCGAGCGGGGCGGGAATGTTGGCCTTCATCGCTGGCAGGCCCTTGTCCATGCCGCGTGCGATCGTGACGACCACGAGCATCATGATCATTGCGACGATGCCGCCGCCTACGAGCCAGGCTGCCAGTGTGATGTCCATTGTCCCTGTCTCCCTCGCCTGTCGTCGATATCCCAACAATGTCCTTGACAGCGACAGGCGTCAATATCAAAGTGATATCACTTCGATATTGATACGTGGAGGACGAAATGACTGTCATCAGCCACAAGAGAACGCAGGAAAAACCTGCCAGCACGGGAAGCGGCGGCTTCCTGTTGGTTATTTCGCTGTTCGCATTTGTCGCCGCTGCCTGGCTGTTCATCGCGGGCATCGCGATGGCGGAGAACGGCACGGGCGATGATGTGTCCGTCGTGCTGCATATCGGCGGCGCGATCGCGATTACGCTGGCCTCGGTGTTGATCCTGTGCGGGCTCTACTCGATCCAGCAGAATGAAAGCACGGCGATCACGCTGTTCGGCAACTACAAGGGTACGGACAAGAAGCCGGGCCTGCGCTGGGTGGTGCCGTGGTATTCGCGGAAGAAGATCTCGCTGCGGGTTCGCAACGTGACCTCGCAGACGCTGAAGGTGAACGACAAGAAGGGTAACCCGATCGAGATCGCGGCGGTTATCGTGTGGCGCGTGGTCGATACGGCGCAGGCGCTGTTCGATGTCGACAATTACGAGACCTTCGTGAACATCCAGATCGAGACGTCGCTGCGCGAGATCACTTCGCACTTTGCCTACGATCACGGTGAAGAAGCCGAGCCGACCCTGCGCGCCGATGGCGAGAAGGTGGGCGAGATGCTGCAGGCCCGCCTGCAGGAGCGGATTGGTATCGCTGGTTTGGTGGTGGACGAAGCTCGCCTCTCGCACCTGGCTTATGCGCCGGAGATTGCTTCTTCCATGCTGCGTCGTCAGCAGGCTGAGGCTGTGCTGGAGGCTCGCGCCAAGATCGTGACCGGCGCTGTGTCGATGGTGGAAAGCGCGCTGCAGCAACTGTCGGAGCGCGACATCGTTTCGCTGGACGACGAGCGCAAGGCGGCCATGGTGTCGAACCTGCTGGTTGTGTTGTGTGCTGATCGCGAGGCTCAGCCCGTGGTCAATACCGGCTCGCTCTACCAGTAAAGGCGTTGCAAGCGATCCGGCATGGCTTCACCGAACAAGAAATCCTTTGCCCTCAGGCTCGATCCGGCGCTCCACGCCGCGATCGAGCGTCTGGCGTCGCAGGAACTGCGTTCGGTGAATGCGGAGATCGAGTTCTTGCTGCGCGAGGCGCTGAAGAAGCGCGGGGTGACGGTGAAGGAAGAGAAGGGCGAGTAGCGGCCTTTCCTATTTGCCCGAGTGCCGCTTCTCGTGATCCAGCAGCCATTGCTTGCGCCATAGGCCGCCGGCGTAGCCGGTGAGGGTGCCGTCCGTGCCGATGACGCGGTGGCAGGGTAGGATGATGGCGCAGCGGTTCTGGCGGTTGGCGTTGGCGACGGCGCGGACGGCTGTGGGGCGGCCGATGCGTTCGGCCATCTCCTGATAGGAGCGCGTGACGCCCGGAGGTACGCGGCGGAGTTCCTCCCAGACATTGTTCTGGAATTCGGTGCCGGCGCCGGCGATTTTCGATTTGAAGGTCATGCTTTTGCCGGCGAAATAGTCCGCAAGTTCCTTGCGGATCAGCTGCAGCACTTTTGAATCGCCGGGGAGGACCGTGGCGTTGAAGTGCTTGCGGTAACGCTCGACATGGTCCTGCAGCTTCTTGCGTTCGACGAACTCCAGCATGTGGAGGTGCGTGTCGTCGGCGATGGCGAGCATCGGGCCGAGTGGCGTGTCGATCCAGTCCATGACGAAGGTCTTGGCGGAGCGGGATCGGTTGGGGGCTTCTCCGAACTGGCGGGCAAAGGCTTCGCGGAATCCGCTTCCGGACTCGAAGCCGGCGTCGAGCTGGGCTTCGATCACGGCGTTTCCTTGTCTGATGGTGTTGAAGGCATGGCCCAGGCGGCGGGCGCGGGCGTATTGCGAGAAGCTCATGTCGAAGCGCTTCTGGAACTGGCGGCGGGCGGTGGCGGGTTCGATGCCGAGATCGCGCAGGTCATCCTCGCTCCAGCGGCGTGAGGGATCTTCCTCGACCAGGCGCAGGAGCCTGTCGATGATGACGCCGGGGGCATTGGGATCATCCAGCGGGCGGCAGCGCTTGCAGGCGCGCAGGCCGGCGGCGATGGCTTCGTCGGGCGAGCCGTAGAAGGTGATGTTCTTAGACAGCGGCGTGCGGGCGGGGCAGACCGGGCGGCAGAAGATGCCCGTCGTTTTCACGCCGACATAGATCACCCCGTCCAGTTCCGGGTCGCGGCGCTGGAGGTGGGCGTAGAGCTCGTCGTGGTCTGGGAGACGGTTAAGCATGTCAGGCTCATGTGGCAGCGTGTTGTGTAGCTTCAAGATACCGGGCTGGGCAGGGCTCACGGCCGGGAAAACGACACGGCCATCAGCTGCATGCGCCGCCCCGCACCAGCCTTGACAGCGGGCCCGCTTGACATGAGGGCTTGTGGGGCCTTTGAAAGCTCGATGAAACCGCCCACACAAAGACAGCTGCGCGCCGGGGAACTTATCCGGCATGCGCTCATGGATATCCTTGCCCGTGAAGAGTTTTCCGACCCGGATCTCTACGGGAAGTCGATTACGGTCACGGAAGTTCGGATCTCTCCCGATCTCAGGAACGCTACGGGCTTCTGTGCGCCGCTGGGCGGGGAAGACACGGAGAAGACCATTGCGGCCCTGAACCGGGCCGCGGGCTTCCTGCGTGGCCGGCTGAGCCGCGAGATCGACATGCGCGTCACCCCGATGCTGCGCTTCATCTCCGATGACAGCTATGACGAGGCGCGACGCATCGACCAGCTGCTGGCGTCCGAGCGGGTGCGGCGTGATCTTGTGAATCGCGACGAGGACTGAGCGCCATGGCGGGATCTTTCATGATCGCCGTTACGGGCGGGTCAGGCTCCGGCAAGACCACGCTGGCGCGGGCGCTGTTTGCCCGGCTGGGCGTGGAGAACTGCCAGCTTGTGACCGAGGACAATTATTATTACGGGCGCGAACACTACGGTCCTGCGGCGCTGACGATGCAGCATGCCGAGTTGGAGCGAACGTTCAACTTCGACGATCCGATCAACAAGGACATGGCCAACCTGCGTCGTGATATCGAGGCGCTGAAGCGCGGCGAAGCGATCGAGCAGCCGGTTTATGAGTTTGCGAAACACGACCGGGCGCCCGGCATGACCAAGCGCGTTGAGGCGCGCAAGGTGGTGATCATCGAGGGCATCCATGTGCTTTCTGATCCGTCGTTTGCAACGCTCTTTGATCTCACCGTGTTCGTTGATGCACCGGCCGATCTGCGCCTGATCCGCCGTATCCGTCGCGATGAGGCGGAGCGGGGCAGGAGCGCGGAGAGTGTGATCCAGCAATACCTGCGCTTTGTGCGCGCTGCTCAATCGCGCTTCATCGATCCTGCGCGGCACATCTGCGATATCGTGGTGGCGTGCGAAACAGCGCCTGCGAATCTTGATGCGCCGCCGGATGCGGATTCAATCGACAGGCTTGTTGCGCCTGTGTGGACGCAGCTGCAAAAGCTCGGCATCGCGCCCGCAGGTTAACGTCCTTGCGGGCAACGCGGCGGAACCGTCATCGTTGATAAGCGCCTGGCTGACGACATCGCGCCTGCAGCAAATGCTGCATCTGCTCCTACGACAGAAACTGCATAGTCTCCGCCATGAATCGCAGAGCGGTGATTGCCGCTCGCTTTTGCGTGAGTTAGATTTCAGCCACAGAGCCTGAAGACGTAAACGTCAAAATGGCCTTCCTCCCCAACGAGTCTCCTCCCTGCGCGGGCACGCAAAGCTCGTGACTGAAATTCGATGTGAGCCATGCGGTCAGCTGCTCACATTGTCTGGGGCGCTTTCGGGCGTAGCTCGGCACGGCGAAACGCCGGTCGAAGGTGAGGAGACGGGAATGGAACTTCGGCAGACAGCGCATAACGACAATGCTTTGCAGGGCGATGCCGCGAAGCATGACGGCTTGCGCAACCTGATGATCGTTGCGCTGGGCGCGACCGGCATGGTTGCGCTGGCGATGGGCGTGATGGCGGTGCTCACGGCGCCGGATGGCTGGGTGATGAAAGCCGCAAGCCAGGCGATGACGACGGCCCACGAGGGTACGCTCGCGTCTTACACGCTCGCAGATTCCCATTAACCGATTGAGTGGGGCCTGGGGCCCCAACTCTACCTGTTAGGCGGGCGCGTTATGCGCCGCCTTTCTGCCGAGGCGCTTACGCGCCTTCCTGAATGTCGGGCACGCCAACGATGTGGAAACCCGCATCGACGTGGATTACTTCGCCGGTGATCGAGCGGCCGAGCGACGACAGCAGATACAGCGCGCAACCGGCGACACCTTCCATCGAGGTGTCTTCCTTCAGCAGCGACCAGTCGCGGCCCGTGCTCATCAGCGTCTTGCCGCCTTTGATGCCAGCCATTGCCAGGGTACGCATCGGGCCAGCCGAGATCGCGTTCACGCGGATGCCGTTGACGCCCAGATCGCGCGCTGCATAGCGGGTTGCGGCTTCGAGGCCGGCCTTGGCAACGCCCATGACGTTGTAGGACGGAACGACGCGTTCGGCGCCGAGATAGGTCATCGAGACGATCGAACCGCCCGGGTTCATGATTTCCGAGGCGCGGCGCGCGGCGTCCACGAAGGAGAAGACCGAGATGTCCATCGCGCGACGGAAGCCCTCGCGGGTGGTGTTGGCGACGAACGAGCCCTGCAGCTCGTCCTTGCCGGCGAAAGCGATGGCGTGGACGAGGAAGTCGATCGTGCCGAACTTTTCCTTCAGCTGGGCGAAGGCTGAGTCCATCTCGGCGTCGTTGGTGACGTCGGCGGAGATCATTGTGCTCATGCCGAGGCTTTCGACCAGCGGACGCACCCGGCGTTCCAGCACTTCGCCCTGGTAGGTAAAGGCCATGTCGGCGCCCTGGGCAGCCAGCTGCTGGGCAATGCCCCAGGCAATCGACTTGTCGTTGGCGACGCCCATGACGAGCCCGCGTTTGCCCTTCATCAGATCGCCCGGCGGGAAGGTCCAGTCGGCCATGTGCGTGCTCCGTTCCGTTATGTTCGCGGGGTAGGGGTGTGCGCCCACCGCGTCAAGCACTGGCCGTCAAGGGCTGGTAGTCGGGCTATGCCAGTGAAGCATTGCCCCTGCGGCGGGGCTGCCTAAGATCAGTCACCTGGGTCAGTCAGGCGTCAAAAAGGGTTGGAACTTGAGTGAACTCGGCGATCTGATCGAAGCAGCCAGCCTGTCACCGGGCAAAAGCGGCCTTCTGCGGGCTGTGATCCGGGCGGCGGAGGATTCGATCGAGCCTGAGGAGGCCGCCCGCTGGCTCGCCAGCATTGAGCCCGCCCAGTACGATGTCGACGCGCGGGTCATGGCCTCGGAATTCCTGGATGATGGCGGGGAGACGCCTGCCGCGCTCCGCTGGGTGACCGGCGATGAGCCGAAGCTGTGTGTTGCCCGCGCTCACATATTGCTCGATGCGGGGCGCACGGGGGAGGCGGCTGAGGCCTACAGCGCGGGCGTGACTGCGGATGCCTCCTTGCGGGACGAGGCGCTCGATGCGGCGCTTGCGCCGAAGCAGGCGGCGAGCGCCAGCAATGTGTTCAACCTGCGGGGCGGCCGGGCGGCGCCGGCGCAAGACGATGATACGCCGATCAATCGCACAGGGCGCGAGGCCAAGACGTTTGCGGACGTTGGCGGCCTTGATGACGTGAAGAAGGATATCTCGCGCAAGATCATCCAGCCCTTCCGCAACCCGTCGCTGTTCTCGAAGTTCAAGCGCAAGGCGGGTGGCGGCGTGCTGCTGTATGGCCCTCCCGGTTGCGGCAAGACGATGCTGGCGCGTGCGACGGCGGGCGAGGTGGGCGCGAGCTTTATCTCGATCGAGATCGCCGAGGTGCTCGACATGTATATCGGGCAGTCAGAGAAGCGGCTGGCCAATGCGTTCGAGAATGCGCGTGCGGAAAAGCCGGCGGTGCTGTTCTTCGACGAGATCGAGGCGCTGGCGGCGCGGCGGCGGTTTGGCCATGCCGATCATGGCGCGAGTCTTGTCTCGACCTTCCTCAATGAGATGGACGGTGTGAATGCCAGCAATGACGGCATTCTCGTGCTGGCTGCTACCAACGTGCCGTGGGCGATCGATACGGCGTTCCGCAGGCCGGGGCGGTTTGACCGCGTGATCTTCATTCCGCCGCCAGACAAGGAGGCGCGCCTCGCCATTCTCGGCATGGCGATGAAGGATCGTCCGCAGGAGACGGTGAATCTTGCGCCGATTGCGGAGGCGACGTCCGGGTTCTCCGGCGCTGATCTTGTGGGCCTGATCGAGGAGGCGTGTGACTTTGCAATCGAGGAAAGCCTCGACAGTGGGGAAGTTGCGCCGATCAAGCAGAAGCATCTGACGGAGGCGGCGCGTTCGTGCAAGCCGACGACGCTGGAATGGCTTTCGCAGGCCCGCAACTATGCGAAGTATTCGAATGAGGGCGGGCTCTACGACGACGTGACGGCCTTCCTCGACAAGCATTCGAAATAGGCGGCTGCGATGGACGGCTTCGAGCGGGCCGCCAGCGAACAAGCAGCGATTGCGCTGATGCGTGCGGGCAATATGCGCGGCGCAGAAGCGCGGCTGCGGACGATGCTGGCTGCCGAGCCCAACGATGCGCGGGCGCTGGCTCTGCTGGCGCGTTGCCGGCTGGAGGAAGAGGGCAAGGAGCAAAAGAAGGAAGCGCTGGAGATGGCGCGTGCGGCGTCTGGCGTGGACCCGGATGACCTGCTGGTGCGCTCGACACTGGCGTATGCGCTACAGAAGGCTGGGCATGACAAGGCCTCGCGCGCGGAGCAGCTGAAGCTGGCGGAGGATATTGCGAGTGACAGTCCGGATGATTCCGATGCGCTGTTCAGCCTGGCGATGGCCCGGTTCAATTCGGACGAATATCGCAAGGCGAAGGGGCTGAAGCAGCTCAATCAGTTTGCTGCTGCGCGTGATCTGATTGATGACGCGGAGCGTTTCGCCAGCAGCCCGTACGAGCTGGTCAATGTTGCGCATCTGCGGCTGCGCGAGTGGAATTACGATGCGGCTGCGGCGCTGGCGCAGCGGGCGATGCAGCTTGATCCGACTTTGCCGAACTCATTCCAGATTCTCGCGGAGTGTGCGCTGGCGCGGAAGCAGCCGCTGGATGCGTATGAGCTTGCTCTTGAGGCTTTGCGGCTGTCGCCGGGGGACAAGGATATCATGCGGCTGATGACGCGGGCGCGGGCGCGCAAGCATGCTCTGCTGCGGCCCTTCCTGTCGGGCGTGGACTGGATTGTGGAGATGGATAGGCGCGGCCTTGTGCTGGTGCCGCTGTTGACCAGCGTTATTGGGGTTCTGTGGGTGCTGGCGGTCAGCTACGATCTTGCGCGTATTGAGGCTGGCCGCTCGCCTGCCATTCTGTTTTCGGTCGGGCTCGGTGTGGCATTTGTCTATGCGGCCGTGAGCTATGGCACGGCGGTGCATGCGCGGATGCAGATCCGGCGGGACCTGAGGCGGGTTGCGCTGCCGGATTTCTGACGGGCGGCGCTTACGACAATTTGCGACGAAATCGCTTGGCGCGCGGGATGATTGTGCGACGCGGCTGCGAAAAGATCTCCGGGCAGAGGGGAAGATCGCCGGAGGGTCATTCCATGTCGTCCAAGCCTTACGCTTTCCGAAATTCAGCACGGATTCCCGGGCGGACGTTCGCCGCCGGGCTTGCTTCGGGGATGCTGCTGTTCGCTGCCGCGCCTGCGGCCAGTGCGCAGGTGTTCCGCGATGTGCCGTGGGATGCGCCTGCGGAGAACGGCATTTCCGTTCGTGCGCAGGTCGACGTGATGTTCCAGACCGACGCGGGCGAGAAGGTCGTGCTGATGACCAACGCGTTCCAGACGGGTGCGTCGGGGCAGAACCTGTCGAGCGAGTACGTCTTCGAGATTCTCAATCGTGCAGCCCTGGAAGGGCTCGATGAGGCGTTGGCGAAGGGCGCGAAGACGGGCCGCGTGAATGTGGTGGCGGTCTGCTACGCGTTCGGGGTGGAGGGCGACAGCTTCCATTCGCTCGCGCCGATGGGCGTTTTCATCAACACGACCGACATGGATGTGCTGCCCGATGGCAAGGCGGCGTTCCGGACGAATGTGAAATTCATTCCACCGGCAGGCATGGGTGCGCCGCCGACCGAGGACAATTCCAGCGGGACATTCGGTAACTGACGGAGCGGACGGAATCGTAGACGCGAAGTCAGAGCGCGTTTGCGCGCTCTAGATCTTCGCGACCATCACCGAGCCATTGGTGCCGCCGAAGCCGAAGGAGTTGGACATTACCATCTTGATGACCGCTTCGCGGGCTTCACGGATGATGTTTACGCCGTAGGCGAGGGGGTCCAGCTTGTCGATGTTGATGGAAGGAGCGACGAATTTCTCCTTCATCATGATCAGCGAGTAGATCAGTTCCTGAACGCCAGCGCCGCCGAGCGAGTGACCGGTCATCGACTTGGTGGAGGAGATCATCGGCTGGTCGGAGGCTTGCTGGCCGAACACGGCGCGCACGGCTTCCAGCTCTTTCACGTCGCCAACTGGCGTGGAGGTGGCGTGCGGATTGAGGTAGTCGGGCGCGCGGCCGGCCTGAGCGAGAGCGAGTTGCATCGCGCGGGCAGCGCCTTCGCCAGACGGGGCGACCATGTCGTGGCCATCGGAAGTCGCGCCATAGCCGACCACTTCGCCATAGATCGTCGCGCCGCGGCGTTTGGCGTGTTCGTATTCCTCGAGCACGACCATGCCTGCGCCGCCGGCAATGACGAAGCCGTCGCGGTCAGCGTCGAAGGCGCGCGAGGCGCGGTGCGGTTCGGCATTGTACTTGGACGACATGGCGCCGAGGCCGTCGAACAGGGCAGAGAGCGTCCAGTCGAGTTCTTCGCCGCCGCCGGCGAACATCACGTCCTGCTTGCCCCACTGAATCTGTTCGGTCGCGGCGCCCACGCAATGCAGCGAGGTCGTGCAGGCCGACGAGATCGAATAGTTCACGCCGAGAATCTTGAAGAGGGTCGAGAGCGTCGCCGATGCGGTCGACGACATTGCTTTCGGCACGGCGAACGGACCGACGCGGCGCGGCGAGCCTTTTTCGCGGGTCGAGTCTGCGGCTTCGACGATCGCGCGGGTGGACGGTCCGCCCGTGCCGACGATGAGGCCGGTGCGCGGATTGGTGATGTGGCTCTGTTCAAGGCCAGCGTCTGCGATCGCCTGCGTCATCGCCATGTGGCACCAGCCGGCGCCATCGCCCATGAAGCGCATCGCGCGCTTGTCGACATGGTCGGCCGGGTTTGCGTTCGGCTTGCCGTAGACCTGAGATTTGAAGCCCTTGTCGGCATAGTCCTGGCTGAAGGTGATGCCGGACTTGCCAATCTTCAGGCTGTCAGAGACTTCGCGGATGGTGTCGCCAATGGAGGAGACGATCCCCATTCCGGTGACGACAACGCGGCGAATATCCGGGCCGTTAGCGGCCATGTGTTCCAGCTCCATCTTGGACCAGGCGGCGGCGCCGCCTGGCGGTGTCTAGTGGTTCAGTTTTACGCGGCGGGCGCGATCAAGCCAACTTTCATGTCCTTGGCTTCGTAAATCTTTTCGCCATCCAGGAATACAATCCCGTTAGCGATGCCCATGGTGAGGTGCGAGCGAATCGCCCGGCGAATCTCGATCTCGTAGCGCACCAGCTTCTTGTCCGGCGTGACCTGGCCGGTGAACTTGCACTCGCCGACGCCCAGCGCACGCCCCTTGCCGGACGAGCCTGACCAGCCCAGCCAGAAGCCGACCAGCTGCCACATTGCATCAAGACCCAGGCAGCCCGGCATTACGGGGTCCCCCGGGAAGTGGCATTTGAAGAACCAGAGATCGGGATGGATATCGAGTTCCGCTACGATATGGCCGCGTTTTGCTGCGCCGCCGTCGAGCGAGATTTCGTTGATCCGGTCCAGCATCAGCATGGGCGGGGTGGGCAGCTGGGCGTTGCCCGGCCCGAACAGCTCCCCCCGGCCGCTCTTGAGCAGGTCCTCATAGCTGTAGGAGGACTGCGGCTTGTGGAAGTCGTGGGGGGATTGGGGCATCGGCCACTCCGAAAGGTGTGGGCCGGTTAACACGGGGGGATAGGGGGCTCAAGCGCGTCTGAAATTGCGCAGCTGCAGCAAAATCCCAGTGGATTCCGGCTAGTGAATTCCGGGAGGCGCCATCAGGGGATCGATACCCCAGAGCTGGGCGCTGCGGACATAGCCCTTGTGGCCCTCCGCCTCGACCTTGCACCAGGAGCCTGCACAATCGCCCAAAGTCAGCACCGCGCCGGCCTGGAAGCGGGCAATATGGGCCGAACGGGGGTTGGCTTCCCGGAAGATCGAGCCGGTATCGATGGTCATGGTGGTGCGTTCGGCGGCCAGCTGCGATTTGTTGACCCAGACCTCGTCGCCCATCGGATCGCGGATTTTGCGCCAGTCCTGGCTTTCCCGCACGATTACGACAGGAAGACCGGCGCGCTCGTAGGTCCAGCGGATGGGGTAGTCCAGGCTGGGTCCGGACCGGCCGTTGACCGTGTCATGCCGCAGGCTGGCGTAACGGGGGACGGGTTTGCCCGAGAAATCGCTGACGCGGGGCTCCATTGCTTCAGGCGCATAGGCCTTGAAACTGCCCGGGGTCAGCTGGGTTTGCGCACTCGCGGCCGCGGCGCCGAAAATCTGCGCAATCGCCAGGAAAGTGATGAGGCAAAGGCGTTTTTCGCTCACGGCGCGGCATTTCCCCGTCAATGGAAAGCAGAAAGCCGACCAAAACACGGGGTGGTGAAAGTGCGCTTAACCACGCGCCCTAAAATGGGTGAATCCTGCGTTTGCCATAAGAGTAACGTGTCGCAGGGAATCAGGCTCTGAGAGCTGCGAGCCGGTTGGCCCCAGCGATGCGCCTTGCTACACCGCGATAAAAGCGAGACGGGGCAACCCGCGCGCTAGAACAAGAGGAACGCTCCGCGACATGCCTATGTCCCGCCCGAAGGTGAAGGTCATTGTGACGCGCCGGCTGCCCGAGCCGGTCGAAACGCGCATGAGCGAGTTGTTCGACGTCGAGTTGAACACGACGGATACCCCGATGACGATCGAGCAGCTGGCAGACGCCGCCACGCGCTGTGACGTGCTGGTGCCGACCGTGACCGACAAGATCGATGGCCGCACGCTGGCGCGGGCAGGCGACCGGCTTCGTCTGATCGCGCAGTTCGGCGCCGGCGTGGACAATATCGATGTGCATGCCTGCGTCTCGCGCGGGATCACGGTGACCAACACGCCGGGCGTGCTGACCGAAGACACGGCCGACATGACGATGGCGCTGATCCTTTCCGTGCCGCGGCGTATTGTGGACGGGGTTGCAGCCATGCAGTCGGGCCAGTTCACCGGATGGTCGCCGACCTGGATGCTGGGCCGCCGCATTTACGGCAAGCGCCTTGGCATCATCGGCATGGGCCGCATCGGGACCGCTGTTGCGCGTCGCGCCAAGGCGTTTGGCCTGCAGATCCACTATCACAACCGCAAGCCGGTGCGTCAGCAGGTGAGCGACGAACTGGAAGCGACGTACTGGGAAAGCCTCGACCAGATGCTGGCGCGCATGGACTTCGTGTCGGTGAACTGCCCGCACACGCCGGCAACGTTCCACCTGCTCAGCGCGCGTCGCATCAAGCTGATGAAACCGGATTCGTATTTGGTGAACACGGCGCGTGGCGAAGTCGTTGACGAGGCTGCGCTGATCCGCGCGCTCGAAGGTAATGAGATTGCCGGCGCCGGTCTCGACGTGTTCGAGAACGAGCCGAATGTGAACCCGCGTCTCAAGGCGCTGCGCAATGTGGTGCTGCTGCCTCACATGAGTTCGGCGACGCTCGAGGGCAGGGTGGACATGGGCGAGAAGGTGATCATCAACATCAAGACCTTCGCTGACGGCCACAAGCCGCCAGATCGCGTCATTCCGGCGATGCTGTAGGCGAGCGCCTTCTACCGAAACGGTTTTCTTTACCGGTTGCCGCGCGTTTGGCGCGGCGGCGACAGCGCGCTGTTGTAGTTGCGCCATTGTTTGGCCGCGCTGTTGTGCGAGGTTAAGGGTCGGCCCGGTAAGGCGTTTGGCCTTGACTGGAGTTGAGTGGATGAAACCGATGCGCGTTGTTGTTTCGGCTGTTTTCGTTGCAGCGCTGGGCGCTGGCGGAGTTGCTGTCGCACAAGTTCCGGGTCAGCCGGTTGTTTCGCATGCGAGCTATACGGTTGAGCCTTTTGCGCCGCCGGGCGCGCCCATCACCATTCAGGGTACGGGCGTGCGCTTGCGCGCCGAGCCGTTCTCGACGCCGCAGACGCAGGTGCTGTCGAGCGGCAGCACGGGGCATGTCCTGAACGTCGTCGGGATTGCGCGTCTGGCTGACTGGAACTGGTATCAGGTCGTGCTCAAGAACGGGCAGAAGGCTTTCATTCGGTCTGACCTGACGTCTTCGCCGTCGCGCGGGAATGGCCAGGCGGCGCCGGTTGCTCCCGTTTCCACCGTGCCGATCGCGGCTACGCCTATGCCGGCTGTTCCGCCTGTGACGGCGCCATCGAGCTACACGCCGACGCCTCCACCCATACCGCAGCCTTATGTGCCGCCGCCGCAGTACTCTCAGCCGATCCCGGCGCCGCAGCCCGTGCCGCTGGCCCCGGCGGCGACGCCAGCAGCGACAAGCGGCCTGCCGTCGCTGGACCTGCCGAAGCCATCTGACCCGTCCGGTCTGCGGTCGAACTAGTCGGCGCTGTCACATCGCTGTTTCGAAATAGCCAGCTTCGGCTTCTTGCCGGAGCTGGTTTTCGTTTGCGCTCTTTCATTTTGACTGCCGTGCATTCAATCTGGGTTCAGCCGGGGTCGGGGATGATCCGAGGTGTGGATCTGGAGTGGGACGATGACTGCAGTTCGCTTGCTTGCTTTCGCTGCGCTTGGCGCATCCGTGATGGCGCTGTCCGCCTGCGCGACTGAGGAGGGCTATCGCCAGCGCATGGGCATGGAGCTTGGCCGCACGAGCGATGACGTCATGGTGCGCTGGGGGCCGCCGCACAATCGCGCGCCGATGTCGAACGGCCGCGAGATGTGGAGTTACACCAAGGAGACGGTGGACGAGCAGGCCGGCTATTATCGCGACGAGACGCGGCAGGTGAAACGCACCTTCACCGACAAGGACGGCAAGCAGAAGACCGAGACGATCGAAGAGACCTTCCCGGTCTGGCAGCCGCCGCGCGTCAATCGCACGATGTGCACGACGCGCTTCATCCTTGGCGGTGGACGTGTTGAGGACGTCACCTTCGAGGGCGAAGGCTGCGTGGCGGAAGAGATGAAGTAGGGGCGAGTTGCTCCGGCGCGTTGGTTTTCAAGCATCGTTTGCGCGGCAGCGTCGTGTAGGGTGCATCTTTGATGCACCTACGGGTTGGGGCTTATTCGCTGATCGTCTCGCGACTTTCGGTTCCGGCTTCGACGGCCTCGTCCGTGAAGCGGAGGTCGTCCCAGCCTTTCTGCGAATAGAGGCGGGTCTGGTCGGAGTGGTGGGGCGAGGTTTCGTCCGTCGATTCCGAGTAGGTAAGGATGCCCTGGCTGACGGGGCCGTTGGCGGTGAACTCCGTCGTCATGATCCAGCTGGCGCCGTGGCGGATGCTGGTCCAGCCGAGCTTGGGTTCGAGGTTTTCGACGGTGATGACGTTGAAAACGCCTTCCGGGCCTGCGCCGCCGTGGATCGGGATGCGTTCTTCGCCGCGGGTTTCGCGTTGCACGTCGCCGAGGCGGGCGTTGGCGGGGATGTCGAGCTCGGTGAGTTTGTCTACGGCCTTGGCGAAGGCTTCGAGGACTTTCGGGTCTGAAGTGTCGAGCGTGTTGGGCGTGTTGACCGGATTGTTCGGATCGAACGGGACCTTGAATTTGAGGCCACCGCTTTCAGCGAAGAGATGGAAGAGATGGGCGCCGCGGCTGTCGAGATCGACCTTGCCATCCCAGTCCGCGATTGCCTTGCACGCTGCAGGAATGTTCGGACGGGCAGACGTCATGCAGATCTTTGCGAGATCTTGTCTCACGAGTTCAGCGCCGTAGTTGCGGTTGCCGTACATGACTTTCTGAAGCGTGCCGATGTCGAATTTGGGTTCGCCGAGGCCGTCTGTGCCGGCGACGCGGTCTGAGACCTGGATGAGGCCGAGGCGCGTGCGCAGCGAGCGCGTGGTGGCTTCATCGCCCCAGATCGGGCTGTAGCCGGTGAGCGGCTGGGCCGGATTGGTGAGCCAGTAGCTGTCATTGCTCTGCGTGACGTAGTCGGTGCGGAACATGTGGGGCGACGCGGCGGGGCCGAAGACGCCGGGGGCGGTTGCGTCTGCGTCGGTTTTCCAGTCGCAGGCGGCGCGTGAGCCGTCGAGGACGGGGATGCGTTCCCTGGTCCATTGCTGGCGGGCGAAGTCGGATTTGGAGCAGGCGTCTGCGAGGTCGCGGGGGACGTTTGGGATCATGCCGAGATCGCCGTAGAGCGCTTCGCCGGTGCTATCTGCTGCGGTCGTGTTGAAGCGGTAGGACTGGTATTTGCCGAGCGCGGTTTGCAGCTCGCGGACGGACTTCGACTGCCAGACGGCCATGTACTGGTCGACATCGCGCAGGCCGACGCGCGGGGTGCGCAGAGCGTAGGCGGTGGTCTTGGTCCACGGATAGGTGGCGGAGGAGACAACATTGCCCCAGCGCGTGGAATAGAGCGTGCGGGTTTCGGGCTTAAGTTGTCCGTCGCGGAGAACTTGCACCGTGACTTCGGCACGATCCATGGCGACGGGCTGGCCTTCATAGATGTATTTTGTCGGGTCGACGGGATCGAGCGTGAGCTCGTAATAGCCGAAGCGCTTGGCGGTGGAGACAGTGTTGCTCCACGCGATGTTCTCGGTGTGGCCCATGCGGATGAGCGGCATGCCGATGTAGGAGACGCCGACGATGTTGAGCTTGCCGGGGATGATGAAGTGCGTGCGGTAGAAGCGGTTGGGGCCGTCCCACGGATAGTGCGGGTTGCCGAGCACCATGCCCTTGCCGCCCTTGGTCACTTCGCGACCGAGGCCGTAGGCGTTCGAGCCTAGATCGACTTCGTTGATGTAGGCGTCGCGTGAGAGACTGGCGTGTTCGGCGGAGGGCGGGGCGGCGCTGGCGGTGGGGGCGATGAAGCCGTCGATGGTCTGGCCGACATACATGTGGCGCCAGAAATCGATCTCATCGATGGGCTTCACCCATGGCTGGCCCTTGCAGCGCGGATCGGTGATCGCGGCGCCTTTCTCGCGAATGAACTTGTTGAGGCCGGCGACATAGCCCGCTGCGATGGCGCGTGCGTCGGCTGATGGCGTATCGACGGAAGAGGTGGGGCCGGCGAGGAGTTTTTCTGCGTCGCCCGCCTGGTTGACGCGCTGGTGGTAGAAGTCACTGGCGATGTTGGCGTCGTCCTTGCCGGGGCCGAGATAGCGGGCGCGTTCGGCGCGGACGGTGAGCATGCGGTCGAGGATTTCGCAGAGATTGTCCTGCGCGCTGGCGTAGCCGAAGCCGAAACCGATGCCGCCGAAATCGTCGGCCTTGATGTGTGGGACGCCGTAGGCGGTGCGGCGGATCTCTGCGCTGTAGGTGTGGGATCGCGCGCCGGTTGTGGAGGCGCTGCAGGCTGCGAGCGCGAGAAGCGCTGTAGCGGCAAGGATTTTCGATTTCATCTGCGGCTCTCCCATCCGTTCGTTGCGGGAACGTAGCGCGAGCTATGGCGCGCGCAATGCTCGGCTTTTTCGCTTGAACTGGTGGGCGGCTGGGCGTCTTCTGGTGAAAACATCACAGGGAGGCAGACATGAAACGCGTCGCCATATCGCTTGCCGTCGCGTTCTCAGGCTTTGCTGCACCGACGGCACTTGCGCAGAACAATCCGCCGGCGCCGAAAGTCACCGATATGGGTGGCGGCATCCAGGTGATCTTTGGCGTGGGCGGGAATATCGCGGTGTCGGCAGGGCCGGACGGGGTGTTCGTGATCGATGACCAGTACGCCAACACGGCGGCGGCGAACCTTGCCAAGGTAGAAGAGATCGCGAAGGGCGCGCCGCGCTATCTGCTCAACACGCACTGGCATTCGGATCATGCGGGCGGGAACGAGACGTTCGCGAAGGCGGGCGCGATGATCTTTGCGCATGAGAATGTGCGCAAGCGTCTGACGGGTGAGGTGAAGTCAATCGGGCTGGACGGGAAGCCTGCGGTGGCGTCGCCCGCGCCGGCGTGGCCGGTGATCACCTTCCATGAGGGCGTGGATTTCCACCTCAATGGCTCTGAGATCGTGGTGACGAAGATGCGCTCCTCGCACACGGATGGGGATTCCATCGTGCGCTTCGTGGAGCCGAATATCCTTCACACGGGCGACATCCTGTTCAACGGACTGTTCCCGGTGATCGATCTTGGATCGGGCGGGTCGGTGAAGGGCTATCTGGAAGCGATGAAAGAGATCCACGGCATGGTGGATGACAAGACGCGCATTATTCCGGGGCATGGCGAGATCGCGACGAAGGCGGACCTGGCGAAGCAGATCGCGATGCTGGAGGGGGCCATCAAGGCGATCGAAGCGCGGATCAAGGCGGGCGATACGCTGGAGCAGACGATTGCGAAGAAGCCGCTGACGCCGTGGAAGGCGTTCGCGTGGAGCTTCATCAACGAGGATCGGTTCACGACAGTGCTCTATAACGGTCTGAAGTCGTAGAGGATGATGATGCGGATACTTCTTCTCACTTGTGTTGCGGGTCTTGCTCTGGCGGCTTGCGCGACGACTGAGGCAACTGCTCCGGTGACGGCGGTGGCGACGGCTCCTGTAGCGGCTGCTCCGGCAGCGCAGCCTGCGCCTAACTCGCAGGCGTTTGCGCGAGTGGTGGAGCTTGGTTCCGGTGTGTCGATGCTGATTGGGCAGGGCGGCAATCTTGGCGTCAGCGTAGGCGATGATGGCGTGTTCCTGATCGACGATCAGTACGCGACCAATGCGGCGGTGAACCTCGCCAAGATCGAGGAGCTGACCAAGGGCAAGCCGAAATACCTGATCAACACGCACTGGCATTTCGACCATGCGGGCGGGAACGAAGTGTTTGGCGGTGCGGGGGCGACGATCTTTGCGAGCGACAAGGTGCGGAAGCGGCTGACGGGCGAGATCCCGTCGCAATCGCGTGGCGCGCCGACTGTGCCGGCGGCGAAAGTGGCGCTGCCGGTGGTGACGTTTGTCGATGGCATCGACTTCCATCTCAATGGCCAGACGATCCGCGCCATTCGTGCGCCGCTGCCGGCGCATACGGATGGCGACACGCTGATCTACTTCGTCGAGGCGGACGTGCTGCACACGGGCGACACCTACATGAAGGATCGCTATCCATTTGTGGATACGGGGTCGGGCGGAACGCAGGCTGGGTTCATCGCTGCGATCGAGAAGGCGGTTTCGATTGCTGGGCCGAACACGAAGGTGATCCCGGGGCATGGCGAGCTGGCGACAAAGGCGGATTTGCAGGCGGCGCTCGACATGCACAAGGGTGCGCGGGCGGCGGTCGAGGCGCAGGTGAAGGCGGGCAAGACGCTGGAGCAGACGATTGCCGCGAAGCCGCTGGCGCAATGGACGCCGCGCTTCGGCGCGCAGGGCGGGTTCATCACGGACGATGCCTACGTCACGGTGATCTACAACGAGCTGAAGAAGTAGGTCAGCCGCAGACTGGACAGGCCGGGTCGGCGGGCAGCTTGATTGTGCGGTTGTCGCCGGTGAGGCCATCGTACAGCCAGACGCGGCCGGCCATGGATTGGCCTGCGCCGGTGATTTCCTTCACGGCTTCCAGCGCCATGCGTGAGCCGACTATGCCGGTGAGTGGGCCGATGACGCCGACCATCGCGCAGGTCTCTTCCGTCTCGGGCATGTCGGGGACGAAGCAGCGATAGCAGGGCAGGCGTTCGGCTTGCGGCTTTGTTTTTGTCAGGCCGGACTTGAAGACGGAGAGTTGCGCGCTCCAGCGGCCGACGGCGCCGGAGACGAGGGGCAGGCCGAGCGCGTGGCAGGCGGCGTTGATGTCGAAGCGGGTGGTGAAGCTGTCCGTGCCGTCGAGGACAATGTTAGCGCCTGAGAGAAGATCGCGTGCGTTGTCGGCGGTGAGGCGTGTCTGCCTGATCGTGACGCGGGTGTCTGGGTTGAGGGCTGCGAGGCGCTCGGCCAGCGCTTTGCTTTTCGGGCGACCGACTTCGGGCGTCGTGAACTGGGTCTGGCGCTGGAGGTTGGAGAGCGAGACAGAATCATCGTCGATGAGGGTGAGCCGGCCGACCCCGGCTGCGGCAAGATAAGTGGCCACGGGGCCGCCCAGCGCGCCTGCGCCGACCACTGCGGCGTGGCTATCCAGAAGCTTTCGCTGCCCCGGACCTCCGATTTCGCGCAGCATTATGTGCCGGGCGTAGCGTTCCAGTTGCTCGGGGGCTAGACTCATGTTCGCTCGATCCTCCCGGAGCAGAAACCATGGCCGCAGACCTTGTTCAACTTCGTTCCCGCGCCGATTCGGCATAGCTGGTGACGACTGAGCCCACATCCAACGTGTATGCGCCGCTGGTCGATGAGATCATTGGCGGCAGGCGCAATATCTTCCTGACGGGCCGGGCGGGCACGGGGAAGACCACGCTTCTGCGCCAGCTGATCTTCAATTCGCTGGACAAGGCCGTGGTGCTGGCCCCGACGGGGTTGGCGGCGGTGAATGTCGGCGGGCAGACGATCCACTCGTTCTTCAACTTCCCGCCGCGGCTGCTTGATGCCGGGGATACGAAAAAGATCCGCAACCAGCGTCTGGTGAAGGCCATCGAGACGATGGTGATCGACGAGGTGTCGATGGTACGCGCCGACATGATGCAGGCGATCGATAATTCGCTGCGTCTGAACCGGGCTGACAAGCGGCCGTTCGGCGGTGTGCGGATGATCCTGTCGGGCGACCTGCATCAACTGCCGCCGGTGGTTGGCGCGGATGTCGAGCATATTCTGGAAGAGAGTTATGGCGGCGCGTGGTTCTTCAAGGCGCCGGGGTTTGTCGCGGGGCAGTTCCGGCTTGCGGCGCTGAAGCGGATATTCCGGCAGGAGGACGAGGTCTTCATCCGCATCCTCAACAGCCTGCGCAGTGGACGGTTGAGCATTGACGACGAAGAAGTGCTGAAGACGCGCGTGTCGGATCGTCCTTCGGCGGAAGCGAGCATCACGCATGTGGTGCTGACGCCGAACAATGCGGCGGCCTGGAAGATCAACCAGCTGCGCTTGGCCGAGCTGCCGGGGCCGGCGCGGGGCTACACGGCGGCGCTGGAGGGGAACTTTGAGCCGAAGGCTTTCCCGACCGAGGAGGTGCTGGAGCTGAAGGCCGGTGCGCGCGTGATGATGATCCGCAATGATCCGTCGGGGCGGTGGGTGAATGGATCGCTGGGCGTGGTGCAGGGGCTGGGCGAGAGCGATTGCTATGTGAAGATCAATGGCGAGACGCATCGCATCGCGCAGCAGGCGTGGGAAAAATTCCGCTACGAGTTCGATGCGAATTCAAAGTCTGTATCGCGATCAGTCGTGGGGTCGTTCAAGCAGCTGCCGCTGCGACTCGCCTATGCGACGACGATTCACAAGAGCCAGGGCATGACGCTCGATCGCGTGTTCATCGATTTCGATCGCGGGATGTTTGCGCACGGGCAGGCTTATGTGGCGTTTTCGCGTTGCCGCTCGCTGGAGGGGCTAGAGCTGTCGCGGCCGCTGCGGCCGCGCGACATCATCATCGATCGCTCGGCGTTCGATTTCGGCGGGCTCGATACGGTGAGCGATACGGAGCACTTCCTGCTCGCCGACATGGCCAAGCCGCAGCTTGATCTGAAGGGCTAGCGGCCCGTCGAGCCGAAGCCGCCGGCGCCGCGTGCGGTTTCGTCCAGCGTGTCGACCTGCACGAGCGAGGCGCGCGTGACCGGGGCGATCACCATCTGTGCGATGCGTTCGCCGCGTTTGATGACGAAGGGCTCCTGGCCGAGATTGATCAGGATCGCTTTCACTTCACCGCGATAGTCGGCGTCGATCGTGCCCGGTGAGTTGAGGCAGGTGATGCCGTGCTTGGCGGCGAGGCCGGAGCGCGGACGTACCTGTGCTTCGTGGCCGGGCGGCAGGGCGATGGTGAGGCCGGTTGGGATCATGGCGCGCTGGCCGGGGGCGAGCGTGACGGGCGCTGAGTCTTCGACGGCGGCGCGCAGGTCCATGCCAGCGGCGTCAGCGGTTTCGTAAGCGGGCAGCGCCAGGCCTTCGAAATGCGGCAGGGGGACGACGCGGATGGTGACGGTCATGGTAGCTCCAACTTGTCATCCCGGCCGCAGCGCGGAGCGCGAAGAGCCGGGACCCATTTAAGGCGTGCAGGCTCGCGGTGGAATGGGTCCCGGATAGCACTGCGTGCTTCCGGGATGACAAGCTGTGGATGACCTCAGGCTTCCACGTCGGCGGCGAAGCGGAGTTCGCGGTGGGGGCGGACCGTGTTGGTCACGTCCATGTAGGTCGGGTGTTTCTTGTAGGCGTGCAGGGCGTCGATGTTCGGGAATTCGCCATAGACGACGATGTCGATCTCGTTGCCGAAGAGGTCGGCCTTGTGGTTCTGCGTGACCTCGAACGTGGTCGAGCCCGGAATGCTTCCCAAGCGCTTGAGATGGCCGATGATTTCCGGCGCCTCTTGCGGGTCCTTCAGGGTAAAAAAGACGATGTGGCGGATCATGAGCCTGACCTAGGATTTGGCGGCTCTGTAGGCCATATCCAGCGCCCGCGCTATTCCGCCGCGCTGGTCTTTGTTTTGGTCGAAGGCTGGGCTTTGGCCCCAGACTGGACAAAGGACTGGGCGATCCGGTCAGCCAGTTTCATGGCGACTTCAGCCTTGCTCATGCGGGGCCAGCGGTCCGTGGCGGACTTGGTGACCAGCAGGACTTCGTTGTCGGCGCCGCCCATGACATCGCCCGAGACGTCGTTCGCGACGATCCAGTCTGCGCCTTTGCGGGTGAGCTTCGCCTTGGCGTTCTTTTCGACGTCGTTGGTTTCGGCGGCGAAGCCGACCACGAGGCGGGGGCGGCCCTTTTTCGTCGTGCCGATGGATCTCAGGATGTCGGGGTTCTCGACGAGATGGAGGTCGAGGTTTTCGGTCTTGCCGCCCTTGAGTTTCAGCTTGGTCTTTGCGCGCGTGGCCGGGCGCCAGTCAGCGACGGCGGCGACGGAGACGAAGATGTCGGCGGGGAAGTTGGCTTTCACCGCATCCTGCATCTCGAGCGCGGTTTCGACTTTCACGCCGGTGACGGTGTCGGGGATCGGAAGCTGGGTCGGGCCGGTGACGAGGCGCACATCGGCGCCGAGACGGGCGAGGGCGTCGGCGATTGCGTAGCCTTGCTTGCCGGATGAGTGGTTCGAGATGAAGCGGACCGGGTCGAGCGGTTCGCGGGTCGGGCCGGCGGTGACGACGGCGCGGACGCCGGCGAGCGGGCCTGCGCCTTTCGGCGGGGCGAGCAGCTTGCGGATTTCTTGCGCGATGCGTTCAGGCTCGGGAAAGCGGCCGGGGCCGAATTCGCCGCAGGCCATGGGGCCGACATCGGGCGTCATCACGTGGACGCCGTCGACCTTGAGCTGGGCGACGTTGCGCTGGGTGGCGGCGTGTTCCCACATGCGAACGTTCATGGCGGGGGCCATGAGCACCGGCTTGTCGGTGGCGAGCAGGGTGGTGGAGGCGAGATCGTTGGCGAGGCCGTTGGCGGCTTTCGCCATCAGGTCTGCTGTGGCGGGCGCGACGACGACGAGATCGGCCGAGCGCGACAGCTCGATATGGCCCATCTCTGATTCGTCGGTGAGATTGAAGAGTTCCTGGTAGACCTTGTCGCCGGACAGTGAGCCGAGCGAGAGAGGTGTTACGAATTCAGCGCCCGACTTCGTCAGGATGACGCGCGTGGCAATGCCTTCTTTCGCAAGCAGCCGGATCAACTCCAGCGACTTGTAGGCTGCGATGCCGCCGCCAACGATGAGAAGTATGCGCTTGCCGTTCACGCGGGCACTCCGGAACTGGCCCAATAGATAGTGAATCTTGGTCAGGATTACACCAATTCGGATCGTTCGATCGCGACGGTTCCGGCAAGGACTGGGTAAGGAATTAGGCGCGGGGGCGCAGAGGCCCTAGATTCAAAGGCATGAGCAAGGCTTTCACAAAGGAATCCGATGACGACGGCGCGTTCGAGCTGCCGGATCGCGAGGTTTCGGGATTCCCCAATCTGGTGACATCGGAGGGGCTGGCGCTCATCGATGCGGAGATTGGCCGGCATAGCGCCGCCAATGCAGATGCGATTGCAGCGAAGGACCGGCAAGCTGCTGCGCGGGCGGCGCGGGAGCTTCGCTACTGGACCGCGCGGCGGAACAGCGCGCAGGTGCAGCCGGCACCTTCGGTGTCGGATGAGGTCATGTTCGGATCGGCGGTCAACATTCTGCGCGAGGATGGGCGGCGGTCGAGCTACCGGATTGTTGGCGAAGACGAGGCCGATCCGGCGAAGGGGCTGATCGCGTGGACGTCACCGCTGGCGCGCGAGCTGATGGGGAAGGGCGTGGGCGAGGAGATCGAGGCTGGAGCGACGGAAGCGACGATCGTCGCGATCTCGATCTAGCGATGGTCGTCATTGGCGCATCGCGCCAGCGCAACGAACACGCCGCATGTCGCCTTCTGGCACATGCGGCAGCGACAGACATGGGCTTCTGAAGCTGGTCGATGTTCAGGGCGTATCGCACCGAGGCGCGTTGGCATCCGTTGGTGTGAGCCATCAGGCGTCTCTTTCCGGTCCGGCCAACGGCGCTGGCAGGCTCAGCGGACACCCAACCCGCCGATTCATGTCGAACCCGTAAGATTCAACCGGAAAGTAACCATGCGGTGTGACATTCCCTGAGAGTAAGGCCGTTTTTCGGGGTGTTCCCCGTCTCACGGTTACTGACTCAAGCAGTTGGCGCGCGGCTTGGCCTGTGCTGGCATGCTCTCTGAAGGGACTATGGGACTATGTTCTTCAACGCCAAGCCGAACCCAGCCAATTTTTCGCGTACGCTCGTTGGTGAGTGGCACGCTGACACGTCTTCCGGCGACGTGCGCGGGGAAATTACGGCTATCTTCAACATGGACGGGTCCTGGCTGACCCGTAACCAGATGGAGATCCGCGGCGTCCAGGCGGACCCGGTTACGCAGACCGGCCGGTATCGTGTCGAGGCCGTCGACAAGCAGCGCTTCAAGCTGTTCACCATCGACGAGAACGGCCAGCCTCTGTCGACCACGGTGCGCTCGTTCGTCGACAAGAATACGATGCTGAACGAAGTTGGCCGCATCACCTTCAAGCGGGTTGAGCAGCCGCAGCAACCGCTGTTCTGACACGCTGACTTTCCCCTTGTTGGACCCTTCGCCCGGCCCTTTGCCGGGAACCGCGCGCTGATGCGGCCTGTCGCGAAATCGCGGGGAATAAGCCGATCAGGGCATCGAACCCGATGGGTCTCCCCATTGGGATAAACATCGACTATCTAAGCTTCACAAATATGATGATCCGGTCTGTCCAGGCCCGCCTGTGAGGAGAAATCGATGCGCGACTACCTGAAATTCTACATCAATGGCGAGTGGGTCGACCCGGTGACGCCGCGCACGCTGGACGTCCAGAACCCTGCCAACGAAGAGAATTACGCCCGTATCTCGATCGGCTCGAAGGCCGACGTGGACAAGGCCGTCGCCGCCGCCAAGGCTGCTTTCCCGGCCTTTGCCGCTACCACCAAAGAGTACCGCGCCGACCTGCTCGACAAGATCATCGAGGTCTACAAGAAGCGCCTCGGCGACATGGCTGGCGCCGTGTCGGAAGAAATGGGCGCCCCGATGTGGCTGGCCCAGGCCGCCCAGGCTCCGTCGGGCCTCGGCCACATCATGCAGGCCGCCAACTATCTCCGCACGTTCGAGTTCGAAGAGCGCCGCGGCAAACACCTGATCCGCAAGGAGCCGATCGGCGTCTGCGGCTTCATCACCCCGTGGAACTGGCCGCAGAACCAGATCGCCTGCAAAGTCGCGCCCGCGATCGCCGCCGGCTGCACGATGGTTCTGAAACCGTCCGAGATTGCGCCGATCGACGCGATCGTCTTTGCTGAAATTCTCCATGAAGCGGGCGTGCCGAAAGGCGTGTTCAACCTCGTCAACGGCGATGGTCCGGGCGTGGGCTCGGCTCTCTCGGCTCACCCGGACGTCGACATGATGTCGTTCACCGGTTCGACGCGCGCAGGCGTGCTCGTGGCGCAGGCTGCTGCTCCGACGGTCAAGCGTGTTGCGCAGGAACTCGGCGGCAAGTCGGCCAACATCGTGCTCGATGATGCTGACCTGCAGAAAGCCGTGAAACAGGGCGTCATGCAGATGATGACCAATACGGGTCAGAGCTGCAACGCGCCTTCGCGCATGTTCGTGCCGCGCGCCAAGCAGGACGAAGCCAAGGCCGTGGCCAAGGCGACTGCTGAATCCGTGAAGGTGCAGGACCCGGCGACCGCTGAAAAAGGCGCTATCGGTCCGGTCGTGTCGGAGGCCCAGTGGAACAAGATCCAGGGTCTCATCAAGGCGGGCATCGAAGAAGGCGCAACTCTGGTCGCTGGCGGTCTCGGCCGTCCGGACGGTCTGAACCGCGGCTACTTCGTGAAGCCGACGGTGTTCGCAGACGTGCGCAACGACATGACGATCGCCGTCGAAGAGATCTTTGGACCGGTGCTCTGCATTCTCCCGTACGACACGGAAGAGCAGGCCGTTGCGATGGCCAATGACACGGTCTATGGCCTGTCGGGCTACGTCCAGGGCGAGCAGGAGCATGCCCAGAAGGTCGCCAGGCAACTGCGCACCGGCATGGTTCACATCAACGGCGCTGGTTCCGACCAGACGATGCCGTTCGGCGGCTTCAAGCAGTCGGGCAATGGCCGCGAATGGGGCGTGGAAGGTATCCACGAGTTCCTCGAAACCAAATCTGTGTTTGGCTTCGCAACGGCCTAAAAGCCACGATTACGCCAGACTGGCGTAATCTACCTTGCGTAAACTTGATCACGGCCGGTTCGCCAATGGCGGGCCGGCCGCGTTCTATTGGCGTTCACCTTGTAGCTACTATGTGAGAGACTGCAGGAATTCGCCCGTTCAGGAGGCAAACCATGTTGCGCAAGCTTGTCGCTGCCGCCGCGATCACCACCGCCCTCGGCCTGGCCGCGTGTTCGAGCGGCCCCACGCCTTATCAGCCGGGCGCCGGCAATCAGGCGGGTTACTCGGAATCGCGTCTCGAGAACGACCGCTTCCGCGTTTCGTTCAAAGGCAACTCGCTGACCAATCGCGAGACGGTCGAGAACTATCTGCTGTTCCGCGCCGCCGAACTGACGATGCAGAACGGCTATGACATCTTCACCATCGTCAAACGCGATACGGACAAGGACAGCCGTATTCGTTCATCGGGCGGCCCCGGTCCGTTCATGGGGTCGCGATGGTCCTACACTTATTTCGTGCCCCGCTATGGCTGGGTTCGCGCATGGGACCCGTACCCCTATTGGTGGGGGCCGCAATCCTATGAGGAGGTCACGCGCTACGAGGCGTTTGCCGAAGTGGTGATGAGCCGTGGACCGAAGGGTTCGGACCCGAACTCGTTCGATGCGCGTCAGGTCTCGCAGAATCTGGCGGGTAACATTCAGCGCCCGACGCCGTAACGACGATGGCTGGGGCGCGCCGGCATGGCGCGTCATGTCGCGCGTAGTTGGCGCTGACCGCCTAGAGGCAGTCCGCGTCACCGCAATCGTCGTGCTCGATCTCGATCGTCGCGTGGTCGATGCTGTGCTGCTCATACAGCCGCGCCTTGATGCGTGACACCACTGCGGGCCCGGTCGCGGCGTCGCTGACGCGGGCGTGCAGTGTGATCATCGAGCGACGGCCATCCAGCGACCAGAGGTGTGCATGATGGACGTCGGTGACGCCTTCAACGAGCCTGAGATCGTGTGTGATCTTGTCGAGGTCTAAGTTGTGCGGCGCGCCTTCCAGCAGGATGTGAGCGCTTTCGAATGTCAGCGACCAGGCCGAGCGCAGGATGATCAGCGAGACCAGCACCGACAGGATCGGATCGATCTGAATCCAGCCAGTGTACATGATCACGATGGCGCCGACGATGGCGGCGACTGAACCCAGCAAGTCGCCGGCAACATGGAGCAGGGCGCCGCGGACATTGAGATTGTCGCGATCTGCGCCATGCAGCACCGCAAAGGCGACGATGTTCACGGCGAGACCAGCGACAGCGACCCACAGCATGATACCCGGCTGGATCGGGTGCGGATCGGTGAGGCGTCCAACCGCTTCGAACGTGATCCAGACCACAATGGCGAACAGGGTGAGGCCGTTTACGAAAGCGGCGAGTACCGGGAAACGCTGGAAGCCGAACGTGCGGCGGGAGTTGGCCGGACGCCGCGCCATGCGGAAGCCGATCCACGCCAGCGCCAGCGAGCCGAAGTCTGACAGCATGTGGCCGGCGTCCGCGATAAGCGCGAGCGAGCCGGCGATCAGTCCGCCGGCAAGTTCGACACCCATGAAGCCGCCGGTAAGCAGCGCCGCGATGCCGATGCGGCCTTCATTCTTTGCGTTGGCTTCATGGTGATGCGAATGACCATGCGCATGGCTGTGCCCATGACCATGATCGTGGTCATGCCCGTGTTCGTCGTGCGCATGTGCGTGATCGTGAGCCATGCCGCTCCCTAGGCGTATTGGCACGAAAAATCAAACCATTACAATGGTATGATATAGCGCAACGAACCTTGTTACGGCCCGGCCGATCTAGGCCGGCTTGGCGAGGCCCGTTGCGTCGATCATCGCTTGCGCGATCTCTTCCTCGCCCGAGATGATCACGTCGGCTCCGAAGCTCTTCAGGTGTTCGATCTCCGCATCGTTGTGCGAGCGCGCGAAGATGCGAATGCCCGGATTGAGCTGTCGGGCGATCTCGACGATGCGGCCAGCTTCGAAACCATCGGGCACGGTGATGTAGATCAGCTTGGCGGATTCGATGGCTGCCGCTTTCAGCATTTCGAGCGAGACGCCATTGCCCGCGATTGCTGGGATGCCTTGCTCGTGGAGCTTTTCGACCATTTCCTGCCGGTCTTCGATCACCGAGAAGTCGATGCGCGAAGCAGTGAGCGCCTTGGCGATGCGCGAGCCAACGCGGCCATGGCCGACGATGATCGCACGGCCGTAGGAGGATGGCTTCTTTGCGGGCTCGGATTCCACGGACGCTGCTCGTGGCGCCCATTTGTCGGCGACGAGGAAGACCAGCGGGTTGAGCACGATCGAGAATATGGCGGCTCCCAGGATCAGGTCGCGCGCATCTTCTGGCAGCAGGCCGAGGCCTACGCCGAGGCTGGCGAGGATGAACGAGAACTCGCCGATCTGCGCGAGGCTGGCCGCGATGAGGGCGGCATTTTCCCGTTTTTGCTTGAACAGTTGCATGATCGCCAGCGCCGCGACTGACTTGCCTATGACCACGATCGCCAGCGCGCCCAGCAGCGGCCAGGGGTTGGTGAACAGCGTCATCGGGTCGAACAGCATGCCGACAGAGACGAAGAACAGCACAGCGAAAGCGTCGCGCAGCGGCAGGGTTTCGTTGGCCGCCTGATGCGAGAGTTCGCTCTCGCCCATGATCATGCCCGCGAAGAATGCGCCCAGCGCGAACGACACGCCGAAGAGTTCCGATGCGCCCAGAGCCACGCCCAGCGCGATCGCCAGAACCGACAGGCGGAACAGCTCACGTGAGCCGAGATGGACGACACGGTGCAGCAGCCACGGGATCACGCGCTTGCCGACCACCAGCATGATGATGATGAACGTCGCAACCTTGCCGAGCGTGAGGAGCAGGGCGACGGCGATTTCCTGCGCCTGAGCCCAGGTGAAGCCGCCGGCTTCGGTCATTTGCTCGCGGATGCCGGCCCAGGTCGGCAGCAGCACCAGCGCCAATACCATGGCGAGGTCTTCGACGATCAGCCAGCCCACGGCGATGCGGCCCCTGTCGGTTTGTACAACGCGCCGTTCCTGAAGGGCGCGCAGCAGCACGACCGTTGAAGCGACGGAGAGGGCGAGACCGAAGACAATGCCTGCCTCGATCGTCCAGCCCATCAGGTAACCCATGCCCACGCCCAGCAAGGTCGCGACGCCGATCTGTGCGATGGCGCCCGGAATGGCGATGGCGCGAACCGAGAGCAGGTCTTTCAGTGAGAAGTGCAGGCCCACCCCGAACATCAGCAGGATAACGCCGATCTCCGCCAACTCGCTCGCGAGGTGCGAATCGCCAACAAAACCTGGGGTAAACGGACCGATCACCACGCCGGCGATCAAATAGCCTACCAGCGGCGACAGCTTGAGCCGCGTGGCAATCATACCGAACACGAAGGCGAACCCCAGGCCGATGGTCAGCAGAGAGATCAGCGGCGTAGCGTGGGGCATTGCGTAGGGGGGTCCTTTCGTCTGTGTTCAGGTCGTTCGGTGTCCGGAATCACCTTCCCAAATTGCATAGACAAAATGCAAGGAAATCCGTTCACGGATCGCGGTGAAGTCGGCGTTGCCGCACCCGCTGGTGCCAGCATAAGGTCATTTCATGACGGATCGGACGTTACTGGTTGGAGACGCGGGCGGCACAAACGTCCGTTTCGCGCTGGCGCACATTGCTGGCGGTCGTGTGACGCTGTCGGAAATATGGAAGCGGCCAGGAGAGCAGTACCCGACATTCGAGGCCGCGCTCGACGCTTATCTGACGGAAACACGGGCGGATTATGCTGGCGCCTCGTTCGGATTTGCCGGTGTGACCGGCGGTTCGACGGTGGAGCTCCTGAACCGGGGCTGGGTGGTGGATCTGGCCGCAGTGGAGATGCGGTTGGGCGGCTGTCCGCTGACCGTGGTGAACGACTTTATCGCGATGGCCCGGTCTGCGCCTGAGCTTTCAGGCGATCAGCTCAAGGTGATCAAGGCGAACGAGGCGGTCGCAGGCGGCTCCATCGCGGTCGGGGGGCCGGGAACGGGCTTTGGCGTGGGCATTCTACGCAAGACGGGCGGGGGCTGGGTTGTCGTTGGCGGCGAGGGCGGGCATCAGGCCTTTACCCCGGAAACCGAGATCGAATGGAAGCTGGCGGAGCGCCTGCGGGAATCGCTCGGCTACGTGTCGAACGAGATCGTTACGGCAGGCATGGGGTTCGACGACACGCGCGATGCGCTGTTCGAGGTGATGGGGCTGAAGCCCAAGCCGCTGACGCAGGCTGAAGTGATCGACGCCGCCCACGCCGGAGATGCGCTGGCGCTGGAATTCTGCCGCATCCGTGCGCGGGCGACGCTGACGTGCATGGGCAATATGGCTCTGATGTCGAACGCAACGGGTGGGGTGTTTGTCGCTGGCGGCGTGTCGCAGCGACTTGAGCCGTGGTTGAAGGAGCCCGCGACGCTCGATCGCTTCTACAAGCGCGGGGTTCGTACCGGTCTTGTGAAGCCGATACCGATCAATCTGATTGCTTCAGAAGCTGCCCCGCTGATCGGGTCGGCGTATCTGTGGTTGGATGAGCAGGCGAGGGGCTGGCTCTAGCCGATCGACAGCAGCAGCCGGAGCAGCAACCGGGATGAGCCGGCGTTTGCAAAGGCCGGAAAGCTTGTCACGCGGGTCAGAAGCCTGGTCCGGATCGTCAGAAATCGACGGCGAGGCCCTTCTTTTCCCAATCGCCGTAGCGCGTGGGTTCTTCCCCGTCGCGGCGGCCATTAATTTCGGTGGGCAATTCTTGCCGAGCCGTGGCCTGGCGCCGCGCTTCGGCCTCTTCCAGCGCGCGGATGGCCTCGGGAGTCAGCTGTTTCCCAGGCGCAGCGCCCGGAATTGCTGGGATTTGTTCAGCCAGGGCGGACGGTGAGTCTTCCGCGCCACGTGCGGCATCCGGTGCATCAGTTTCTTGGGTCATGGCCGTCACGTTCACCAATTTTTTCATTTTTGGAAAGGATGCTTTTACCAACACCGCCAAACCTCGCCCTACGGGGAGTGACGACCTGTTGAGAGAGCCTCATGAGCTATTTTAAGGCCGCCGGACTGATGCTGCTGATCCATCTCGCTTTCGCGGGACTGGGATGGGCAATCGCGGAGCAAAACGGCGCGTTGATCGGCACGCTGATCGCGCTGGGCTTCCATCTTGTGGTGTTCTGGTACGCCGAGAGGATCATGCTGAAGCTCCATAATGCCCGCGAAGTCGGCTCGGACGATCCGTCCCCGATGATCCGCGCCTTTGTGGCTGACTGCGATCGCCTGGCGATGCGGGCCAACATGCCGCGCCCGCGCACCTATATCGTCGACGCCTTCCAGCCCAACGCTTTCGTTGCTGGCCGCGACACCAACCACGCCTCGATCGCCGTCACCGACGGCCTGCTCAAGACGCTCTCGCGTGCCGAAGTCTCCGCCGTGGTTGCGCATGAGCTGGCTCACGTCAAACGCGGCGACGCGCTGGCTATGAGCATCTGCTCGGCCATCGGCGTTGTTCTGACGACCATCTTCGGAACGCTTGCCTACCCGCTGGGCCAGCGCAAACGCGTCTCCCGCATCGTTTCCGGCCTTGTGGCCCGCATCTCCCAGAGCCACCACCGCGAATACGCCGCCGACAAGCAGGCTGGCGAAATCTGCGGCTCCCCGGTGAACCTGGCTAATGCGCTGCTCAAGCTTGAGCGCCACACCTCGTCTTTGCTGAACCCGCTCGCCGAGCGTAGCCCGGCGACCGCCCATACTTTCGTGATCGACCCGCTGCACGGCAAGCGTCGTGTCACCAGCGCCAGCCACCCACCGACCGAGCGCCGCATCGCCCGCCTGCACCGTCAGGCGGCCGAGATGGAAGGTACGGAGTAGGGCTCTGCCTTCCCGAAAATCAGCGATGCCCGGCCCTGCGCCGGGCATTTCTGTTTCCGGGTTCGCGACTTGCGTGCGGGGTCTGGCCAGCACGGCAGTGAAGGTCTAGGAGCCGCCCATGGCGCGACCCCCTCAAGACAAGCGACCCCCGGTGACCGGCTGGCAGAGCCGGCTGGCGGCTGCCGAGCTGTTGCACCACACGCTCGACAAGGGCCTGGATCTCGAGACGGCGATGGACGCGAGCAAGACGTTCCGCAAGCTCGAGGGGCCCGATCGCGGCTTTGCACGCGCCATAGCGGGCGCCGCGCTGCGCGGCATTGGCCGCATCGATTACGCACTGGGCGGCATGGTGCAGCGTCCGCTGGCCGACATGGAGCCTGAAGTCCGCGCCGTGCTGTGCGCAGGTGCTGCCCAGCTCTGGATGCTCGGCGTTGCAGATCACGCGGCTGTTTCGGCAACCGTCGAGGCAGCGGGACGCTGGCATGAGGCGCGCCGGGGCGGCGGTCTCGTCAATGCAGTGCTGCGTCGTGCCTCGCGCGAGGCCGAAGCATTTCACAACGCGCCGCCGACATCGGTGTGGCCGGAATGGATGGCGGCCAAGCTGAAGGCCGCACTCGGGCCCGAACGCGCCGACACGATGGCGCGGCTGCAACTTGATGAGCCGCCGATCGATATCACGCTGAAGCCGTCGGAAGATCCTGCAACCTGGGCCGAAAAGCTTGGCGGCGTTGTATTGCCGGGCGGCTCGATCCGTTTGGGCAGCGGAGCAGGGCTCACGGACCTGCCGGGCTATGCGGACGGCGTCTGGTGGGTGCAGGACGCGGCGGCATCGATCACGGCGAAACTGATCGGCGATATCGCCGGCAAGCGCGTGGCGGATCTTTGCGCTGCGCCTGGCGGGAAAGCGATGCAGCTTGCAGCCGCCGGGGCGAAGCTGACGGCTGTCGAGATTTCCAAGCAACGCCTCACGCGCCTGCGTGAAAACTTCCAGCGGGTAGGGTTGCCCGTCGAGATCGTCGAGCACGACGCCCGCACCTGGCGTCCGTCCGAGCCGCTTGATGCCGTGCTGCTGGACGCGCCTTGCTCGGCGCTGGGCATTCTGCGTCGCCACCCTGAAGGCGCCTGGCGTCGCGATCCAAAGGACATGGCGCGCTTTCCGACGACACAGGCGCAACTCGTTGCAGCCGCTGGCGAGATGCTCCGTCCGGGCGGCCGTCTGGTCTATTCGGTGTGCACGCCGATCGCTGAAGAAGGCCGCGACGTGATCGAGGCGGCGCTCGCCACGGGAAGTTGGCGGCGCGTTAAAATCACCCCGGACGAGGTCCCTGGCTTCGAGGGTGCGTTAACGAATGACGGCGACGTAATCACCGCGCCCACGCCTGACACAATGACGCGTGTCGCCGATGCATCGCTCGCCAGCGAAAGTGCGGGCGAGCCAATAAAATCGGACGTTTTCTATATAGCACGGCTTGAACGCGTCTGACGCAATCCCCAATCCTGAAGATGAACCCGGCGGCGGTTTCGCTTGGCCAGGATTGCCACAATCCTGCCTCCGATAAGCGACGAAACCGATCGATTGGGTTCAATGCCGGTTCAGCCGGATCGCGTATAACTATGTGTGTAGGGACGGGGACCTCCCCCTAAATATCCGTCCCACAGGAGTGCGTAATGGACGGGACATCCTCCAACGTTGTCGGGTCGACGATCGCCAAGCCGCAGAAGGCTTTCGCGATTGCGTTCGCTGTCCTCGCCACCGCGCTTGCTGGTTGCGCCACCGGCCTCGGCGCCACCGCTTCCGAGCGTGGTTCGATCGCGACGGTCGCGCGTGTCGATGAAGGTACGGTGGTTGGCGTTTCCGACGCTGGCCAGACCGGGCACGCCTACATGATCCGCCTGCGCTCGGGCGAGCTTGTTTCGGTCCCTCAGGCTGGCAAGCAAGCCATTGCGACCGGAACGCCGGTGGTCGTCCAGTTCGGCGACAACGCCCGCGTCATCCCCCAGAATTCCTCGATCGGCTACCTTTAGGCGCTTAAGCCGGGCAGCCTGTCCAGAACGAGACATCGTCAAGCCGCCCGGAGACCCGCTCTGGGCGGTTTTCGTTTGAGGATTCGGGCATAAGCGGCTGCTCGCCTTGCGCGGGCAAATCCCCGCTGCTAGGCCGTTTGCCATGTCGAACATCCTGATCTCGCCCTCAATTCTTGCGGCTGATTTTTCCCGTCTCGGCGAGGAAGTCCGCGCCGTCGATGAAGCGGGCGCTGACATGATCCATGTTGACGTGATGGACGGCCACTTTGTGCCGAACATCTCGATCGGACCTGTGGTGATCGAGAAGTTGCGTCCGCACACGAAGAAAACGTTCGACGTGCACCTGATGATCCAGCCGGTCGATCCGTATCTCGAAGCCTTCGCGGCGGCTGGCGCCGATATCATCACCGCGCACCCGGAAGCGGGGCCGCATTTCCATCGCACGCTTCAGGTCATCAAGAAGCTCGGCAAGAAGGCGGGCGCTGCCCTCAATCCGTCGACGCCTGCCGATGTGCTTGATCCGGTGCTCGAAGAGCTCGACCTCATTCTGGTGATGAGCGTGAACCCGGGCTTCGGCGGCCAGAAGTTCATCGAGAGCCAGCTTCGCAAGATCGAGGCGATCCGCGCCAAGCTCGACCGCGCTGGTCTCAAGGACACCATCCTCGAAGTCGATGGCGGCATCGTTCCGGAGAACGCCGGTGCGGTGATCGCGGCGGGCGCAACTGCGTTGGTCGCCGGCTCCGCCGTGTTCGGCAAGGGACCGCAGAATTATGCGAGTGCGATCAAAGCCATCCGTGACGCCAAGCCTGCTCCCAAGTCACGTGGGTGAGGGGGCATGGCTCTCACACCTCTTGGGCCATCCGGGCGTGAAGCCGAAGATGCTCAGTGGCTTGAGCTGACGGGCCGATCCGGCATGGCGATCAACGTGTCGCCGGTCCATCGCCTGCGTATCTCGGGTCCGGGCCCTGGCGGTTTCACGGCGCTGCCGAAAGACAATCGCCCGGTGAAGCGCGAACGGGGCGAGGCGATCCTCGCGGGCAAGTGGAAATTCGGCGCGGCGCACATCGAAACGCCAGCCGGCCATTCGCCGTGGGGGCCGAGCTTTCCGTCGATCCATTTCTCTGATCGCATCCATCGTTTCCACTGGCTGCGTGATCTCACCTCGCTCGGCGGTTCGGGCGAAGCGCGGGCCCGCGCGCTGGTGGTCGCGTGGACGGAAGCTTACGGAAAATGGGATAATTTCGCCTGGCGCCTGTCCGTCACTGCGGACCGACTGATCAACTGGCTGGTTTCAGGGCCGGGGCTGTTCACGCCGCTTGTCGGCGCTGACCGTGAAGCCGTGATGGAGACGCTGGGGCGTCAGCTGCGTCATCTCCAGTTCTCTGGCGGCGAGGAGACTGACCCGGTCAGCCGCTTCCGCATCGCCGTTGCGATGTGCCTTGGCGGCGCCGCCACCGATGATGGCCGCCGCACGCTCGATGCGGGCCTCGCCATGCTCGAAGTGGAGAGCGCGGCGCTGATCCTGCCCGACGGTGGACACGCCACGCGTAGCCCGGAAGCGCTGGCCGAGGCGATGCTCGACATCCAGACCGTCGAAGAGCTGTTGCTTCGCCTGGGCTTCAATGCGCCAGCTTTCCTGACGAAGCTGCAGCCGCGCATGGCTGCCATGTTGTCCTTCTTCCAGGAGTCCGATGGCGGGCTGCTTCCGGCGAATGGCGGTGGCGATTCAAGCAATGGCATCGCGCAGGCGGCGATGCGGCCGCATGGCGGCGTGAATTCGAAGTTCTCGTTCGCGCGGCTGTCGGCATATCAGCGCGTGCAGGCCGAGGGGCTTACCGTTTATCTCGATGCCGGGCCGGGGCCTGACAAATCCAACGGCGTTCACGCTCATGCAGGCGCCCTTGGTCTGACCGTCGATGATGGACCGGAGCGGCTGGTTACATCCTGTGGAGCCAATGCCGAGCTCGATCCGGTCGTCCGCGATGCGGCGCGCCGCACGGCTGCGCATTCGGTGCTCTCGCTCAATGGTGAGGACTCGGCTGTCTTCGTTGTCGATCCGAACACGGGCGTCCGCGTGCCTGATGGTCCCGCCCAGCTGGCCATCCGCCGGATGGAGGAGGGCGACCAGTATCTGCTCGAAGGGCAACATGGCGGCTGGCGCGTCCGGCATGGCCTGATCTACCGGCGTCGTCTCTATGTCGCGATGAATGGCGGGCGCATCACGGGCGAGGATTCGCTGTCTCGCCCGATGTCTGAAGCTGCAGCCAGTTTCCCGAGCGGGCTCATTCCCTTTGAAATCCGCTTCCACCTGCATCCCGATGTCGAGGTGGCGAACGGGCCTGACGATAGGACTGTATTCCTAGGTCTGCCAAAGCGGCAACGGGTCTGGAGATTCCGCAGCGAGACTTTGCTTTCTGTCGAAAATTCGCGTTACTGGGGAGGCGAGACCGTGCGGAAGACACGGCAGCTTGTCATTCGGGGAGTTGCTGATCCTGGGGCAGACGGGTCTCAGGCGCCAAACCGGGTACGGTGGGCGCTGTCGAGAATCGAACCCAGCGTTCAGGGGGAGAGTGCGTGAGTAATATCGAGGTATCTGCCCGTCGGGCGGCCATTGAAGCCAAGGCCGCCTGCTTCGGCTACGACGTCATCTCCGGCATGGTCGCGATGTATCTCGCGCCGCAGATCACTTACTATTTCTCCGGTCGTGGCTCGCCTACCTGGCTAGATTTCTTCGTTTCGGTTGCTTTCGGCGTTGCCGCTGCCTTCTCGCTCTGGCTGCGTGGTGTTCATCGCCAGGTCTGGCGCCATACCTCGCTGCGTGACGTGGTGCGCATCTTCCAGGCTGTGGCGCTGACCCACCTGATGTCGCTGCCTATCCTGATCCTGGCCAAGACGCTGCAGGATTATCCGCTCACCTCGATCTACCTGCAGTTCCCGATCTGGCTGGCCATGCTGATGGTCGTTCGCCTGTGGGCGCGGGGCCGCAATTCGGGCGATCTCTCCGCAATCTTCCGCCGCGAGCCGATCTATGCGCCGCGCGCGCTGGTTGTCGGCCCGGCTTCCCATGTTGCCGAGGCGCTGCGCGCCTCGCGCAAGGCGACGTCCGGTCCGCCGATCCGCACGATCGGCATCATCGAAACCTCCGGGCAGCATCTCGGCCGCGACATCGAGAGCGTTCAGGTGTTAGGCGGTATCAGCCAGCTGGCGACGCTGTTTGATCACTACACGGCGCGCTTCGGCGAGATGCCGTGGATCGCCATCGCCGCGCCGCCCGAGGATCGCCGCACGATGGAAGCCGCGCTCGCGGTCGCATCTGCCCGCAAGGGCACGCTTCTGCGTATCGGGCCGAAGGCGATGCTTGAGCCGATCCGCCCGGCGGATTTGCTCGCGCGTCCCGAGCGCCGTCTGGATATGGCGCCGGTGGCCGAGCTGGTTTCGGGCGCACGCGTGTTCATCACGGGTGGTGGCGGCACTATTGGTGGCGAGCTTGCACGTCAGTGCGCGGCGCTGGGTCCAGCCGAGTTGACGATCTATGACAGCTCCGAATTCAACGTGTTCGAGATCGATCAGGAGCTTTCGCGGGCCTATCCGAACGTTGTACGCCGCATGGTGATTGGCGATGTGCGCGACGAGATCCGCCTTGAGCAGTCGATGCGTGAAGCAGCGCCCGATCTGGTGATCCACGCGGCAGCCCTCAAGCACGTGCCGCTGATGGAGCTCAATCCGAACGAGGCGATCCTCACCAACGTTCTGGGCGCGCGCCGCTGTGCGACGATCGCGGCGACGCTGGGCGTAAAGGCTTTCACGTTCATCTCGACCGACAAGGCGGTGAACCCGACCAACGTGATGGGCGCTACCAAGCGCGCGGCCGAGCTGTTCATCCAGGCGTTCGCGCCGACGGCGCCGGGGACGCGGTTCTCGCTGGTTCGCTTCGGCAACGTGCTGGGGTCCAAGGGCTCCGTGGCGCCGCTGTTCGAGAAGCAGATTGCCGATGGCGGTCCGGTCACTGTCACGCACCCGGACATGACGCGCTACTTCATGAGCGTGGAAGAAGCTTCTGCGCTGGTTCTGCAGGCGTCGGCCCTGTCGGCGAAGTCCGACGTCGAGGAGGCAGCCCTTTACGTGCTGGATATGGGTGAGCCGGTTCGGGTGATCGAGCTGGCGGAAAAGATGATCCGCATGAAAGGCCTGACGCCCGGTCAGGATATTCTCATCCGTGTCACCGGCCCGCGTCCGGGCGAGAAATTGACGGAAACCGTGTTCTACGATCGTGAGCAGGTGAAAGACACCGCCATTGACGGCGTGCTGGCCGTGGCCTGGAGCCGTTCGCCTCCGATTGCTGAGGTTCAGGCCCGGCTTGATGCCATTGTGTCCTATGCCGCTCGCCGCGACCCGCTGGCGTCGCTGTCGATGATGAAGGCGCTGGCGCCTGAAATCTTCGCCGGCGAGCCCTGGGGCGAGCCCGCGATGAATGTGCATTAGGACGGGGTATTGACCCTGCCTCCCGCATCGCCATCTTTTGCTGATGGAAATGCGTGTTCTGATGTTCGAAGGCGAAGCGTATTGCGACAGTGATCGCCAGGACGAGCTTGTCCGGCGGACGCTGGAAGCGATCAAGCAAAGCGGCGCAAACCTCGAAGCCAGCGAGCTTTCGGTGGATCGCGGCGCCGCAATGTTCCTTGTCAGCGGCGATTCGGCGACCATCCGGAGGCTGTGGAGCATTGTCGACGGGACCGGGCTCGAAAACGCCTGGGAGGCCTTCGGCTCCCACATGGATTGGCAGAATTTCGAGATGAGCAGCTGAGCCCGCCCCCCTGTCGCTGATTGCGGCAAGGTTGAAGGTTTCAAGACGGCCATCCTGATGCTATCGGGCGCCAGCCAGCGCCCGGAGCATAGCCATGTCACCGCCCAAAGCCGCCCCCAAGACCGTTCCTGATCGCGTTGCCATCAAGCGCGTTCTGATCTCCGTTTCGGACAAGACCGGGCTGGTGGAGCGGGCGAAGAAGCTTGCGGCGCTGGGCGCTGATCTGGTGTCGACGGGCGGCACGTCCAAGGCGCTGAAGGAGGCGGGTCTCAAGGTTCGCGACGTTTCGGACCTGACCGGCTTCCCGGAGATGATGGACGGCCGGGTGAAAACGCTGCACCCGAAAGTGCATGGCGGTCTGCTGTATCGCCGCGACCTTGCCACCCACACCAAGGATGCGACGGATCACGGCATCGAGGCGATCGATCTGGTGTGGATCAATCTCTATCCGTTCGAGGCGACCGTGCAGGCTGGCGCGGGCTTTGATGACTGCATCGAGAACATCGATATCGGCGGACCGGCCATGCTGCGGGCGGCGTCGAAGAATGCGGACTTCGTTGCGGTGTGCACCGATGGCGCGGATGTCGATGCGGCGATTGCCGAGATGGAAGAGGGCGGTGTTTCGCTGAAGACGCGTCGGCGTCTGGCGGCGAAGACCTATGCGCGTACGGCGGCTTATGATGCGGCGATTTCCGAGTGGTACTGGAAACAGCTGGAAGAAGACGCGGGCGACTGGCGTGCGTTCGGCGGCAAGCTGCAGCAGACGCTGCGCTATGGCGAGAACCCGCACCAGAAGGCTGTTGTGTATGCAGGTCCTGACAAGCGCGCCGGTGTGCTGACGGCGCGTCAGGTGCAGGGCAAGGAGCTGAGCTACAACAACATCAACGACACGGATGCAGCTTACGAGCTGGTGGCCGAGTTCGATCCGAAAGTGTCGCCGGCGGTGGCGATCATCAAGCACGCGAACCCTTGCGGCGTGGCGACGGGCGCGAGCGTGACGGAGGCTTATCGCCGTGCGTTGGCTTGCGATTCCACATCGGCGTTCGGCGGCATCATCGCGGTGAACGTGCCGCTGGATGGTCCGACGGCTGAGGCGATCACCGAGATCTTCACCGAGGTTGTCATTGCGCCGGGGGCCAATGACGAAGCTCTGGCTGTCTTTGCGAAGAAGAAAAATCTTCGTTTGCTGCTGACCGAGGGGCTGCCTAATCCAGGCGCCACGGGGGTGATGGTGCGGACGGTGGCGGGTGGCTTGCTGGTGCAGGACCGCGATGTGGGCCGGATCATGGAAGCCGATCTGAAGATTGTCACCAAGCGCAAGCCGTCCGCTCAAGAGATTGCGGACATGATCTTTGCGTTCCGCGTGTGCAAGCACACCAAGTCGAACGCGATCATCTACGCCAAGGATGGCGCGACGGTGGGTATCGGCGCGGGGCAGATGAGCCGCGTGGATTCGGCGCGTATTGCGCGTCGCAAGGCCGAGGATGCGGCGACGGCTGTTGGCGCGAAGGACCCGGCGACGATCGGTTCGGTGTGTGCGTCGGATGCGTTCTTCCCGTTCGCGGATGGTTTGCTGCAGGCAGCGCAGGCTGGGGCAACGGCTGTGATCCAGCCGGGTGGCTCGGTGCGCGATGATGAAGTCATCAAGGCGGCCGATGAAGCCGACCTCGCGATGGTGTTCACCGGGATGCGCCACTTCCGGCATTAGGCGGGGTTGGGTTTTCAAACATCGTGGTGCAGCAGGCGCCGTGTAGGGTGCATCTTGATGCACCGGGGTTCGGTCGCGGTGCATCAAGATGCACCCTACGTCCCGTTGTAGCTCCATCCGCCGTGTCCCCCGCGAAGGCGGGGGTCCAGTGTTGGGCGCGTTGTCAAATATCGTGCGCTGATGCGCGCTTACTTTGTGGGACTGGGTCCCCGCCTTCGCGGGGAATGCGTGAACTGTGTTCACGCTTCCGGATATGATCTCACGTTCGCACGGGCGCGGCCCTGCGGGATGCTTGTTGTCGTCTCTCCCCCTCAAGAGGGAGCGGGGCGCATGCAGACACGCCGTGGGTAGTCCTGTGCTGCATCTCTGCAGCGATGCGCGTTTGCACGCGCCCCTGATCGGGTCCGTTTGTCCCGGCCGG
>DAINAT010000013.1:0-48919 GCA_036733305.1 Hyphomonadaceae bacterium
CCGGGATTGCAGAACCTGTCCGGCGCTGGCCCAAGCAGCCGCAGCAGAGCTCGCGGCAACGCCGGCAAAGATCAGCGCTCGCACGGCCGACGCCTTGTTGTGGTAGTCACGACGAACCTTGGCGACGGCCCACGCCGCGAAAGGAATCGCAAACGCGGTGGCGAAAGTTGCGCCACGGATCTGCCAAACAAGCACGGCAACACCCGACAGCAGGAAGGCGAGCACTACCCACCCATGCGGCTCGCGCCAGTGACGCTTGAGGAAGACCGCGCCTGCGATCAAGCCTGCGAAGGCAGCGCCCGCAAGCGTCAGGATCAGCGAAGGATCATCACCCATCAGGTCCATGAGGGAGCGCGCTTCGGAAATCTGGCTGATCCAGAGATTCTCGGTATCGATGTTGAGAACCGAATAGCTGCCGCCCGCGCATTGCGGAAACAACAGATACAGACTCGCAATGCCCACCATGCCCAGCACACCGGCCGAACCAAGCCTCCCAACCAGCGTCGCGTTGACCTGAGCTGGCAGATACGAAAGTGCGACTGCAACCCCGCCGCCTACAACTGCGAATCCAAGGAACGGCGCGCCCATCGCATCGCAGACCGGCTTGAACCAATCAGCCGGAGGCACAAGAACCGGAAGCATCACGGCGGATACCGCAACAAGCCCGAATCCAAGCCAACGCAATCCGTGAGCAAACGCAGACGGACGCACAAGCCACAGCAACACCGCAACCATCAGCCCGGCAACAACCAGTGGCAACCCTTCCGCCGCCGTCGCCATCGCAAGCCCAAGCGAAGCGCCAGCCCAGAGCCCACTGCGTGGCATCTCGCGCATTCTGATCAGGCCAAGGATTGCGAGCATGCCAAGGATGAGTTCGACGTTATGGTGGTCGAATGCGCCCGGCGCGAATTTCTCGATGGTCGGGAACGCTAGCGCCGCGATGATCGCGCCAGCCCACTCTGCCTCGCGCTTCAATCCTTCCAGCGCGCCGACCTCTCCGCAAACGCGGACCGTCACCATCATGAACAGCGCGAGCAGTCCGAGCGGCCACGCGAACGCGACCACAATCTCTGCAGCCTGCTGACCGATCAGCGGCGTCAACAAAAACACTGGAGCGGCAAGCAGACCGTCAATCCACTGCGCCCAGTGCATCGGCACGCCCGCAGGCGGGCTCAGGCGATGCTGCACGCTGTCGAACCAGCCCTGGCCAGCGAGCATGTCGCGAATGCGCACAAGCCGCATGGCGTTGTCGGGTTCGGAAAACGACTGCTGGAGCGCAGACGCGCCATACCCCACGACGAGCACAACCGCCGCCAGTCCCCAGCCAGCAATCCACGCCAGCCGTGTGTTCTTGTTATCTGCAAACATTAGGGGCCGCCGACCGCTTCAATCAGCGGAAACCTAGCAAACCCCGCTTAAGCATTCGCAAAACAGCGGATTTTAACCATCCGCCACCGTCCCGACACCATCGCCACAATCAAACAGCGCCGCCGCCCTACGTCAGCCAAGAGCGAGTCTCACAACTCCACACAAGCGGGAACACAAACCTGCGATATGGCCGCCAACACCACCCGATCCCCGGACGGCGCGCGGCCTGGAGGGACAAATGAGCATCCGTACTTTCGCGCGCACGAGCATTCTGTCGGCTATCGCCCTGACCGGCGCAGTGGCTGGCGCAGGCGCCGCGAATGCCGACGTCTTCCTGAAAGTCGACGGCACGCCGGGTGAAGCCGCTACGAAGGGCTTCGAAGGTCAGGTCACTGTTTCCGGCGCCAGCATGAACGTGTCGAGCTTCGTCATGCCCGATCCGGAAGGTCTTGCCGATCAAGTACGCTCAACCACCGTCGCGCCGATCTTCATTACCAAACTTCCCGATCGTTCGTCGCCCAAGCTGATGATGGCGGCCGTTGAAGGCCAACCACTCGGTCGCATCGAGATTACCTTTACGTCACCCGTCCGCACGGGCGGCCAGGCTGTGGTGTCGAAATGGATCATCGAAGGCGCCGAAGTCCGCAGCTTCAGCGTTTCTCCCGACTTCAACAACGGCAACGCCCCCGTCGAAAATATCGAAATCGCCTATTCCTCGATGAAGTACCAGTATTACAGCAAAGACGCCAAAGGTCAGCCGAGCGGCACGATGGAAGAGGTTTCATGGCGTGTGCCGGATGCTCAGCTCTTCCCCTATGACGAAGGCTGTCGCTAGTTATCTTCACTAACGCCGCGTTAGCAGATCGGGCAGGCATCGCCTGCCCGATTTCGCTTCAGGATTCACGAGACTCTAACCACGCGCTGCTATTCTTCCCAACAATTAGGGGAGGACATAGTCCCATGGCCAAGGCCTCATTCCACAAGAACCAGAAAGTGTTCGTGAAGCCCGTCGGCACTTGGGCAGTCGTGGAAGCCGTGCTTCCGCAATGGGTCAAAGGCCTCGATGAGCCGCTGAAGATTTTCTACGATGTGGGACTTGGGCGCGAGTTCGCTGCGAGCGAGTTGATGGCCGACAAGGCCGGCGTGCCGCTGGATGACGTTGCGGACTTTGATAACTGGCGCATCAATCGCGCACGCAATCGCTGGAAGGATTCGGCGGAAGTTCCGAACCATCCGCAGCCCGGAACCTACCCGGTCGTGACAACAGACGACAAGAATTGGGGCGGCTGGCGCGTTCCGAGCGCCGAATACGATCGCGACCCCCTGCGCATTGAATTCCAGGCACGCATCATTGAAGCGGCGCCGCACCTGATGCGCATCTCCAAAGCTCTTGCCCAGTTCGGTCATAACCATTCCGAAGACATGCCGAGCGAGCTGCTCGACCTGGCAAAAAAGGCGACAGTTCTCCTGCGGCGCGTCTATGAAACGCCGGGTGACCCCGCGGCGATGAATCTCGCTGCCGAATAGCCCGATCGTAGCTCCTTCGGGCCTTACAAGACCCGGCTTTCGTTGAGATATCCAGGCTTGCGGCCTTTATCTTGACGGCAAACCCTGTAGGCATAGCTCTGCCGCAACGTGAGCGCGGCGTGCTGACTCAGGCGCCTGTCATGCGAACCGAAACGCCGCCTCCCGTCAGGCTTGTTGATTACAAACCTTATCCGTTCCTCATTGAGCAGGTCCGCCTGCTGTTCCGGCTCGAGCCGGGCGATACGCGCGTTGTCTCGCAGCTTTCCATTCGCCGCACGGGCGATGCCGATGCGCCGCTGCGTCTGGATGGTGAAAAGCTGACGCTGGAGGCCATCCGTATCGATGGAAACGCTCTGTCCGATCAGGACTACGCGGTCGAACCCGAGGGCTTGGTGATCTTCAAGCCGGGTGACGTGTTCACACTGGAGATCGAGACAGGCATCTCGCCCGAGACGAATACCGAGCTTTCCGGCCTCTACATTTCAAGCAACCGCTTCTGCACGCAGTGCGAAGCCGAAGGCTTCCGCCGGATCACCTACTATCCCGACCGTCCCGATGTGCTCGCGCCGTACTTCGTTCGGATCGAAGCGGAAAAAGCGAAATACCCTTACCTTCTTTCAAACGGCAACCCGACCGCCAAAGGCGATCTGGGCAACGGCCGCCATTTTGCGGAATGGACAGATCCGCACCCGAAGCCATCTTACCTGTTCGCGCTGGTCGGCGGCGACTTCGACGTTCTGCATGACGACTTCACCACCTTCTCCGGCAAGCCGGTAAAGCTCTCGATCTTCGTCGAGCAAGGCGACGCGCCGCGCGCGGAATACGCCATGCGCTCGCTCAAGGCTTCGATGTCGTGGGATGAGGATGTCTTTGGCCGCGAGTATGATTTGGACGTCTTCCAGATCGTAGCCGTACGCGATTTCAACTTCGGCGCGATGGAGAACAAAGGTCTCAACATCTTCAACTCCGCCTACGTTCTTGCAGACGGCAAAACCGCGACGGATGCGGATTTCGAAGCCATCGAAAGCATTGTCGCGCACGAGTACTTCCACAACTGGACCGGCAATCGCATCACTTGTCGCGACTGGTTCCAGCTCTGCCTGAAGGAAGGCCTCACGGTTTACCGCGACCAGGAGTTCACCAAGGCGATGCGCTCGCCTTCAGTCGCGCGCATCAAGGAAGTGATCCGCCTGCGCACACGGCAGTTTCCTGAAGACGCCGGCCCCCTGGCGCATTCGGTGCGGCCATCATCTTACGCGCGCATAGATAACCTTTATACCGCGACCGTTTACGAAAAAGGCGCGGAACTCATTCGCATGCTGCGCCTGATCGTTGGCGACGAGGCGTTCTTCGCCGGCATGAACCGATACTTTGACACGTTCGACGGAACGGCGGCCACGATCGAGGATTTCATCTCGTCCTTCCAGGCTTCAACCGATCAGGACCTTTCCGCGTTTGCGCTCTGGTACGCGCAAGCCGGCACGCCAGCATTGAGCGCCAAGACGGATTACGACGCGGAGGCCAGAACCTTCCGCCTGACACTCACACAGACAGTCCAACCAACGCCCGGCCAGCCTGACAAGAAGGCGCTACGCATTCCGGTGCGCGTCGCCCTCTTCGACGCCAACGGCTCCAAGCTGGAAACGCGCCTGGGAGCCAGCCCTGCCAGCTTCGAGCATGTAGCCCTTCTCGACAGTGCATCGTCCACTTTCACGTTCAAAGACGTCGCATCCCAGCCGCGCGCTTCACTGAACCGCGGCTTCTCTGCGCCCATACGCCTGGTTGATGACATCACCGAATCCGAGCGCGCCGCGCTTGCCGGTTTCGACGATGATGCTTTTGCCCAGTGGGAAGGACTGCAGACCATCGCTCGGGCGTTGATCCTGGACACTGTGCGCGGCGGCGCTCGTGAACCGGATCAAGCGAGGCTCTCCGCGTTCGTCCAATCTCTTCGTCATTCGGTATCTCGCGCTGCGCAGACGGACGCAGCCTACGCAGCATTGTTGCTTTACCTGCCCACGGTTGGCGAACTTATCCTCGACGTACGCGACGCCGACCCGTCGGCGATACATGTTGTGCGCCAGCATGTGCGGCGCGCCATTGGCCGCTCGCTGGAAGACCTTTTACTCGCCGTGCTCGACAAGGTCGAACCTGCCACCTTTGACGCGTCGGCCCGCGCGGCCGGCCGCCGAGCGTTGCGCGCTTCTGCACTGTCATTCCTATCCTCGCTTGGCGATCGCCATGAGGGCCTCATCTCGCAAGCCTATCGCTCCGCCAACACCATGACGGAAATCCTGGCTGCGCTGACGGCCCTGTCTAACATCGAAGGCGACGCCTTCGATGCGGCCCTGCGCGACTTCGAAACGAAATGGAAAGACGCCCCGCTGGTCATGGACAAATGGTATGTCGTCCAGGCAACAGCGATCCGCGACGACCTGCGTGAGCGCCTTCAGCGCCTGCTTGAGCGGTCAGACTATGACCTGCGCAACCCGAACCGCGTCCGGTCATTGGCCGCATCATTCTCAATGAACAACCCGGTCGCGTTCCACACGGCGGACGGCTGGGGCTACCGCTTCCTCAGCGACCTGATCCTGAAAGTGGACCCGCTGAACCCGGCCCTCTCGGCGCGCCTGTCCACGGCCTTCGAAAGCTGGCGGAGCTTCAACGCACCACGGCGGGAAAAAGCCCGGGCTGAGCTGGCTCGCCTGTCAGAGGCGGGCCTGTCGAAGAACGCCCTGGACATCATCGGCCGAGCCCTCGCCGATCCGGCCTGAAATCTCTAATCTTTTCAGAGAGCCTTCGAATCGCCATCTACGCTCTGTTAGCGTTAACTACCGACTAATCATGCCCCGATAGCGTCCAAGCTGGGATTTTGTGGCCGGACGGCAAGGATGTCGATTTCAGCTCTCGACGAGACGCGCTTCCGCGAGTTCGCTTTCGCGGCCGCCGATCTTCTGGTGTCGACGGACGCTGGCGGCCGGATCACTCATGCCGATGGTGACGCAACACTCTTGCACCACCCGACCGCCGATCGCCTGATCGGCCGCAATGCCATCGACCTTATCAGCGAAGCCGAAGGCAGCCGCCTGCGCGAAGAACTCTGGTCGCTCGGGCCCGGTCGCCGTCTTTCCTGGGAAGATATCCATTCGATCGAGGGTGGTCGGCGCATCGTGATCCAACGCGACGCCGCCACGCTCAACAGCTTTAACTTCATCGTCTCACGCATGCCCGCGTCCATTCGCGTCCGCGGCGACCGCATGGACGAGATCATGGCTGAACGCTTCCGCGACGCCGTAATGAACGGCCGTCTGATGGCCGCGCGCCAGCCAGTCGTGGAAACTCGCTCTGGCGCGATCAGCCATTATGAAGTGCTTGCACGTTTCAACGGGGAAGACTCGCCCATCGGACTGATCGAGGCTGCCGAAAAGAGCGGCCAGATCGCCCATCTCGACTACATCATGGTGGCCGCCGCCGCCGCCCAACTCGAAGCCACTGCTGATCCGAACTATCGCCTGGCTGTGAATATCTCCGGCGCTTCCCTGCAGCGCCTGGACGTCATTCGCGAGCTATGCGCGGTAATTTCAGGACATAGCTTTCATCGCAGCCGCCTGATCGTGGAAGTGACGGAAAGCGCCCACATCCACGACATTGAGACCGCCGCCCGCGCCGTAAACACGCTGCGCTCCAGCGGCATAAGCGTTTCGCTCGACGATTTTGGCGCCGGGTCGGCTTCATTCGGCTATCTGCGCGCTCTGGACGTCGATGGCTTGAAGTTCGACGGCAGTTTCCTGCAGAATTCCGAGGTCAACCTTCGCGGCATCGCCCTGATGCGCAGCGTCGCCCGCATGTGCGCCGAACTGGGCATTACGTCCGTCGGCGAACGCATCGAAACAGAAATGGATCGCCAGATACTGCTCGAAGCGGGCGTGAAGTACGCGCAAGGCTACCTCTACGGCCGCCCGCTCATTGATGAAAACTTCTTCGCACGCAGCCCACGTTCGCTGCGCAGCGCGGCATAGCGACAGGAAACGCAATGGACCGCATGCTGGAACGCCTGAAAGTGCTGGTTGTCGATGACAACCACCACATGATCAACATCATCAAGACGATCCTGCGCGGCTTCGAGGTCAAGGACTTCTTCGATGCCAGCAATGCAGCGGACGCTTTCAGCCTGATCCGCACCACGCCGTTCGATCTGATCATCACCGACTATGCAATGGACCCGATCAATGGCTGCGAATTCACAAAGCTGATCCGCACCGCTGAAGACAGCCCGAACCATTTCGTACCGATCATCATGCTGACCGCATACGCCGAGAAATCGAAGGTGGAAGCTGCTCGCGACGCGGGCGTGACGGAGTTCTGCGCCAAACCCGTGACAGCGACCGAACTCTACCGGAAGGTCTGCACCGTCATCAACACGCCCCGTTCTTTCATCCGCACCAGCGTCTATTTCGGCCCCGACCGTCGCCGCCGCAAGGACGACCACTACAAGGGCAAAGAACGACGTGAGAACCTGTTCGGACCCAAGGGAGCAACCTTGTTCCCCGCAAAGGTGCAGGACACAGCCGCCTGACGCGATCGACGTGGGCTGGACATATGGCTCACAGTTAATGCCTCGTTAACCCTTTCGCAGCTTTTCGAATCCAAAACTGGTGAATCCGTTCGTTGCGGAAGGAATAGCTTTGGGGACGAAGGCGTCCAAGGGTGGGACGACGCGCGTTGACGCGCACAAAAAGCCGCGTAGCGCGGTACCCGTAGGCATGCTTTCCGTCCTGATGATTGCCTTCGGCGGCGCCCTTGCCCTTAAGGCATTCGAAGAGCGCGAGTTCAGCGACACATCCACCCTGGTCCAGCAACAACGCGAAGCGGAAACGCTGGCCGGCCATGTCCGCGCCGAGCTGATGTCGGCACGCTCGAAGATGGAAGGCCTGCTCCTTAGTGGGGCTTCACTCGAGGCGATCCGCCGCGGCGTCCCTTTCGATGCCGTTGCGGAGCGCGTTCCGTCGGAAGGCACGTGGGCGCAGCTGGCAGACGACGAGAGCATCCGCGTATTTGCAAAGAATGCGCAGGGACGATGGGTGTCGGGCATCAATGCCCGCGCCGATGTAATGATGCAACCGCTCGCGGGCCGACGATTCTATCTCATCCCGCTCGACAGTTCCCCGCCAGCAGCCCGCTTCGAGACTGTGAATTCAGAACGGGCAGCCGTCGCGTGCGCGCCCGTGTCCGACTCTGGCATTGCCGCATGCGTCTTCCGGCCAGTGCCGCTCTTCGGCCCAAGCGACATCAACCGCGTCCTGATCTACGGGCTGCTTATAGCAGCCCCAATCCTCGCGGTTTTTGGTCTGGTCAGCACTATTCGCCGCCTGCAGCGCGAGAAGGCTGAAATCGAGAAGAGCGTCCCCACTCCATCCGCCCTCGAGCGGGCCAGCTGGACCGCTTTTGAAGTGCAGGGGGTGATTGGCCTCTGGCGCTGGACGCCGACCTCGCAATTGCTGACGGTTGGCGCGGAAGCTGGCGCCCTGGTCGGCACCGTCCGCCACGGCGATATGACGCTCGATGAATTCACCTTGATGATTGCGGATGAAGATCGCCGCCGCGTGCGCAATGCCTTCGAGACCCCGAGTTCGGGCCAGATCACCGCAGCCTTCCAAGGCGTCGGACGCACAGCGGGCAAATTCTTCGAACTTGTTGGCGGTCACAGCGACGGTGTTTTCACCGGCGCGATCCTGAATGTCACCGACCGCATCCAGGCCCAGCATCGTTCCCGCCGCGCGGAAGTGCTGGCGCGTACCGCTCTGGACGCCCATCCAGGTCCATTCGCCGTGTGGGACAGCCGCAAGCGTCTAACGCATTGGAACGCAGCCTTCACGCGCGTCTTCAATCTCGACAAGAGCGTGGTTCAGGCCGGCGCATCCTATGATCTTCTTATGGCGGAAATCTCCAAATTTGTGCGCGTCGAACGCCCGCTTGGCGATGACGCCAATGCCCGCGAGATGCTGCTGCTCTCCGACACTTGGATTCGCCTTGTGGACCGCCGCACAGCGACCGACGGCCTCATCACAGTCGGCCTCGACATCACCAATATGAAGCGCCAGGAGGTCGGCCTTCAAAAGAGCGAACGCCGCCTGCGCACCATGGTCGAGGAACTTCAGCGCACGAAGGGGCAAGCGCAGGAGCTTGCTGAGAAGTATGCCGAAGCAAAGGCCCGCGCCGAACGTGCGGCTCAAGCCAAGGGCTCGTTCCTGCAGAATATGAGCCACGAGCTGCGTACGCCGCTCAATCACATCAACGGCTTTGCTGAAATGATGGCGAATGAGATCTACGGCCCACTCGGCAGCGAGCGCTACAAGGAATATGCGCAGGACATCGTCCAGGCCGCCAAACACCTCGAAGAGATGATCAACGACATTCTGGATATGTCGAAGATCGAAGCCGGCAAGATGCGCTTGTCGCCAACCCTCATCGATCCTGTTGATGCCGTCGATGGCGCTGTGAAGCTGGCTCGTCGCCGCTGCTCGGATCGTGAAATCGCTCTAGTCTTTGACCCCGATGATGATCTGCCAGACATCAACGGCGACCACCGAGCCATCAAGCAGATGACGTTCAATCTGATCACCAACTCGATCAAGTTCACAGACGCTGGCGGCGAAATCCGAGTGACGATCGCTCAGGAAGGCCAGTGGATTGCCATCCGCGTGGAAGACACCGGCATCGGCATCGCGCCTGAAGACCTGCCGCGCCTGGCGCAACCGTTCGAGCAGGTTTCAACGCCCGAAGCCAAGGAACGCAATGTGCGCGGCACCGGTCTCGGCCTCGCGTTGACGAAGTCATTCGCGGAAATGCACGGCGGCTACATCACGATCGAAAGCGAACTGGGCGTCGGCACCCGTGTCTCGATCTTCCTGCCGACTCTTAAGCCACCAGTCGGCGCGGACCGTGTACGTGAGAACCTCAACGCCTAGTTCGGCGTCTTCTCCGACGCCTTCTCGGAGGGGCGGATGCTCTCCGACACTGTCTTGGCGCCGCTATCCTTGTTGTCCGCCCGCTGCATCCGCGCATTGAACGGCGTCAGTAGACCCGTCGCAGCCGTAGCCCGTGCCTGGGGAGGCATCTTGCCGAGATGGCTGATCAGGATATTTTCGGCGTTCTCCTGCAGATGCTTCTCGCGCAACTGGAAGATCGCCACCGCGTCGCGCAGCCGGTTATCATCGAATGGATCTGCCAGCGCCGCACTATAGACCGCCTCGCCCGCCTCACGCAGGCGCTTGCGCTCCGCCTCCATCGCAACCCAGCTCTCGCGTAGCTGCGTGCGCAGCTCCGTCCGGTCCGCCTCCGGCAGCTCCGACCACGCAGCCGCCACCACGTCCGACGTCGGCCCATATCGCTCAAGCTGCATCTGCACCGTCGGCTCATGCGAAGCCGGGCTCAGCAACCGCCCACCCACAATACCCAGAAGCGCGGCATTCAGCGCAACAGACCCAATCAGGAAAATCGACATACGCGACGGCATGAAACTCTCAGCGTTCCGCGTCATTCATCGCAGAGATGAACATTGAACCCGCGCCGCCGCCCGAGACGGTCAACATCTTCGCGTACTCCCCGTCCGACGGCTGCGGACTTTCGCCAGCATAGCCAACAGCAAACCCAAGCGCCAACGACGCTGCAATCGCGCCGCCCGTCATCCATTGCGGCACGCGCCACTTGCCAAAAGCGCTGATCGGCCGGCGCTTGGTCCGCTTCTCCATCGATGCTGACAGAACGCGCGTCTCAAGCGAGATCGAAGCCGGCATATCCTTTTCAAGCGCCAGCAAGTGATCGAACGCGCGCTCGCTTTCCCATATGTCCTTGATACGATGCGGAGCAACTTCGAGAAATGCTTCCGCATCTCCACGATCGTCGTCCGGCCAACGGGAGAACTCCGCCCCGTAGACGCCCAGCAGCTCGATAAAACGTGCCTCGTTCATGGCTATTTCCTCAACCCGTCTCGAGCCCGCTCAGCAGATCCGCACGTTCGGCAGACAAGGCCGACTTCAGCGTCCTGCGAGCTCGCGACAGCAGGCTTTCAAGAGCATCAACGCTGATGCCCAGAATTTCCGCCGCTTCGATGTTGGACCTGTCCTGATAGTAACAAAGGACCAGCGCGGCCCTCTGCCGCTCCGGCAAGGACTGCAGCGCATCTCGAACACGTTCGCGTCTCTGTCGATCATCCAGCGCGCGTGTGGCCGAAGCCCGTGCATCCGGCGTCTCGGGAGAAACTTCGCCGCCCTGGCGACCACTTCGGCGCAGCCTGTCGAGACAAAGGTTCATGGCGACACGATGCATCCAGGTCTCGAACTTGGCCTGTCCAGGCTGCCACGAGCCTGCGTGCTTCCACACGCGCAGGAAGACTTCTTGCGCCACGTCCTCGGCTTCCGCGCGATCACCAAGCATCCTGCGCGCGAGTCCGACCATTCGGGGAAGATGGCGGCGAACAAGCTCAACGGCGGCTCGCTTGTCGCCGTCGCCTACCCTGCGAACGAGTTCCTCGTCTGGATCCCGCATGGCGCTCAGGCCAACTCCGAGAGGCTGTTGGGCTGTCCGTCCGGACAGGATGTTCAAGGCTGAACGGCTCGCCACGTTTATGCATCCTGCCGCGGCGTTTGCCGAGCCTTGTTTGCCCTGTTCCCGGCCGTTCCCAGCACGTTGGAGCGACCTCCTGTGATCGTGATTAAACGGCCTTGGACTAGGGTTCCGTCGTCAACGGGCCGAGTTTACGCGTACGCAACTCTGCTACGGAGCCCTGGACGGCTCCCAGCTTGGCATCAAGCTCAGAAAAGTCCTTCATTGCCAGATGGTTGGCTAGCCACGCCTTAAGTCCCGCCGATGCTAGATCAGGCTCGAACTTGTCGCCCGTCGCGATCCGTAAAACCTGCTGCAGGTTGAGCTGGAAGGACAACCCGTCAGCCAACACCGCAGCGTCCTCAGCGCTGAGACGACCCGCGTCCCGTAGCGCATGTATGGCGTCCATCGACGTCGGAATGACAGCTGCCGGCACGTCCGCCGCAGATGTCAAAATCGCGTGCTGGATCACGAACTCGATGTCCACTAGGCCGCCGGGGGCCAGCTTCACATCCCATTTCGACCGTGAAGGCCGCTCGCGCGCCATCCGCCGCCGCATGTCGGAAACATCCTCGGTAATCTTGGGATCGACCGCCTTCAGCCGCAGCGCATTGCGCGCCGCATCGACAATCTTGCGGCCCAACTCCTCATCGCCCGTCACGGGGCGAATGCGCGTGAGCGCCATGAACTCCCACGTCCACGCATCGTCCCGATAATAGTTTTCGAACGACGAGATTTTCACAGCAACCGGCCCTGCCCGCCCGGACGGTCTCAGCTGTACATCGACTTCGTAAAGCGCCCCTTCCTCGGTCGGCGCCGACAGTGCTGCAATCAGACGCTGGATGAATCGCGTGGCCATCTGAACGCCAGTATCGTCTTCAGGCTCATAAATGAGCATGAGGTCCAGATCTGAAGTCGCAGTGAGTTCGCAGCCGCCAAATTTGCCCAGCGCACACACTGACCACTTGCCGATCTTGCCGGAGAAGCGTGACAGCACATCCTTCTCGCACGCTTGGGCTAGTCCGACCACACAGGCGTCAGCAAGGTTCGCATACGCAATTCCAGCCTCCGCCGCGCCTATCGCGCCACGCAGAAGCTGGTAGCCGATCCGGAAAGCTTCCTCACGATGAAACCGACGTGCTGCATTGAGTTGCTCCTCAAACCCTTCCGCCCGTTCGAGCAACGCGCGCAGCTTGTTGATACGAGCATCCGGCGCATCCGATGGCACTGGCGCGCGGAATGATGGCTCCAGCATGGAATCCATCAGAGCAGGACGATGCGCCAGATCTGCCGCCAGCTTTGGCGCAAACGACATTGTCTCGATGACGTCCCGTGTCAGAGCAGGCTCGGCCAACATCAGGGACATGACCTGTACGCCAGACTTCAGCCCCGAGAAAAACTCGACGAACCGTTCAAACGCCGCATCCGGCTCGCCCGCCTTGGACATCGTTTCAAGCAAGCGAGGACCCAGCGACGTAAACAACTGCTGCGACCGCGCCGAACGCGTGGCGGCAATGCTGCCGCGATGCCATTGCTGAAAAACATGAATGATACGGGATGGGTCCGAGAACCCCATCGCCTTCAACGTGTCAACAGTGCCCGGATCATCATCGACCCCCGTGAAGACAAGGTTCCCCGTCTCGCCAGACAGCTTCTCCTCCGTCGCGAACAGATCCGAATACGCGCCGTGCACACGGCGACGCACGGCAGCAATGTCGGATTCGAAACACGCCTGATCAGAGTATCCCGCTAGAAAAGCTACGTCCGCTCGCCTTTCTGCTCCGTTAGGCAAATGATGCGTCTGTTCATCATTGAGCATCTGGATACGGTGCTCAACCGACCGCAGGAAATCATAGCTACGGCAGAGATCGTCAACCACATCGGCCGCGACAATGTCTGCCGCCGCCATCACCCTCAGTGCGTCCTTGGTTCTTGGCGCACGCAACTCTGGACGTCGACCACCCAGGATCAGTTGCTGGACCTGCGTGAAAAACTCGATCTCGCGAATGCCCCCGCGACCCAGCTTCACATCGAAGTCGGATGAACTCAGTTCTGCGTGTTGTCCATGCGAGTGAATCTGACGCTTGATGGAATGGATGTCGGCAATCGCCCAGTAGTCGAGATGCCGCCGCCAGATGTAGGGCTCAAGCTCCTTCAGGTAGCTCCTGCCGACCGCCTCATCACCCGCGCAAACGCGTGCCTTGATATGAGCCATCCGTTCCCAGTTCTGGCCAACGCTCTCGTAGTACCCGGTGGCAAAGTTGGTGGAAATGGCAAGGCTGGTCGAGGCCGGGTCCGGCCGCAGCCGCAGATCCGTGCGGAACACATATCCATCCGCCGTTCGCTCTTCCAAGACGCGGACCAGCTCGCGCGTAAGGCGCAGCATGCCTTCCTTGACGCGCATGCCCTGCACCGGAAGCACATCGAGATCGAACAAGACGATGAGGTCAATGTCGCTGGAATAATTCAGCTCGCCTGCACCCATCTTTCCCATGGCCAACGTGAACAAGCCGGGCATCTCATCACTTGCACGCGTTTCCCCCAACGAGCCCGAGGCCCAGGCATTCCGTATGGCGACTCGCAAGGCGGACTTCACCGATGCGTCCGCGAGGTCGGTCAACCGACGAACCACGCCATCCAGCGACCAGATCCCCGCTAGATCCGCCGCCGCGATGGCTGCATGTGCCATTTCCTTGGCGAGGCGCATCGCACGCATGGGCTCGGTCGCGAGCCCTTCAATTGCGCCGGCCGCTTCCATCGCCGCCAAGGCATCCGCCAACACGCGGTCAGGCCCCGCTTCAAGCTGCTCGATGACCTCCGGACGCCGCCGTCCAATTCGCGAGATGTAGTCGGAATGCTTGGCCGCAAGCCGCAATGCTCCGGCTGCATCACCCCGAGCGCCCTCAAGCGCCCCAAATCCAAACTGGCCAAGTTTTTCAGTCATGCAAAGACCCTAGCGTCCAGACGGGACCCGTCTATCGAACGATCTAGGCGGCAGGAAGCTGCAGCGTTACAGAAAGCCCTGGCCGTGTCGGAGGCCCCCCGCCATCTGCGAGTATCAGCTTGCCCGCATGCGCTTCAGCAACTGCCGATGCTAGGCTAAGGCCCAGACCGCTACCTGGCTGGCTGCGCGATTGCTCAAGGCGAACAAACCGCTCGACTGCCCGCTCACGATCTTCAGCTGGAATGCCTGGGCCTGAGTCGACAACGATCAGCTCTACGCTTCCCTCGGCCCCACGTTTCACTTCAAGGCGGATCGCGCCGCCTTCGGGCGTGTATTTCACGGCGTTGTCCATAAGGTTCGACAAGGCCTGCGCAACGAGATCGCGGTCAGCAAGAACGAACAGCTCTCCTTGCGTGGTGTAGTTGAACGCGAGCCGCTTCTCTTCACAAACAGGCTGGTAGAGTTCAGCCAGTTCGTCCGTGATACCGGTTACATTCGTTCTGCGGAATGAACCCGTCGCTCCCGCCTGAACACGCGAGAGGCGCAGGATGGCGTTGAATGTATCCAGAACGGCGTCGACGTGCTCGATCGAACTCACAAGGGCAGCATGCGCGCCTTCCTTGTCGGTTTCGCGCAGGCCAGCCTCCAGCCGGTTACGCAGCCTGGTGAGCGGAGATCGAAGATCGTGCGCAATTGAATCGCCAGCTGATCTCGAGGAAATGACCAACCTCTCGAGTTTGGCCAACATCGCGTTCAGCTGTTCCGATAGTCGGTCGAATTCGTCGCCTGAGCCGAACACGGGCGCACGCCGTGTGAGGTCGCCCCCCATCACACCCTCGGTCGTCTTCGCGAGCTGCTCCGCCCGCTGTGCGGCCGAACGCGAAATGACGACACCGCCAATCAGCGATAGCACAAAACCAACCGCCGCCGATCGCCAGACCACCTCCGTGATCCGCCGGTTCATCTCACCGAGATCGCCCACGTCGTAGGCGACCATCAGCACGCCCCCTTCGGAGAGGCGCGAAATGCGCCCCTCAGCCGAGCGGCGAATGGGTTCCCCCTGCGTAGTTCGCGCATCATACGCGAACTCCACGTTGACGACTTGGCCAAGCGGCGCGGGCGCCGGAAGGACGTCGAAGTCACCCTCGATCTTCTGACCGCTTCCGTCCTGCAGGAGATAGAAAAACTTGCCGCGCGCCTCACGACGCTCGGTTACCGCCTGCTTCAGACGATCAAGCCCGCCGCCACGATAAGCAGCGGACAGCTCGCCGAACTCCGCATTGAGCTCCGCTTCAGCCTGCCGTCCCAGATGGCCGGCGGTTTCGTAATACAGATAGGCCAGCAGCGACGCCGAAAACAGAATGAAGATCGACGCGTGCAACAGCGCTAGCCGGAACGTTGTCGTCCGGACTAGCGCCGGCAGGCGGCCGATTTTCATCGTTTAAGCTTCGAGCCGATATCCAGCGCCGCGCACGGTGTGCAGCAATGGCCGCTCGAAATCCTTGTCGATCTTCCCGCGCAGCCGCGAGACGTGAACATCGATCACGTTCGTCTGGGGATCAAAGTGATAGTCCCACACCTTCTCGAGAAGCATGGTGCGCGTGACGACCTGACCGGCATGGCGCATCAGGAACTCAAGCAGCCTGAACTCCCGCGGCTGAAGATCGATCTTCTGCCCGTCGCGATGAACAGTCCGTGCCAGAAGATCCATTTCCAGCCCGCCGACAGTCAGCTTGGTGGTCGGGATGTCGCCCGTTGCACGGCGGCCCAGCGCCTCAACCCGCGCAACCAGCTCACTCGGCGCATACGGCTTGACGAGATAGTCATCGCCACCCGCCTGCAGACCTTCGACGCGGTGATCCACCTCGCCCAATGCCGACAGGAACAGTGCCGGAGCGCGTCCGCCCGCGTCGCGATAGCTCCGCAGCAGCTTCACGCCATCCATGCCCGGAAGCATGCGATCGACAACCAGCGCATCGTAATCGCCGGTTCGAGCCTTGTTCAGACCCGACTCGCCATCGCCGCACACATCGACCGAGTGGCCAGCCTCGCTCAGGACACCTTTGACAAAGGCAGCCGCGTCGGCGTCGTCCTCAATAACAATAACCCGCATGGTTTCGCTTCTATTCTGCAGCAGAAATTTCAATGGGACGCAGCACAGTCAGGTCGAAGCAACGTTCCTGGTTGCCACAACCAACCCGGGCGATCACATCCTTCTTGCCGGCCGCTTTCGCAGCCGTGACCGCGGTTTCGTATTCCTTGGCCGTCTTCATCGCCTTGTTGTTGACCTCAAGGATCACATCGCCGGGGAAGATGTCAGCTTTCGAGAAAGCGCCCCGCGTTTCAACGGTCACGACAATCAGCCCCGTGCCCGCCGCACCGACGTCGAATTTCTTTGCTTCCTCCTGCGTCAGCGGACGAACGGTGCCGCCGTGGACTTTCACATCAGCATCGCTCGGGGTTGGCGGCTTCATGTTCGCACGATCAGGGTTCAGCTCTGTATTCGCCAGCGCTTTGTCGTCGCGAGCCCGCACCGTTACGCGCAGTATCTGCTCCTTGCCGTCACGGATGATTTTGAAGTTGTTGGTTGAACCAGCCAGCAAACTACCCACGCGTTGGGTCAGCTGGCGGTTATCCTTCACATCCTCGCCGTTGACCTGAATGATGATGTCGCCGCGCTTGATACCGCTGCTCTCAGCTGGGCCGCCTGCCGTCACCATCCGCACAATCGCGCCCTTGGCGCTGCTCAGGCTCCATGCGTCAGCATAACGCTGGCTCATGCTCTGGATTTCGACACCCAGCCAGCCGCGAACGACCTTGCCATTCTTGATCAGCGTATCGGCGATCGTCTTCACCGCATTTGCCTCAATGGCAAAACCAATGCCGACGCTGCCACCGCCAGTGTCCGAGAAGATCGCCGTGTTGACCCCGATCACCTCGCCATTGAGGTTGAAGGTCGGCCCGCCGGAGTTGCCGCGGTTGATCGGCGCGTCGATCTGGATGAAGTCGTTGTAGTTACCACCCAGCAGCTCGCGGCCATCAGCCGAGACGATGCCTGCCGTCGCCGTGCCGCCCAATCCGAACGGGTTGCCAACCGCCACGACCCAGTCACCGACGCGCGGCTTGGCCTTGGTTGCGAACTCGACGAAGGGATAGGTGCCGCTCTTCTTCACTTTCAGCACCGCCAGATCGGTTTGCTCGTCCGTGCCGACGATCTCCGCCTCCAGCTGGTCACCATTTTTGAGGCTCACCGTCACTTCACGGGCATTCTCGACCACGTGGTTGTTGGTGACGATATAGCCCTGCGCGCTGATGAAGAATCCCGAGCCCAGGGCATTGCCTTCCTGGTCGCGCTCCGGCGCGCCCTTCTCTTCGTCCTCGCCTTCACCAAACTGATCTTCGTACTCGTCGAAGCCCGGCAAGCCGCGGAAAGGATTGAACGCGCTGTTGCGCTGGGCAGCCTTCACCTCGGTCGTCACCTGAACGCTGACCACGGCGGGGCTCACCCGCTCGATCAGATCTGCAAAGCTCATGGGAGCGCCGGCAGGAGGCGTGACGGCGATCGGTTTCTGGGCCGCCGCGATCGGCGCCAGCGCCGCCCCCGCAGAGAGCACGGCCATAAGACCCGCCGCAATGCCAACCCGGCCAGCGCGGACAGTTCCAACCTTCATCATTCGCTTTCTCTCACTGCATTCGCCTGCGCGACCGTCCAGATGCGACTTAGACGTCGGAAGGCTCCCTGCAACTGCAAAGCCCCTCCCGAATTTCAGCGGTCGCCGCGCCAGACGGAATCCATGCGCCGGTTGTGACCACCGATAATCTGTTAGTTTACGGCAATCATGCGGCGGCGCCAGAGCCCATACAGTGGGAATTCAAAGACTTCTGGCCGGATTTTCGCCGTCTAGGCGTCCCCACCCCCACCCCGATCGTCCGGAATCGGGGTCAGACCCGCCTTCCGCGCGCGGCTCATGCGGTAGCCGATAGCGCCGCCCACTCCGAGAAGCAGCAGGAAGGGAAACGCCCAAAGGGCGACACCCCACCCATCCAATGGCGGGCGGAAGGAGACAAACTGGCCATAGCGGTCCACGAAATACTTGCGGACCTCTTCGTCGGTCTGGCCCCTGTCAATCTGGACCCGGACCACGCGGCGCATGTCGACCGCGATGTCAGCCGTCGATTGGGAAATCGGCTCGTTCTCGCAGACGACGCACCGAAGCTCGCGCATAAGCCCCTGAGCGCGGGCTTCCTCGGTCGCATCGGCCAGCGGGACATCGGACCCACCTGCCCCTTGGAGCATAAGGGCGATGACTACTCCCGCGATCACGCCGTGGCTCCCACGCCGGGTGTCGCTGGCGCCTCAGCCGTCGGATCGATGGCCGGAGATTCAGCCGGCGCCGGAGCGCGGCGTCGCAGACGCGCCACCAACGAAATGAACCCGCCAACGGCGATCAAGCTGGCCCCGCCAAACACCCAATCGATCATCGGATGGTGCGCGATACGGATGCGCCAAACGCCGGGCTCGTCGCGAATGGTGTCGCCAAGCGCCACATACACATCCCCGCCAAGGGTTTTGCGGATGGCGACTTCCGTCGTGCTGGTGTCAGCCACCGGATAGAAGCGCTTCTCGGGATGGATCATCTCGGTCGTGCCGCCATGCGTGACCTTGATGTCGGCCTGCGTCGCGTAATAGTTCGGCCCCTCTTCCGAATGGACCCCCTGGAACTCAAAGGTCCACCCGGCCATCTCCGCGGACTGGCCATTGCTGAGCGGGAAGGTTCGCTCAACCCGCGCAGCAGATTCCACGGTCGCGCCGATAACAAAGACGCCGACGCCGATGTGCGCAATCGCCATGCCCCACACGGTCAGCGGCAGGCGGAAGACGCGCCCGATGCCGGCCGGGCCAACCCGCCGCCAAAGATCGAAACCGACGCCAACAACGACCCACAGTCCGACAAGCACGCCGAAACCAAGCCAGATACCCCAGCCGCCCAACGCCATCGCCACGAGCGCGCCAGCCAGCGCAAGACCCATAGCAGGCGTCAACCACTTCAGCAGCGGAGACAGATCAGCCTTCCGCCACGGCGCAGCCTGCGCCAACGGCAGGAATAGCAACAGCACCGCAATCATCGGCGCCAGCGTCAACTGGAAGTAAGGTTCGCCAATCGACAGCGAAGCGCTCTCGGGCGGGATCACCTTGATCTCGCCCAGCCACTGCACAACCATCGGCGTCACGGTACCCAGCAACACCAGAGCGGCGCCAACCGACAGGAACAGGTTGTTCAGCACCAGCGCGCCTTCACGGCTCACCGGGTCGAATTCAGGCCCGCTCGCCAACTTCGGCGCACGCCACGCGAACAACGCCAGCGCTGCGCCACCTGCAACACCCAGACCCGCCAGCAGCACAAGGCCACGCGTCGGATCAGTCGCGAACGCATGCACAGACGTCATGACGCCCGAGCGCACAAGGAAGGTGCCAAGCAACGCCAGACAGAACGACAACACAGCGAGGAAGACAGTCCAGGCAGCCATGCCGCCTCGTTTTTCCGTCACGATGAGCGAGTGAACGAGCGCTGCACCAACCAGCCATGGCATGAACGACGCGTTCTCGACCGGGTCCCAGAACCACCAGCCACCCCAGCCAAGCTCATAGTAGGCCCAGATCGAACCGAGCGCGATGCCAACCGTGAGCGAGCTCCAGGCGGTCAGCGCCCACGGACGCACGCGCTTGGCCCAGTCGCGGTCGATCGTTCCGTTGATCAGGCCCGCGGCAGCGAGCGAGAACACAAACGACATGCCGACATAGCCCATGTAGAGGAAGGGCGGATGCAGTGCGACGGCCGGGTCCTGCAACAACGGGTTCATGCCGCCGCCATCGAGCGGCGGATCGGCAAGGCGCGTGAACGGGCTTGAAGCGAACAACAGATACGTCAGCGAACCAAGCGTCAATAGCCCCTGCACGCCGAGCGCGCGATCGCGCAGACGATCATTGCGCATCCACAGTGCGGCTGCAGCGCCATAGCCTGCCATGATCACGCACCATAGCAGCATCGAGCCTTCATGGTTTCCCCACGCGCCGGCGATGCGATAGATGATCGGCTTAAGCGAGTGCGAGTTCTTGGCGACCAGCGCGACTGAGAAGTCCAGGCGCACGAAACTGATGACCAGCGTCAGCATCGACAGCACCAGGAACATGCCCGTCGCAACCGCAAGACGTCGCGGAGCTTCCCCGCCGGTCGTCAGTCCGAGATAGCTTTGAGCGGCCGCCGTCGCCAGCGCGAGGAATGCCAGCAGGTGGCCGAGTTCAGCGATCAAGTGGTGGGCTCTTTCCCGTAGTTCTTGTCACCGCCGGATTCTGCTGCGCGCTTCAGCGCGTCATAGGTTTCCTTCGGCATGTAGTTTTCGTCGTGCTTGGCAAGGACCCGCTTGGCGACGAGGCGACCCGTCTCGTCGAACTTGCCTTCGGCGACGACGCCTTTGCCTTCTTCGAACAGATCAGGCGGAATGTCGTGATAGACGACCGGAACCGTGTTCACGCCGTCGGTAATCTTGAACAGCAGCGCGCCGTCCGATCCGTGTGTCTCGCTGCCCTTTTCGACCAGACCACCAACCCGGATGCTCTGCTTGAGATTCGCGACGCCCTTCGCCGCGATGTCCGATGGCGACTGGAAGAATGCCACCGTATCCTGCAAGCCCATCACGGCCAGCGCCACTGCGCCCGTGGTTAGCGCGGCAGCCGCACCAATCAGCCAGAGTCTCTGTGATCGTTTGCGCATGGGTCGCGCCTCCATTCGCCGGTTGCCACAGTATATTGGGCGCCTCGGCCAGCGCCAGCGACACGTTGGCGCGAGATATGGTCACTATTTGGGGGGATTACCATCCGCAGGCTGCGTCGCCGGGTCCGGAGGATCGATCCCGAACATCTGCCGCAGTGCAGCGAACATCTGCTTTTCCGGGCCAGTCTCGGGCGCGCGAGCGTTGATATCAGCCCACATAGCCTCAGCTTCAGCCTTCTTGCCCTGCAGCCAGAGACCTATCCCAGCCAGGTAGCCAATCCGGAGATTTTGCGGCTGTGCGGCAAACGCCTGCTGGTAGAGCCCGGTCGTGGCCGCATCGACCTGCCCCGACATCTTGAAACGCAGATCAGCCAGATCCATGACGGTTTCAATGTTATTCGGGTCGCGGCGCAGCGCTGATTCATACGCCAGCAGAGCCCCCTGCGGGTTGTTGGACGCTTCCAGCATCTTGCCCATGATCCAGTGCGGACGCGGGTCCTTGGGATCATCCTGCGCACGTTTCTGGGCGAGCGCGATGACCTGATCGATCTTCATCGATTCCGGATTGCGCTGGGCTTGGGTCTCTATATCAATGAGTCGCGCCGCATAAGGCTCGTCCGGCATGTCCGGCTTGCCAAGGAACCAGTAGGCCCCCACCGCCACCAGACCTGCAACCAGCACAACAACACGCGTCTGCATCGACTTGGCGACGAACCACGTCCCGCCCGCAACGAACACGACAGCTACGAGAATGAGCCAGATCAAAGCGGCGCCGCCGGAAGCTCGAGCCGCGCGCGAAGACCGCCGAACGGGCTGTCTTCCAGATGAAGGCGCCCCCCGTAGATGTCCGCAAGCTCGGTCACAATCGATAATCCCAGACCAGTGCCCGGCTCAGATTCATCGAGCCGCTTTCCACGCTCCAGCGCCTTGGCCCTGTGTTCGGCGGGCAGACCTGGACCGTCATCGTCTACAATAACCTGCAGCCCGTCATCGCTGCGTGTCACCGTCACATTGACCCGCGACTTGCACCATTTGGCAGCGTTTTCCAACAAGTTGCCAACAAGTTCATCGAAGTCGCCCCGCTCGCCCCGGAAAACCGCCTTGGGGTCGGCGTCGACATCGATGGCAATGCCTTTGCTGCGGTGCAACCGTTCGAGCATGCGCGCGATGCCCTCGACCGGCTCCTTCACTTCCGTACGAGCGCCCAACACCTCAGCCTGCGCCGCGGCCTGAGCGCGCTTGAGGTAGTGGTTGACGTTATTCGTCATCGCCTCGGTCTGCCGACGGACAATCTCGGATACCCGATCCGTTCCCTTGGCTTCGTTCTTGAGAACAGCAAGCGGCGTCTTCAACGCATGCGCCAGATTGCCCACATGCGTGCGCGCCCGGTCCACGACCTTCCGGTTCTGCACAATCAGCGTGTTGATCTCTTTCACCAGCGGCGAGAGCTCTCCGGGATATTCCCCGTCCAGCTTGTCCCGCCGGCCAGCGCGAACATCACCCAGCTTGTCCTGGATCTCGTGCAACGGACGCAGGCCATAGCGGATCAGCACAACAACGCCGATCACGATCCCCAATGCCAACACACCAAGAGCGATACCCAGGCGAAGCGTAAACCGCCCCACGCCTTCATCGACCGCCGTGCGATCAATCCCGGAGTAAAGCACGATCGGCAACTCGCGCCCCGACAACATCACGGCTTGCAAACCCACCCGCACAAGCCGGTCGTTCGGAGCCATCGCATCGACCTGCACGGTTACGCCGGGATGTGCGACCGCATTGGCAAGCGCGCCATTCGGCAATTCCGGCCGCTCCTCAAAGAAGCTGGGGGATAGCTTGGCCCGGGTCATCTGCGCCTGAGCATCAACATCAAGAAACGCCCAGTAGCGTCCAGAGAATGTCATGCCAAACTTCTCATCCTTCGGAAGCTTGGAATCATCAAACTGCGCTTCGCCCAGCTCATCCGAGTTTACAGCGTTCGCCAGCGTCCGAAGCGTATCGCTGTTGGCCAGATCCAGCTGTTGATCCGCCTCGGCGCGGTAGAAAGCCTGCAGCGACCATCCCGCCACCAGCAGCACCACCGCGCTCCAGATCGCCGCCGCAACAAGCATACGCCGGGCGATGGACCCGCGCGTACGCGTCCCCTCGCCTTCGCCAGCCCCCGGCGTCTCAGTCATGCTTACTCGACGATCTTCTCGGTCTTCGGATCAATCAGCCGATACCCGAGACCGCGCTCCGTCAAGATGCGGTTCGAACCGATTTTGCGGCGCAGACGACCAACGAACACTTCGATGGTGTTCGAATCCCTATCGAAGTCCTGGTCATAGATGTGCTCAACCAACTCAGTGCGCGGAACAACGCGCCCCTGATGGTGCATCATATAGCTGAGCACCCGATACTCATGCGCCGTCAGCTTGATCGGCTCGCCGTTCACAGAAGCCCGCGCCGCCCGCGTATCAACCCGCAGATCGCCGCACTCCAGCGCCGCACTGGCATGACCCGCCGCACGGCGCATCAACGCGCGCAGACGCGCCAGCAATTCCTCGGTTACAAACGGCTTGGTGAGATAATCGTCAGCGCCGGCATCGAAGCCAGCAACCTTCTCGCTCCAGCGATCGCGCGCCGTAAGGATCAGCACCGGCATATCCTTGCCGGCATTCCGCCACTTCTCGAGCACGCGCACGCCATCCAGCTTCGGCAAACCGAGATCCAGAACAGCCGCATCATAAGGTTCGGTATCGCCGAGGAAGTGACCTTCCTCGCCATCCGGCGCCAGATCGACCGCATACCCTGCCTGCGTCAGCGCTTCGGTAAGCTGCCGGCCCAGATCGGGATCATCTTCAACAACAAGAACTCGCATGATTGTCTCTTAGCGCGTGGAGAGAACACGACCGCTCGACGCATCCACCTCAATGGTGAGACGCCGGCCGTCCTTGGTGATCCAGGAAATGATGTAGCGGTCGCCTGCCTTCTGGGCATCGAGCATCTGCCCGCCGTAACGCGATTGCAGCTGACGCTGAACCTGGTTCAGCGAAACTTCGCGCTCTTCGCCACCATCACCCCCGCGATCCCACTGTGACGACGGGAATCCGCCGCCACGCTGCGCAAGCGCAGAGCCGGTGATCACGGGGGCGGTGACCAGAAGGGCCGCAAGGGCCGGTATGAGAATTCGCCGAAGCATGAGGATGTATCTACGGACCTGACCGTGAACCTCGTCTGAACGCCATGTCGGGTTGGTTAAATCCAGCAGTTTCGACTGCTTTTTGGCAGTTGGGCGGCGTTTCATCGCTGCACGTCAACCTTGCGGCCGGACCACGTCTTCACGAATTCCCGCAATTCCGGATCGTCCTTGCGCGGCAGCACGATCAGCAGCCGCACCAGAAGATCGCCCGGCGTAGGCCGCGTTTGCACACCCTTGCCACGCAGCTTCAGAAGGTCGCCAGAGTTCGAGCCCTGCGGCACAGACAACGTCACCGCGCCCGAAGGCGTCTGCACAGGCACGCGGCCGCCTTCCACGGCTTCCGCAAGCGACACCCGCAAATCCATACGAATGTCATCGCCTTCGCGTTTGAAAGTCGCGTGCTCACCGACGGTGATCTCGACCAGCGCGTCACCCGCTGGGCCGCCACCCGCACCTGGAAGCCCCTGGCTCTTCAGCCGCAATGTCTGCCCGGAATTAAGGCCCGCGGGAATTGCGAGGTCCAGCGACCGGCCGTCCGACATCGTCACGCGACGCCGCCCGCCATTAACCGCGTCGAGGAAGTCCACCTCCATGCGATAGCGAACATCCTCGCCACGCTGCTGGCCAAAGCCGCGCGATCCGCCGCCCCGGCTGAACAACCCATCGAACAGATCCTCGAACACATCGCTGCGTCCGCCAGCGCCGCCCGGCCGTGCTCGCGCGCCCGCTCCGGCGCCAGCGAATCCGCCAAACCCGCCACCCGGCTGGAATTGCGGCCGCTCATTCCCGTCCGCGTCGATCTCACCACGGTCGAAACGGCCCCGCAGGGGGGCGTCGGTCAAAAGGTTAAACGCAGCCGTTACGCGCTTGAATCGCTCCTCGCTGACCTTGTCATTCGGGCGCACGTCCGGGTGCAGCTCTTTGGCGAGCTTGCGATAGGCTTTCCGTATGTCCTCAGCGCTGGAGGATTTGGGTACTCCCAGCGCTGCATAGGGATCCCAACTCAAAATACGACCCTTGCTGTGTGTATGACCTTAGCGTTGGCCTTCCCGACCATCCAAGACAAGCCGGAAGATGGGAATATTGAGGCGAAAGACCACTATCCCGCGCCTTACGGAGCGGGAATCGTCAGTTCCAGCCACGCCCAATCGCCCGGCTGGCCATTTGCCGCAAGCTGCGCCACCTCGACCAGCGCGCTCCCCCCAGCCGGGAAGTCCGCAAATCGATCGCCGCCTGTGTATAAAGCTGCCGCGTCAGAAACATCCCACTCCCGCACCGACCCGCCGCCCGAAACCCTTATCCGATAGGCCTCCACACCCTCCTGCGCCGGCTCTCCAGCCATCCATGAATCACCGCCCTTCCGAGCGCGGCGTATCCAGCCGAAAGCCAGATCCGCTCCCTGCCAACTCGCAGCCAGATGACAGGGCGACCACGGGCGAACCCCAATGCCTGCGGGGACTTGGCTCCCCTCCCAACTCGTCCCGCCCGATTCGGGCCCAGCCCGCCACAGCAGCTCCAGCCCGCGCTCCCAGTCCGATAGCTCAAGCCGCGTCTCGGCTCCCGAAAGGAACACAATCGTCGCGCCGGAATCAGCTCCCTGGCCCATCGCCACTTCCGATCCCTGCTGTCCGCGAAGCAAACCGCTCAAACGGTAGGTGTCGTCGTCGACCAGTTCGGCCCGCTGATACTGGATCATCTCCCAACCGCTATCGGTCTCCACCAAAGCGATGTTGGCGCCGTTGAGCACTGCCGACTCATCTCGCGAGCTCAACGTACCTCCCCCAACGCGTACCCAGACCGAAGCGTCCAGCCATCGCCCCGACACATGAGGAGACAGACTGCTCACCAACTCTCCCACCGCGCATGGGCGTTCAATGCGCCCGCGTTCACTCAATGCCGTCAGGTCCGGGCCAGCCGAAAACACGATTGCGTTCGTCCAGGGCTCACCGATCGCAAACCCAATCGGCCGCAAATCATCCTCAGAGCCGGGCAGTGGCGGCGCGTCGACAATAACCACATGAGGCTCCGCGCCGATCAGCGGTGCAGCCTGCGCGACTGCCTCTGCCGTCGCTATGTTCAAAGCGCCCGGAGCATTGGCACGCACGACATCGAAGGTCGTGTGCAATCCGTTGGAGACGGAGACGACCCGCCAATCGACGCCGCCCAGCGTCACGCAATCACCAGCCTCGTACCGAATTCCATCAGCCGACATGGCGAACTGCGCTCGCTCGCCCTCAATCGCGAGTTGCGCCGCCAGCGCTTCGGCAGATCGTTTGGCCCGCCCCCGATCCATCAAGATCGCCGCCTCGACCTCAACAATATCCGCATCGCTTGCGCCCGCAGAGACAACGACACCCGGCTCGTGATTGTTTTCGGCGTCAACGAACCGCAAACGAACCCGCGCGTCACTACCTTCCATGCCTTCGCGCGACAGGCTCAGTCGCGACTGGCTTTCATCCACGATCCGATCTTCATCAATGATGGACGGCCCGCCGCCCCGCATTCTGAACGCGATAACGCCGTCATGCTCAGTCGCATCGACTTCGTAGATCGCAACAAGCGACTCCAATGCTGCTCGCGCACTGACCGGACCGACAAACTGATAGCCCGGAACGATGCCGACCAACTCATCCACATCAAGCTCAACACCAGCGCGCACGCCGATGTCAGCGACAACATCACTGAGCAGGGCCAACCCCGTACGTCCATTGAGCCAATGGCCGACACGCCAGTTGTCCGCATCACCCCAGACATTGCTGAGCGCGGGAAACGCCGGATACGGCCGCGCATCCCATGCCCACACAGCTACCCCGTCATCCGGAACCATGCGCCCATCAAAAAAGCCCGATACAGGATTGTTGCCGTCAACCGACCAGAACGCATGCATCGCCTCGATGGCGCGGCGCTGGATCAGATCATCGCGCGATCCGTCCGAGAAATACGGCAACGCGCTCTCCGAACTCTTCGGATCGAAAAACACGTTCGGCTGGTTCGCCCCCTTCTCGACAGCCGGACACCCCATCTCGACAAACCGGACAGGTTTCATTCCGCTCACCCACGCAGTCGGCGTAGGCGATCTCACGCCCGCAACACGCGGCAGATGCGAATGGCTCCACCAGCCGCGAACATCCTTCCGCCGAAACACCCAGGGTTCGCCATAAGCGCCATCGGCAATCGCAAGCCGGTTCTGCGCTGCACGACCGGCATCGTCCGCGTAGTACCAGTCAAAGGCTTCTCCGCCCGCAACCTGCAACGCCAGATACTCAGGCGATCGAACACCACCGGCATCCGCATCAGCATGCCCGGCGCCATCGCGCCAGTCGGACATGGGCGGATACCAATCCAACCCGACATAGTCGATCGCGCCATGCGCCCAAAGCGCATCCAGCGGAAACGACACATCGCCACCAGCAACATGCGCGCCATACTCGGTCCAATCCGCCGCGTAACTGATTTCAACGTCCGGCCCCACCACCGCTCGCACATCAGCAGCCAGCTCGCACAAGCCATCAACGGCAGGATATCCGCCGGCAACCTTCTGATGAGTCAGCCCGATCAACTCCGACCCAATCAGAATGCCATCAGCGCCTACCTCCCCAACCATCTCCGCGTAATGCAGGACAAACGACCGATAACGCTCGAAGAACCTACCAATCTCTGCTGCAGGATCGCCCCCACTCGCTCTGATCCGCCCGCGCCAGGGAAACGCAGCCTGCTCGTCCGCCCCGTAGGGATCAGGCAAACCATTGCGCTCTGGTACGTCCATCAACAGGAACGGATAGAGAGTCACGTGATAGCCGCGCTGCTTCAGCATCCACACCGCCTGCCGCACGCTGTCGTCCGACGGCGTGCCGCCATAGTTCGGACGATCATCAGTCGCCGACACCACATAAGCGTCATCCCGATCGACACCCCCAACCTGCCAGCCATAGGGCAACGTAGTCTTCACCGGCATCTCAACGCCCGGCCTGACAAGGCACTCGCCCGCGCGCAGGTCGCTCCCGAACCACGACACAACCAGGTTCACGCGCGCAACATTCGGCAGCTCAGCCTCAAGCTGATCCAGCGACACCTCGAAGTCGCTCTTGCGCTCCTGCCCGTGCACGTTCTCGACGATCTCCCGCCCCGGCCCGATCCGTCGCCGCACGATCTCCGTCGACAACGCAAACTCGCCAGACCCCGGTATCATGTTGATCGCGCGCACCATCGTCTCAAGCCGCGCGCCCGACCCTGCCGCCGGCCGCACGATCTCGAACGACAGCTGCGGCATACGCCCGCCAAACTGATCGACAGGCATGTCCTCAAAGACGACATAAGCCACGCCACGATAGGCAGGCGCGGCGCCCGCCCCCTCAATCGCCTCTATCAAAGGATCAGGCAGCTGGTCCTCCCGCCCGGAATACAGCCGCCACGTCACCCGCGAGAGATCGAGCGGCTCCCCATTCGCCCAGCAACGCGCCACACGCGCAATCTCGCCTTCGCACAACGCCACAGCAAAGCTCAGCGAGTACGAATACTCCGCAACCCGCGGTCCATCCTTGCCGCCCTGAACGTCCCGTCGCTCCTTGAACTCTGCCGCCCAGATCAGCTGCCCGCCCACTCGGCGCCGCCCATAGACAATCGGAATTCCCGCGCCCTCGCGTCCCTCGGTGAGATGAAACTCCTTCACCCGCGGCCCCTGAACAGGCGGTGAAAGATACCGCGCATCGAACGCCGCCCCCGCCAGCCTTCCAACTGCGCCACCAACAAACGACAACGATTTCGGCAGCAGCGCGGCGCCAGCAGCGGCGCCAATCTTTCCCAACACCAGCTCGGCCATCAGCCTTCAACTCCCGGAAACTGAAACGCAGCCGCGATCCGCCGCCGCCACCACGGGACCAGCCGCGTCTCACACACGGCCCGCCCCCAATACGCATGAATGATCCTGTCCTCGCCCGAGACGATCGCAGCGTGTTTCGCCGGAGACCCAAGGCCCATCCGAAACAGCATCAGGTCACCGAGCCGCGCAGACCCGGGCGCAATCTCCACCAGATGCCGCCGCGCCGCCTCAAGCAGCGTTTCCTCGCCCAGCGTCTCCGCCCAGTCGGGCGTATAGGCCGGCACGACCTGCGGCTCCGCCCCAACCACGCCACGCCAGACGCCGCGCACCAGCCCCAGGCAATCCGCGCCCACGCCCCGCACGCTGGCCTGATGCCGATACGGCGTCTCCAGCCACGTCCGCGCCTCGCTCACGATAATCGCCCGAAACAGCCCGCTCATGCGCGCCTCCCGCCAGCATTAGCCCGATTGGAAGCGGGCCCCGCCAGCACAGCGTCGGCCCCCGGCATATGCGGGAAGCCGCGAAAATTCACACGGTTCGCAAACCGCGCCCCGCACGTCGCAAAGCTCTTGTCGCACCCCGCCGCAATCGCACCGCTCGCAACCAGAACCGGATCACCGATATCCACGCCACAGCGAGCATCACCCAGATCGGCATCGCAGCTCCGCGCATAAACGCGCCCAATCATCCGCTCGAGATCAGCCTTCAGGCTCACCAGCTCCGCACTGAACGCCTGTCCCTGCCGCGAAACCTGAGACAACCGCCCCGACCAGATCACCACGCGATGCGCGACCTCCAGCCAGTCCACACGCAACACATCCACACGCGCGCCATCCCAAACGCCCGCATCCAGCGCCACGTCCGAAATGAAACCCAGCGACAGCGATCCACTCGCCGCCGCATGCCCCGGCGCCAGACCACTCGTGCTTTCAAACGTAACGCTCTCCAGCCCCGCTGACGGCACATACGTCACGCCATCAAATGCCAGTGGCCGATCATGGTCCGTCGCCCCGAACACTTCGCCATCCGCTCGATCGAAGCGCCAGCACAGGCACAGGCTCGTCGTCTCCGCCGCCAGCCTGGCGGCGAAGTCTTCGCTTATCTGTCTCATCGTTTATCCCAGCAGCTCCACCAGCGGCGCGCGCATCACACGCACCGCATCACGCCCAACCAGCGACAGCTCCAGCCTGTCTGCGTCGAACCGCACCGGCACGTCAAACACGAACCCGGCCGTCACTTGCGCGCCTACAACGGGCGCATCCTCAAGCGTAACAACACCCGTCGCCGCATCCACAGCAAACCCAGCCGCCGCGCCGCCCACAGCCACCGCAACAGACTCAACAACCGGTTTCATGATCGCTCGGGTTACCGAAGCGCCACCGCTCTCATATCGCTTGACCAGCTGAAACGCGGTCGTCGTCCCGTCGCCAACGCCAATGACCTGATCAACCCGCGAAACACTTTCGCTCGGCGCGCAACTCTTCCAGTCCAGCGGATCGCGAAATCGGAACCCATGCATCCGCCCACGCCGCGCCTCGAAAAACGCAAGCAAGTCATGCGCGGCGTCAGCCTCAATCACCGCCCCGCCGATCTCCCATCGCCGTCGCGATCCAGCCCAGCGCGCATTGCGGCTCTCCACGCCCGAAGTCAGCCGGACAATATCCGTCAGCCGCTCCGACCCGCCGCTCGCGCCCAACGCCGGCGACAACGGCAATCTCACATCATGAAAAGAGCTCATATGAACCTCGTCCCGCGGCGCACCACGCGCGCAATCACCGACGCCGCCTGGTTCGCCGACCCGCGAGGATCAGATACAGACTGCTCACCACCGCCCAACACAGCATCCAAAGCTCCATCAATCGCCACGCGCGCCAACACATCCGCGATACGCGCCGCCAAGCGATCCAGCTGATCCTCACCACGCTTCATCACGCGCTCCAGTTCCAACTCCACCGTACGCGCCGATTTCAACATCGCGTCCTCAAACAGCGCCGCCTTCGCCAGCAACGCTTCATCTTCCCGATCCATCGAAGCACTCTCCATCAACCTGCCTCCGCCACGAACGTCACCACGCCCGCCGACGCCAACCGGATCGCAAACCCCGCCTCGTCATTATGCTCGCCCGAGTAACTCAGCTCACTGATCGCGAACGGCCCGGCCATCACGCCAAAGCCCGGAATGACCAACTGAAAGCGCGGCGTGTCTCCGTTGAAGTAAGCCAGCCGGATCAGCGCATCGGAGGCTGCATCCTTGAACACGCCGCTGCCGGAAACCTCCGCGCGCTTCACGCCCGCGCCCGCCGCCAACTCTCGCCACGCCTGCGGACTCTCCGTCGTGGTCGCCTCGATCAATCCTGCGCTCAGGCTGATGGTGCGCGCACGAATGCCCGCCACGCTGGCGAACGCTTCGGGCGATCCGCCATCGCCAATCCTGATCAGAACATCGCGGCCCCTTTGGCCTGCCATGCCTCTCTCCTTTCGCTTTCAGTTATGAGTTGGCAAGCAACCGTATGGTTGCCTATCGAAACGCATCGATCTGGTGCTGCATGTGCTGGCCGACGAAAACCGACGGGCCGTGCTCGACAGTCTCAGCGCAAGAAACGCCCAGCTATCATCGAGGAGTCCAATCTCGGCGCGACCGCAGAAAGCGGCCGCGATAAGCAGATGTTCAGCGTCCTCGCCACGCGGGTCTGAATCGGCAACTCGGACCCGGGCAACTTAAGGCCCAGCAATTTGGGGCCCAGCAACTCAGGCTGAGGCAGGCAATATCCGCTTGGGAATAACCGACGTTGCCTTGTCGATCATGGCGTCCGCAATCTCGCGCTCGCCCGATACGATCAGATCAGCTCCAAATCCGCGCAGGTGCTCTACCTCCGCGTCCGAATGCGCCCGGGCGTAGACTTTCACATTCGGGTTGATCGTCCGCGCAAGTTCCACGATCCGTCCAGCCTCGAAGCCATCCGGCACCGTTACGAACATCAGATCCGCCTGCGCCACGCCCGCCTTTTCCATGGTTCCCGGAGAAACAGCGTTGCCCGGCACAACGGCGACGCCACGCTGATTCAACAACTCGACCAGGTCCTCTCGGTCTTCAATCACTGAATAGGTAGCTCGCGCATCGTCCAGCGCCTTGCCGATCAGCGAGCCGACACGACCATATCCCACCAGCACGACACGCTTGGGTGGCGCGGGTGCAGGCGCAACCTGCGGCGCCGCCTCTGCGACCGGCGCCTTCTTCCCGATCCAGTCGAAGAACGCGAACATCAGCGGGCTCAGCATGATCGATATGATCGCCCCGCCCAGGATCAGGTCATTGGCCGGTTCCGGTATCAGGCCAATCTGCACACCAAGCCCCGCCAGAATGAATGAGAACTCACCAATCTGCGCCCGGCTTGCCGTCACCGTTGCAGCGGCCTCGCGCGATTGCCCGAACACCCTCAGCAGTCCCAGGCTGATCATCGACCTGAACACCAGAATGATCGCCACCGTCGCCAGCAACGGCCACGGATTACGCAACAGAATCATCGGATCGAACAGCATGCCGACGGACACGAAGAACAGCACCGCGAACGCATCACGAAGCGGCAGCGTCTCGTTCGCTGCCTGCTGCGACAGCTCGCTCTCCGCCATGATCAGGCCAGCGAACAGCGCGCCCAGCGCTACCGAAATGTCGAAGAATATCGAAGCCGCGTAAGCCACGCCCAACGCAATCGCCAACACGGCCAGCCGGAACAGCTCGCGCGATCCCATGTGAACGACGCGATGCAGCAGCCACGGCACCACCCGCTTGCCCGCCAGCAGCATGATCAGTGCAAATATTGCCACCTTGCTCAAAGTCAGCAGAACCGCGAGCCCGGCATCCTGCATCTGCAGCATGTTGATCGCCTCGCCGCCGGCCACCTGCGTGCGGATGTGCGCCCATGTGGGCAACAGAACCATCGCCACGACCATGGCCAAGTCTTCCACAACCAGCCAGCCAACCGCCAGCTTGCCGCGCTCCGTCTGCATGAGCCTGCGCTCCTGCAGGTTGCGCAGCGCAACCACTGTCGATGAAACCGAAAGCGCGAGGCCCAGCACGATCCCGGTCTCGATCCCCCAGCCCAGCGCCACGGCCAGCGCGATACCGAGCATGGTCCCCAGCAGGATCTGCAACAGCGCTACCGGCACTGCTACGGTCCGCACAGACAACAGGTCCTTGGGCGAGAAGTGGAGGCCCACACCAAACATCAGCAGGATCACGCCGATCTCGGCAACTTCCGATGCCAGGTCAGCGTTCGCGGTAAATCCGGGCGTAAACGGCCCGATCACCACGCCCGCCACCAGATACCCCACCAGCGGCGACAGCCTCAGCCGCACCGCCACCGCGCCACACAGAAACGCCAGCCCAAAACCAATCGATAGTAGGGCGATCAGTGGAGAGTCATGCTGCACTGATCAAAGTGCCTTTCGTAACGCGAGGATCGATGATTCAGACCTTCGCAGATCGCCGATTCAAATAGCAAGAAATTCATTCGCCCACGCCTGCTTTTGTCCACGTCCGTGGCGCTCGGACGTGTCAGTTCAACGAAATCCGCAAGACCGGTCCAATCGGGCCTTAACTACCTTCTGCCTAGTGTCGGGCCAGTTCCGAGGCTGAACCATGCGTTTCTACAAGACCAGACCACTTCGCATAATCTCGGGCGCCACCACCCTTCTTATCCTGACCGGCCTGCCCGTTTATCTCGGCCTCACGCGCTCATTTGAAAGCTCCAGCGACAATGAGTTGCCCGGCATTCTGGTCGTTTACTCGCACGGCCTCAGCGCGCTCGGCATGGCCGGAGCCTTCTCGCTGGGCTTTGCTGTCATTTTCAGCCTGTGGCTCGTCGCCGGCGAGCACGACGCCGTAAATCGAAAATATCTCGGCCAGAACGCTCGCCGTCATCACGGACTAATCGCCACCCTGCGGACCCTCAGCACAGTCACCGGCGGCGCAGGGCTCATCGTCGGCAGCCTGTCCGGCCTCTACGTGGCCATGATCCAGGCCCGCCCCGAAGCCTACGACCAGCTTCCCCTGCCGTTCTTCACGATCCAGTTCGCCCTGACCTGCCTCATCGGCGGCGGCCTGCTATACGCTGCCGGCCGCATCGGCCGCTAACAGCCGGGCATTGCCCCCAAGACATTGCCCAACGCCCCATTGTCGGCTTACCTCCGCGCAAAGCTGAGGGGCAGACATGACGGACTTCGCCACGAAACGCATAGAACTGACCGGCCGCGCGCTCGTCCTGGGCTCGGTGCTCGGCATCGTGTTCACCGCAGCCAACGTCTATCTCGGCCTCAAGGTCGGCCTCACCTTCGCCTCCGCCATCCCGGCCGCCGTCATCTCGATGGCCCTCCTGCGCACCTTCAAGACCTCGACCATCTGGGAGAACATGACGGTCCAGACCGTCGCCTCCGTCGGCGGCGCGATGTCCTCGATCATCTTCGTTCTCCCGGCCCTCGTCATGGTCGGCTGGTGGACCGAATTCCCGTTCTGGCAATCCTTCCTGATCTGCGTCTTCGGCGGCATTCTCGGCGTCACCTTCTCGATCCCGCTCCGCCGCGCGCTCGTCATCAACACCGACCTGCCATACCCGGAAGGCGTCGCCGCCGCCGAGGTGCTGAAAGTCGGCTCACGCGGCGCTGACCAGACCGAAGCCGCCGCCCGCGAAAACAAGGCCGGCCTGCTCACCGTCATCATGGGCTCGATCGGCTCAGCTTTCTTCGCCTTCCTCGTCTCCGCCCGCGCCTTCGCAGGCGAAGCGGCAGCTTTCCTCCGCATTGGCCCAGCCGCGACCGGCCTCGGCGGCGGCATGCAGCTAGCCCTTCTCGGCGCCGGACACCTCGTCGGCCTCGCAGTCGGCCTCGCCATGTTCATCGGCCTCCTGATCTCCTGGGCCTTCTTCGTCCCGATCATGACCGCCATGCAGGGCACAGAGGGCGCAGCAGAAGAAGCCGCCATGGCCGTCTGGGGCGGACAAGTCCGCCGCATAGGCGCCGGCGCCATCGGTATCGCCGCCATCTGGACGCTCCTCAAACTCATCGGACCGCTGATCAGCGGCATCGCCTCCGCCTTCGCCGCGCAGCGCAAGCGCGCCGCCCACGAAGTCCTCGACCGAACAGAGCAGGACATCCCGATCGGCGTCGTCGGCGTCATCTCCGGCATTGTCCTGCTTGCCATCGCAGTCCTGCTCTGGTCATTCACGCAAGGCACGCCGCTTGAGGCCAGCGCCCCCGCAATCGTCGCCGGCGGCGTTCTCTACGTCGTCATCATCGGCCTCGTCGTCGCCTCCGTCTGCGGCTACATGGCCGGCCTGATCGGCTCGTCCAACAGCCCCGTATCGGGCGTCGGCATTCTCGCCATCCTCGTCGCTTCGCTCCTGATGCTCGGCGCGATGCAGATCTTCAACATCCCGGCTGACCCGTCGATCGTGGCCTTCGCGCTCCTGATCACCGGCGTCGTCTTCGCCGTCGCCGTCATCTCGAACGACAACCTGCAGGACCTCAAAACCGGACAGCTCGTCCAGGCCACCCCATGGCGTCAGCAGACCGCCCTGATCGTCGGCGTCTTCGCTGGCGCGCTCGTCATCCCGTTCCTGCTCAACCTGCTCAACACCGCCTTCGGCTTCCAGGGCGGCCCACCCGCCGCCGTCGAAGGCACCGAAACCCTCGGCGCCCCGCAAGCGACCCTGATCTCCGCACTTGCAGAAGGCGTGATCGGCGGTGACCCACGCTGGGATCTCATCGGCATCGGCGCAATCGTCGGTGTGGTGATCATCACCATCGACGAAATCCTCAACCGCACCACCAAGCGCAAGTACAAGCTCCCACCGCTTGCCGTCGGCATCGGCATGTACCTGCCTATGGCCGTCACCACGACCGTCACAGTCGGCGCCATCATCGGCAACGTCTATGACCGCTGGGTCTCCAAATCGAAGAACCCGGAGCCTGCCCGCCGTCTCGGCATTCTGATGGCATCCGGCCTGATCGTCGGTGAGAGCCTGTTCAACGTGCTGCTCGCCGGCGTCATCGTCGGAACCAACAACGCATCGCCCTTCGGCTTCATTCCGGCCGACGCATGGTCCGGCGCACTCCCGATGATCACAGGCATCATCGCCTTCTTCGCCCTGATCTGGGCGCTCTACGCCTGGACCAAGAAGCAAGCCGACAAGATCTAGGCCGCTTCCACCACCGCCTTCATCCGCAACAGCGCGCGCCAGAGCCCGATCCTCTGGCGCGTCGCATCGCTGAACAGCGGCACAAGCAGCACGCACCGCCAGCCCTCCATCGCCAGCTCTGCGCCCATCAACGCCGCACGCACAGTCGCCAGCGCCTCCTTGGCCTGCCTGCCGCCCAGATCCCGCGACACCACCACCAGATCCACGCGATGCTCACTTGCCTCGGCATCCACGCCGCCCGATGGCTCGCTCAAATGCCGCGCAATCTCAAGATAGGGATAAGCAGGCAAGGGCGATCCCAACTCTCCTACACGCACCGTATCCCCCAGCACCGCCTTCACCGCCGCATCCGCAGCCAACACTTCCAGTATCGCGCGCTCCAGCGCACTCTCCGCCCCGCTCACAGCCGCACCCGGCGCCACGGAGACACCAGCCCCGCAACGTCCTCCGGCAGCGGACCATTCAGCGTCTCGCCATCGCGCCGATGATAGGCGTGCGCCGCCAGCCGCTTCACAGCGAGCCGCAACGCCTCCGCCACATCATCCGGCCCCTCGCCGAACCCCGCGACATAGTCCACCTCGATCCCGTTATAGCGCTGCCCCGGCCACGGAAACGCGCCGCTCGTCCACACCAGCCTCGCCGAGCGCCCACGCGCCAGCGTGAACCGATCCGTCACCGTCTCCGCAACGCCCCCGCGCTCAAACACCCGCACTGCAACCAGCTCATCCGCCGGCCTGACAGGCATCACCACTGTACGCTTCTCGATCGCCCCGCGCGGCCAGGCATCCATCGTCGCCCGCAACGTGCGCGAAATCATCGCCACCCCCGCCAGCGCCTCGATCCTCGCCCGCGCTCCCGCAATCAGGCTGCCCACCAGCCCGTCCTCGCCATCTCCCGATATGCGCAGATAATCCTTCGTCTCGGCCAAACTCACAGGTTCGGCCGCCGGCTGCGCCAGCGTCGTTACGATCATTCCTGTTTTCCTTCTGGGTTTCGTCCTAGGCTGTGTGGCCAGAACGGAGTCGCCGATGGTCACCGGCCTCAATCACGCGAACATCTCGACAGCGAAGCTGCAGGAGACGATCGACTTCTTCGTCGGCGTCATTGGCCTCAAGCTCGGACCACGCCCGGATTTCCCGTTTGCCGGCGCCTGGCTCTACATCGCCGACCAAGCCGTCATTCATTTGGTCGAGCGGCCGCAGCCTCGCGTCCCCGATGGCGCGCTGGACCATATCTCGTTCACCGCACCGGATTTCGATGCAGCGCTCGCGCGCCTCGACCAGCTCGGCGTTCCATATCGCTGGTCACACATTCCATCCGGCTTCGGCCGCCAGTGCTTCGTCAAAGACCCCAACGGCATCACCATCGAGCTCACCGGCCCGGCGGGCTGAAACTGTCAACAAATGCCTTTAGGCATGCGGCATCAGACCGGAGACGCATGTGTTCAAGCCTGGCCTCTATCTCGCAGCACTGGTTCTTTCCGCTTGCACAGTCGCGCCTGCGCCTGCGCCAGAAACCAGCGACCTCGCGCAGCGCTTCACCAAAGTCGACCGCACCACCCAATGGCGACTGGCCGAAGAAATCCGCATCCCGTTCGACACGCACCACCCGCAAGGTATGGTCCGCATCGACGCCGACTTTTTCATCACCTCGGTCAACATCATCCGCGCAACCAAGCGCTATCCCACACCGCAGAACGGCATGGACCGCGACACAGGCGAGGGGCGCGGCCACCTCTTCCGCATGTCGGAAGACGGTGCCCTGAAGTCAGATATCCCGCTCGGCGAAGGCGACATCTACCACCTGGGCGGTCTGGACTTCGATGGCCGCTGGCTCTGGATACCCGTCGCCGAATATCGCCCCAACAGCCGTTCGATCATCTACCGCGTCGACCCGGTCACGCTCAAAGCCACCGAAGCCTTCCGCGTCCCCGACCATATCGGCGCCGTCGCCATGGATCGTCAAACGAACACGCTCGTCGGCGCAAGCTGGGGCAGCCGTCAGATCTATCGCTGGCCTATCCAGCCCGACGGCTCCGTCAAGCAATACGACCTCTCCGCACCGCCTACAAAAAACACCTCACACTTCATCGACTGGCAGGACTGCCACGGCCTGCCCAACCGACAGATGCTCTGCACCGGCCTCGCCGCATACGCGCGCCCGAACAGTACGCCGCTCGTCATCGGCGGCGCTGAACTCATTGATGTCGCCGGGCTCCGCCCCCTCTGGCAGACGCCAATAGAGCTCTGGTCGCCCACTGGCCACTCCATGCTTCAGAACCCCGCCTGGTTCGAGCCAACACCCAGCGGCCTGCGCGCCTGGTTCATGCCGGACGACGACGCATCTACGCTCTTTGCGTATGACGTCGATCTCGCGCCGCGCTGACCCGCACCACCTAACCCCACGTCACGTCTAGGCGTGGGCCTCACGGCGCTCTAAAGCTTCCGCAAACGTCAATCGATCGCGCAGGAAAACGCCATGAAACTCGACAGCTCCGTCTCCGCCATCGTCACAGGCGGCGCCTCCGGTCTCGGCGGCGCAACCGTGAAGGCCCTGCGCGCCCAAGGCGTCAAAGTCGCGATCTTCGACATGAACGAGAAAGTCGGCACGGCCTACGCCGCCGAAACCGGCTCGCTCTACTGCAACGTCAATGTCACCGACGACGCCTCCGTCGATGCCGGCTTCGAGAAGGCCCGCGCCACCAACGGCCAGGAGCGCATCCTCGTCAACTGCGCCGGCACCGGCATTGGCGTGAAAACCGCCGGCCGCAAAAAGGAAACGGGCGAGATCAGCTCGCACCCGCTCGATAGCTTCAACAAGATCATCCAGATCAACCTGATCGGCACCTTCCGCTGCATCTCGAAATCCGCAGCCGGCATGCTCACGCTCGACGTGATGGCCGATGGCGATCGCGGCGCGATCGTCAACACGGCCTCCGTCGCCGCCGAAGATGGCCAGATCGGCCAGGCCGCTTACTCCGCCTCCAAAGGCGGCGTCGTCGGCATGACCCTGCCCATCGCGCGCGACCTCTCGACGGAAAGCATCCGCGTCAACACCATCCTGCCGGGCCTGTTCAACACGCCGCTGCTCGCAGGTCTGCCCGACAACGTGAAAGCCGCGCTCTCGGCCACCGTCCTAAACCCGAAACGTCTCGGCGATCCGTCGGAATATGCCTCGCTCGCCCTGCAGATGATCCAGAACGCCTACTTCAACGGCGAATGCGTCCGCCTCGACGGCGGCATTCGCATGGCGCCGCGCTAGTCACCCCAAACGAAATTCGCGAGCCCCACCGGGGCTCGCGAACTCATTCAGATCCAGCTGTAAAGTCCTAGAAGTCCGCGCTGACCGACACCGACACCGTCCGCGGGTTCAGCGGGCGGAACGAGGCGGTCGAAGCGATCGACGACGAGATGAACGCCAGCTTGTCTTCATCGAACAGGTTGTCGATGTTCAGGCGCGCCTTGAACCGGCCCAGCGGACCCGTGCCATCGCCCGTACCAAAGTCGACATATGCCGCAACCGTCGTGTAGTCCGGGATCTCTTCCGTGTTCACGAAGTTCGAGTAGCGATCCGACTGATACTTCGCCGAGATGTTGGCGACGATCCAGTCCGTCGGCTCCCACGTCACGCCGCCGCTGAGCACCCATTCCGGGCTATCCGGCAGCGTCTTGCCAGACAGGCAGAGGATGGTCGCACTGGCGCAACGCGTGCTTGCAGTCGTGTTCGCAAAGTTCGGCACGTCATCCTGGAACGTCGTCTGGTTGTAGGTCAGCGTCCCGTTGAAATAGAGGCTGTGGTTGAAGAAGTCCGGCCGCCATGCGCCTGTGAATTCAAGACCGTAAGCCTCAACACCGCCAACGCTCTGATAGTACGTCTCCGTCGCGCCCGTCTGTCCCGCGAGCGGCACAGCATAGCTCTCGATCCGGTTATCGAACGTCGTGTAGTACGCCGCCACCGAGCCGTAGAACTCGCCACGCGTCGTCCGCGCGCCGATCTCGAAGTTATCGGATTCCTCAGCCTTCGGATTCGGCGTCGACACCACATTCAGCGGCGCCACAGAGAAGATGTCGTCCGTGCCGCGCGGCAGAGCAAAGTTCTGCGAGTATGAAGCAAACAACTGCTCGTTCGGCGTCACGTTCCAGACAGCGCCCACCATCGGCAGGAAGTTCTTCTCATACGTCTCGCTCAGCGACTGCGGACCCCAGCCAGCAACCGTCGTCGTGCCGATTACACGATAATAGTCGTTGAAGTTTCGGTAGCCATCGAGCGAATAGTCAACCTTCAGCGATTTGACCCCGATTTCCACTTTCAGCGCGTCGTCGAGCAGGCTGATCGTGTCCTTCAGGAACACCTGCAGCGTTTCGCGCTCGCTGGTGTAATTGCGCCAGTAGTAGTTCACCTCGTTGAACAACACCGCGCCCGACTGCAAACCGCCAGCATGGTTCACGCGGCGCGTGAAGCGCGAGTAGTCATCGCCTTCGAGCCAGATACCCGTTTGCAGCGTGTGGTTCGCGATCTCGAACTCGCCCTTGGCGACGACACCCTTGCGCTCGCCCTCCAGGCTCGTCAGACCGAACGCGGTGCCGCGCGGCGCCACCACATTCAGACCAAGCGACTTCTGACGGGTGTAACGACCGTAGAGCGAAGTTGCCGAAGTCGGCGTGCCGTAGGTCTCGGGCGAGGAGCCCCAGCCCTTCTTGGTCTCGTAGTATCCGGTAACGGTCAGCGACGCGTCCGGTCCCAGTGCCGTGTGGAACGTGCTGCCAAGCAGCTGGTCGGTCCGCACGTTGAGACGGTCGAGCGACCAGCCCGTCGTGTCATACGTATAGCCCGGCACGTTGTATTCGAGCACGGTGCCCAGCGTGCCCGTAGGCAGCGTCGCCGAGTAGCCGCAATATTGCCCACCTTCACCGTTCGGGCAGAGCGCGCCGGAATTATACTGAGCCTTCGTCACGCTCGGTGAATCGAAATCGTAGAAATCGTTATAGACCCATTTGAAATCGACATACGCGTCGTCCCACAGGTCGACTTTCACCTTCGCTTCAGCGTGCTCGCGGTCGATCGTGCCTGCGCCGCGCGCCAGATTGCTGTCCAGCTTTGTGCGGCTGACATAGGCCGACAGCGGCCCGATCTTGCCCGTATTCAGCTTCACGAACGACCGGCGCAGCTTGTCGTCACCCCAGGCAACCGACACCAGACCGCCCAGTTCATCGCTCGGATCAATCGAATGATACTCAACGATCGGCCCCAGCGACGAATACGCTGGCTGCGCAACATCGCCTGCGCCAGGCGAGGCCACAACCGACCCAAGGTTCTCGTTGTCGACATAGCGGAAGATCGGGCTACCGCCGAACGCATCGCTGCGGCCCATCGGAATGCCATCCAGCACGAACGCGATCTGCTGCAGGTTGAACGCCCGCACCGTAACCGAGTTACCAAACTCGTAGAGGCCCAGCGCGCCTTCCGTCTGCACGTTGAAGCCCGGCAGGCTCTCCAGCATCTTCAGGCCCGAAATGCCCGCAGGCGCCGACAGCAGCGCTTCGCGCGTCACGGCCACTACGTTGCTCGCCTTGTCGAGACCGACCGCCTCGTCAGCTTCAGACAGTCGCCGGCCTTGAACAACAACCACGTCGTTCTGATCGGTGGCTTGCGGAGCAGCCGCAGGCGCTTCCTGCGCACACGCGGCTCCAATCGCCAAAGCCGAGCCAAATCCCAGCAACAAAGTCCTGAAAGCTACTGAACGCATGAAGTCACCCCTTGTGATTCCGTGACCGTACCCGGCACGCTCCCATACCGCGGGCGCGGTCCGACACGTCTCAAGCGACAAGCACTCGGGGCATCAAAGTTTCACACGACTGCCACACAGCAGCGCATGTTCGCGTCACCAACGCCCGGAAATCCGGCGTTGTGCGCGTACAGACCCGTGGTTGCGCCCCAACTGCCTGCCAGCGCGCAAGAAAAGCGCGGCAAACATGATCCGCAAACCGATGAATTCTGCTTAACTTATGACCAGCGCTACGCTTCAGGCCGCCGACCGGCGGTGGCGTCATCCACCGCGAAGCGCCACAGGCCATCCGCACCCTTGGTCAGCACTTCCATCGAAACGCCATCGGAATTGATCCAGCCTTCCGGCTCGAGCATCTCCCAGCGTAGGCTGGCGAGCGCCATGCTTCCTGCTACATGCACGAAATCATACTTGCCGCGCAGCTTGAACGGCGAAGCGAAAAAGCCTGCCAGCGCTTCCTTGATCTGCGCGTGTCCAGCAGCCTTCTGGACGCCATCAAAGGTGAACACGGCATCCGGCTCATACAGGTCCAGCATGCCCGCCTCATCGCGCGCGTTGAACCGCTCCGCGAAAGCCTCAGCCATCAATTCCGGTGACGCAACGCCCATGATCAACTCCCCATTTTGTATGGGGCGCATCTTCAATACGCGGCAGTGGAGATCAAGCGCCCAGATCGGGAACTCAGATCAGGCAATCAGGGCCGGCTTCCACCGCCCGAGTCATCAATGATGAAGCGCCACAGCCCGTCCTCGCCGCGCCTCTGCACTTCCGTCGAAACACCTTTGGCGACCGTAGCGCCAGTTGCGTCGAACAGCTCCCACTTGAACCGCGTCAACGCGATATCGTCCACCACATGAACGTTGATGTTCTCGCCCTTGAACTTCAGCCCCGCCAGCATGAAGCCCGCGATCGCGCCTTCGATCTGCTTGCGGCCAACCGCCTTCTCCACGCCGTCATACGTAAAGATGGCGTCGTCGGAATAGAGTTGGGCAAACCCGGCCGCATCCCCGGAGTTGAACTTCTCGATGAACGCGTCGGCTGTGCGTTCCGGTGAAGGCGAACCCATGCAAAATCTCTCCGCTGACCCGGCAAAGTTAGGCTTCACCGGGTCAGCCGTCGAGTTAACTACCGCTCAGCTTATGAAGCGGCGAGCTTCATGACCCACCGCTTCCGTCAGGAGGCGGCAAACTTCATGACTTTGATGGCGTCGAAATTCTGCACGCCCCCACCCACGCGCTTGGTCGTGTAGAACAGCACGTAGGGCTTCAGAGAGTACGGGTCACGCAGAACGCGGGCCCCCTGGCGATCCACGATCAGATAGCCACGACGGAAATCGCCAAACCCGATCGAGAACGAGTTCGCCGCGATGTCCGGCATGTCCTCGATCTCGGTCACCGCATAGCCAAGCAGGCTCGCCGATTCTCCCGCCGCACCCGGACGCCACAGATAGTTGCCGTCGCCATCCTTCAGCTTGCGCACCGCCGACACAGTCCTGCGGTTCATCACGAAGCGAGCGTTGGCGCGATACTGGCTCTTCAGCGCATAGACCAGATCGATCAGCTTGTCGGCGGGGTTGCTCGCTGCGAATGCGCCAGCGCCGCCCGACAGGATAAAGCCGATCTTGTCCCAGGCATGGCTCGCATCCGCGATCATGTCGTAGCTCAGGAAGCCCTTCGGCTTGTTCGAGCCATCACCCGTCACGAACGCAGTCGACTCCTGCGCCGAGAAGCTCTGCTCGACTTCATCCGCAAGCCACTCGTCGACATCGGCATATGCATCGTCCAGCAGCGTCTGCGTCGCCGCCGGCATCGCATAGAGCTCCGCCGCCGGAAACTCGAGCAGGTCGAGCTGTGGCGCTGTCGTCTCCGCGCGCGACCCCGTCTCCGCCGCCCATGCCGACGTCGTACCCAGGCTCACCGGCTTGCGGAACACCGTCGCCGACGTCTGGCGAACAGAAGCAATCTGGCGCATCGGCGAAGACGCCATCAACCTCTGCTCGATCAAACGATCCAGCTCGGGCGGCGCCACATAACCGCCCTGCGCCTCCGTACCGACATTCACCGACTTCAGGTCCAGCCGCGCAATCCCGCTGTCATCGCCGCGGCGCATGTAAGTGCTCCACGCCGATTTGTGCTCGGGATCACCCTTGCGCGGATCATCCCCCATCGCCGGCCGAGCCTGCTCCAGCGCCAGCCGCTCCAGCGCACTGCGTTGACGATCCAGCGACTGCTCGATCTTCTTGAGCTTTGCATCCAGCAGCGGGTCCGGCGCGCCGCGCTTCTCGATCTCCTCGATCCGCGCATCATTCGCCGCCTTCAACGCCTCGAAAGCCGCCATCATCTCGTTCGCCAACGCACGTGCGTCCACATTCACGCCCGAAGGCGCGTTCATCTTCGTCTCGATTGTCATGGGTTTCCCTAAATCAGCTTCGCTCAAACAATCCCCGACGCCGCGAAGCCCAGCGCCGATTCAAACCTGCTTCGCACACGCCAAACAAAAAGGGCGCAGCCAGCAGCCGCGCCCTTCTCATTTGGGTCTGCGTATAAGTCCTAGTTCGCCGTCTGCGGAAGTCCCGCGGAAATCCCCGGCCCCAGCGTCGGCTTGATGCCCTTCGCTTCAAGCTCACGCGCACCGGCCAGAATTCCCGGCATGGCGTAATTGCCTTCATGGCACGCAAACTCGTAAAGCGGCTGCGACGTGTTCAGCGCCATCTCGCCTTTCCATGTCTGCGTGTACAGCGTGGGGTCTTCGACCGTGAACTCATACAACACCTGATCCTTCGACCAGCGCGAGAAGCGCTCAGTCAGCTTTCCCGTCGGCGAGATCAGGCTCGGCTGCAGCGGGTTCACGTTGCGCGTCTCCACCACCAGCGTATCGCCTTCATACCAGCCCACAGAATCTCCCGCCCATTGCGGAATCTCTTTCGGCCCGTGCTTCACCGCAGCAGCGTTCGCCACGATCGGAATAACCCGCGCGTGATGCACCATCTCGACCACGATCATCACCGCGTCCGGCGACTGCACGATCTGCAGCGTCGAGTTGTACATCGCATTCTGCATGATCGGCCCGGCCGTCGTCTCGGTCATCAGGCAGCGCTCGAACAGCGGCCGCGTCTCCGGCCCGTCGAAGTTCGTGCCCGCCACCGCATCCTTGTGCCCGCGGTCATAACGCTGCGCACCCGGCTTGAACGGTACGCGCCCATTCGCCGGCTCTGTGATCCACGATGTGCGCAGCTCGCCACGCACTTCCCCCAGCCGCGTACCCGGATCAATCCAGAACGCATTGTAGCCACGGTCAGCATTCTTGTCGGCCAGGATCGACAGATCATTCGGATCGCTGCCCTGCGCCGCTTCTTCCTGACGGGTCAGCATGATCAGCGGATTATTCTCGACAATCTCGCGTCCTTCCTTCTCGGTCACAACCAGCTTGTCGACGCCACGAGGCCGCTGAAGGCTCGTGATCGACGTGCTGTTCCAGAACCCCTGAATGTCCGGCACGCCCCATGTCGTCTTCGGCGCGGCGTAACCCGGCGCATGCTGCGCGGATGCGCTGCCAACAAAACCAACACCCGCCAGCGCGGTGCAAATCAAAAGTGCCCTGACCATTAAATACTCCTACGCGACAATCGCTGCCGCAGACTGTCTGGAAAAAAGGGCGCAGCCTCTGCCGCGCCCTTCGTCTTCCCGTCCCACCAAAACCTAGTTGAAGCCCTCGCCGCCCGTCTCGTCGCGCGACAGCACGATGCCTGCGGTGATGCCCGGACCCATACCCGGCACCTTGCCCTGGCTCTCGAGTTCACGTGCGCCGGCCAGAATGCCCGGCATCGCGTAATTGCCTTCGTGGCAAGCATATTCGTACAGCGGCTGCGATTCATTCAGCGCCATCTCGCCCTTCCACGCCTGGCTGTAGAGCGAGGGATCATCGACCTCGAACGTGTAGAGGATCTGGTGATCGTTCCAGCGCGAGAAGCGCTCCGTCAGCTTGCCGTCCTTCGTGATCATCGCGCGCTGGTTCGGATGCACATTCGTGGTCTCCACCACCAGCGTATCGCCCTCATACCAGCCGACGCTGTCGCCACCCCATTTCGGGATCGCGCCATGCTTTGCATCCGCCTTGCTCGCCACGATCGGAATGATCCGCGCATCATGGTTCATCTCGACCACGATCATCACCTGGTTCGGCGTCTGCACGAACTGCATCGTATTGTTGTACATGCCGTTCTGCATCACCGGACCATACGATCCCGAGAATCCCAGCACGCAGCGCTCGGCCTGCGGCCGCGTCTCCGGTCCATCGAAATTGGTGATCGAATACCCACCCGCCGTCCGCGCACCCGGCTTGTAGGGAATGCGCCCATTCTCCGGCACAGTGATCCACGACGTGCGGATCTCGCCCTTCACCGTCGCCATCTTCGAACCCGGATCGATCCAGAACGAATTGTAGCCACGGTCCGGATTCTTGTCCTCGAGCAGCTTGGTGTTGTTCGGGTCCTGCCCGTTCGTCGCCTGGTCCTGCTTCGACAGCACGATCAGCAGGTTGCGGTTCACCAGCCGCTCGGCTTCCTTCTCGCTGACCACCAGCGACTTCGCATCGCCCGGGCGCTGCATCGAGGTCACCGACGTGTTGTTCCAGAACCCCTGCAGGTCCGGCGCCCCCCACTTTGTCTTGGGCGTCGCATACCCCTGCTCAGCTCCCTGCGCGGCAGCAACGCCCGCGCCTAGCACAGCAGCAATGCACAAGGCCGTAGCGGCCAACAGCTTCGTCTTCACGGCGTGCCTCCTCAAGCAGAGCCGTCCCGTCTACCGGTGATCGGCGCAATCGCTGGGTGAATCCTACCCCCCGTTTCCGTCTGCGGAAAGGTTGCCCCAACGTCAGGCGGTCCGCACATTTACGGGAAGAACCGTGGAATCCCCAACACAAGGCAAAGCCGCACCCGCCGCAGCAAACCTTGCCCCCGGCAACATCGGCGACGTCACCAGCGAAATCTCCCGCAGCTCGATCTCACGCAGCTCCCGCCCCCGCACCACCCGCGGCGACCAGTCCCGCGCAATGAACCCGATCGACAGCCCGCTCATCGTACGCTGACCGATCAGCCGCAGCGCCGCCGCGCCCGCCGCCGTCTCATCCGTCACCAGCCCACGCACAAACAGCCCGCGCCCATCCTCGCGCATCGCTGTCCACCGCCCTGCCGTCCGCCCGCCGACATGGCTCAGCAACATCCCCACACCACTCCCCCGAGCGAGCGACCGCGTAAACGCCCCCGCCCGCACCACATCGCCCGCCAGGTCCTCGACCCCGAACAGCGACGCATATCCCTCGATCACCAGAGACTTCATCCAACCACCTCGCCACAATCCGCCGCACCTTTGCGACAACCCGCGACAAGCGCGGGAAACTCCAGAGACAGCTTTCGCGAAAAGGTGAGTGATCCTTCTGGAGGGGATCACCTCATGTCGCACGACACGCATGATCACGATCGCGGCCTGCCCGCCGATCTCGAAATGTTGCTCAATCAGCTCCGCCCGCGTCGCAACGTCTTGCGCATGCTCGGCATGTCCGCCGGCGGCCTCATCCTCACCGGCTGCGGTGGCGGCGGCTCATCCGACGGCACAACCACCACCGGCACAACGACAGGCACGGGCACAACAACCGGAACCTCAACCTCGTCAGCCTGCTCCGTCACAGTGTCGGAAACCGAAGGCCCCTATCCCGCCGATGGCTCGAACTCCTCCAACGGCACACTGCGCAACGTCCTCGCCACTTCCGGCGTCGTCCGCAGCGACATCCGCTCCAGCTTCGGCGGCGTCTCGACCAACACAGCCGCTGGCCTGCCCGTCACCCTCGCTATCCAGATCGTGAACACCAACGCGTCCTGCGCGCCGCTCGCCGGCTACGCCATCTACATCTGGCACTGCACGCAGTCGGGCCAGTACACGCTCTATGATCTTCCCAACGAGAACTATCTCCGTGGCGTCCAGGTGACCGACGCCAACGGCATGGTCTCCTTCACCACCATCTTCCCGGGCTGCTATAGCGGCCGCTGGCCGCACATCCATTTCGAGATCTATCCGACCCTCGCCACAGCCACGTCCTACCGCAACAAGGTGCTGACCTCGCAATTTGCGCTGCCGCAAGCCGTCTGCAACACCGTCTACAATCTCACCTCCGGCTACACGTCCAGCCGTTCGAACTTCCAGAGCATCTCGCTCGCAACCGACAACGTCTTCCGCGACAACACCACGGCCCAGATCACGGCCATGACGCCCGCCTTCTCCGGCGACGCGACCAGCGGCTATTCCGCCGCCGTCACGGTCGGCGTCGCGGTCTGAACTACTGTCTGTCCAGCTTGGCCTCGATCCGGTCGAGCTGGGCAGACGCCAGCTCCAGCTTCACCTCGACTCGCGTCAACCGCACCGCCGTTCCGGCCTGCTCGGCCACCTGTGCCTCGGCGTCCCGCAGGCGCTCGGCAACGCCGCCCGCCCACACAAAGATACCGGCGGATTCAACCGCGATTGCTAAAATCAGAGCCCATGTGATTTTTTTGTCGATCATCCTCAAATCCTCTGCTACATAGGAATTCTCTCGGGCTGGGCGGCGCGTGTGTGCGTTCTCGGGAGTTCTCATCTTGAAGCGGGCGGATGTCGTCAGCGTTGGTCGCCTCTTTGCAGGCTCAGCGCGTTTTCGATGCGGCCCGGCTCGTCCCGGTTTTCACTGGGGCCCGCCGCA